>NZ_RCNY01000060.1:0-141427 GCF_004307635.1 Pseudomonas sp. Sample_22
GATAAATCCCGGTGAACAGCGCCACCACCTCCTCATCACTCACACCCACCGGTTCAAATCGACCGGACCAGGTCACCCGCGCGCCCTGATCGTTCCCACGCTCCGCGTGGGAATGCAGCCTGGGACGCTCCGCGTCCCTTTCGGAAGCTGGAACGCGGAGCGTCCCTTGAAGCATTCCCACGCAGAGCGTGGGAACGATCGACGAGTCAAGCCGGGTAATTGGCCCGCAGGGCCTCAAGCCCGCCCTGATAAATCCCGGTGAACAGCGCCACCACCTCCTCATCACTCACACCCACCGGTTCGAAGCGACCAGACCAGGTCACCCGCGCGCCCTGATCGTTCCCACGCTCCGCGTGGGAATACAGCCTGGGACGCTCCGCGTCCCTTTCGGAAGCTGGAACGCGGAGCGTCCCTTGAAGCATTCCCACGCAGAGCGTGGGAACGATCGACGAGTCAAGCCGGGTAATTGGCCCGCAGGGCCTCAAGCCCGCCCTGATAAATCCCGGTGAACAGCGCCACCACCTCCTCATCACTCACACCCACCGGTTCGAAGCGACCAGACCAGGTCACCCGCGCGCCCTGCCCTTGCGCTTCAACCTTGATCGTCGCCAGATAGTCAGTGGCCGGAAACGGTGCCTGCAAAATCGAATAGCTGTAAGTCCTGGCAGCGTTGTCGAACGCTTGCAGGCGCTCGACCACCACTGCGCCGTCTGCCGTTTGCAGGCTGCGCACGCGCCCGCCTTCGCTCAGCTCGCTTTTGGGAATGAACGGCAGCCAGTCCGGTAGCGAGTTGAAGCCACCGATCAATTGCCAGACCTGATCGGCCGAGGCCGGGATGTCGATGAATGCTGATGCAGTTGCCATGTAAAGCTCTCTCTCAATTAACAGGTTTCAGATGGCCATGCTGTCGACGACACCGCCGTCGACTCGCAGGGCCGCGCCGGTGGTGGCCGAGGATAACGGCGAAGCGATGTACGCCACCAGATTGGCGACTTCCTCGACATGCGCCACGCGCTGGATGATCGAGGTTGGTCGGGCGGTGCGCACGAAGGCGTCGGCTTCCTCCTGCAAGCTGCGACCGGATTGGGCCATGGCATCCTTGAGCATCAGCTCCACGCCATCGGTCAACGTCGGACCCGGCAGAATCGCATTCACCGTCACCCCGGTGCCCGCCAGCCGTTTGGCCAGGCCGTGGGAAACCGCCAGGTTGGCGCTTTTGGTCACGCCATAGTTGAGCATGTCAGCCGGAATCGCGATCCCGGATTCCGAAGACAGGAAAATCACCCGCCCCCAGCCTTGCTTGACCATGTCCGGCACGTAATGCCGTGAAAGGCGCACACCGGAGATCACGTTGATCTCATAGAAACGCGTCCACTCGCTGTCGGGGGTGTCAAAGAAATCCACCGCGTTGAAGATCCCGAGGTTGTTCACCAAAATGTCGGCCCGCGGTTCGGCGGCAAACAGTTTCTCGGCGCCTTCGGCGGTGCCCAGGTCTGCGGTCAGCCCGCGTAACTGTGCATTCGGCACGCTCTGGCGAATGCTTGCCAAAGCCTGCTCGACCTTGGCCGACTCGCGGCCGATCACCACCACGGTGGCGCCGGATTCGGCCAGCGCCCGGCTGATGCCCAGGCCGATGCCCGCGGTGCTGCCGCTGACAATCGCCAGTTTTCCACTCAAATCGATTTTCATTTTCAGGCTCCAATGATTGGCAACGGGGCGCGCTCGGACACCAGTTTTGCGTCGCGCATCGCTTGCCAGAAGGCTGCAGGAATCACCGCCGACAACGCGGCCACATCTTCGGCGATTCGCTCTGGTCGGCTGGCACCTGGAATAACCGCCGCCACAGCCGGGTTGGCCAACGAGAACTGCAACGCCGCCGCTTTGATGTCGACACCATGGGCCGCGGCAATACGCTTGATCTGCTCGACCTTGCTGACGATGGCCGGGCTGGCCTTCTGATACTCGAAGTGCGCGCCACCGGCGAGGATGCCCGAACTGTAAGGGCCGCCGACCACGATTTCGACGTTCTGTGCCAGGGCGGCGTCCATCAAGCGTTGCAATGCGCGGTCATGGTCGAGAAGAGTGTAGCGACCCGCCAGCAGAAAACCGTCCGGCTGCGCTTCGCTCAGATCAAGGGTCAATTCGCACGGCTCGACCTTGTTCACGCCCAGGCCCCAACCTTTGATTACGCCTTCTTCGCGCAAGCGGGTCAGCACTTTGAAAGCACCGGTGCGGGCCTGGTTGAAGTATTCCAACCATTGATCGCCGTAGAAATCCTGAGCGATGTCATGCACCCAGACGATGTCCAGGCGATCGGTTTGCAGACGCTTGAGGCTATCTTCAATGGAGCGCAGGGTCGCGTCGGCGCTGTAGTCGTTGACGATCTTGTTCGGGCGACCGTGCTCGAACACCCCGCTCTTCTCGCCCAGATCGCGGGCCGCAGCGTCTTCGACTTCATCGAGAATCACCCGGCCGACCTTGCTGCTGAGCACATAGTCGTCGCGGTTGTAGCGCGACACTGCGGCGCCGAGGCGGATTTCCGACAGGCCCGAGCCGTAGAACGGCGCGGTGTCGAAGTAACGCACGCCGGCATCCCAGGCGGCGTGAACGGTGGCTTGCGCTTCTTCTTCAGCAATGGCGCGGAACATGTTGCCCAGTGGTGCAGTACCGAAGCCCAGCGCGCCGGGCAGTTTATCTTTCAAGCTCATGATTCAATCCTCATCGTTTCAGTGGCCAGTGCTTGACCGTTGAGCAGATCCTAGATTGCGGCGTTCGGACCGTCCAAGACATAATGTGCAGCACTTGAGTCCCCAGAGGTCTGACATGATCGACATCCGCCAATTGCGCTACTTCGTTGCCGTCGCCGAAGAAGAACACGTCGGTCGCGCCGCCGAGCGCCTGCATATTTCCCAGTCGCCCCTGAGCCGGCAGATCGCCCAGCTCGAAGAGCGCCTGGGCCTGACCTTGTTCGAGCGTAGCCAGCAACGCATCCGCCTGACCCGCGACGGCCAGACGTTCCTCGCCGAAACCCGCGCCCTGCTGACCCACGCCAATCGCTTGGAATCCCTGGGCAAGCGCCTGGGGCGCGGCGAAGAAGGCGGCTTGTGCATCGGCTACATCGAAAACGCCATGCACGCCGGTGTGCTGCCCAATGCCCTGCGCGTGCTGCGGGTCGACCGGCCGAACGTGCATGTCGCGCTGTACAACCTGAGTTCCGCCGAACAACTCGAAGGCCTGCGTCAGCGTAGTCTGGATATCGCTCTGGTCAGCGAGCCGCCGACCGATGACGACCCGGACTTGCTGGGTTTTCAGGTTCTGGACGATCCGATGCTGCTGGCCTTGCCCGAAGATCATCCGCTGGCGCAGCAATCGACACTGACGGCCGCCGACCTCGCCGATAAGGAATGGATCGGCGTTCAACATCGGCAGAATGCCAATGGCCACGACGACTTCGTCAGCGCCTGCATCCGCGCCGGTTTCACCCCGGACATTCGCATGCAAGCGACCGAGCCGTTCACCGCATTGGGTTTGGTGGCCTCGGGGCTGGGCATCGCGATGATTCAGAAAGGCTTGAGCCGCAACGCACCGCCGGGCGTGCTGCTGCGGGATGTGCCGTGGATCGCCTACACCACACCGCTGTGGGCCGCATGGCACCGGATCAATTTGCGGCCGTTGGTGGAGACATTCAGGAAAGTCCTGACACACCCGGCCGACTGATCACACACCCGTCCTGTAGGAGCACAGCTTGCTGGCGATGGCGATTTCAAAGGCGCCATCGCCAGCAAGCTGTGCTCCTACAATTGATTGATGTCGTGTTGAAGATCCGTGTGGGAGCGAGCCTGCTCGCGATGGCGGCATCTGTTTAAAGCATATGTTTAACGACTGTCAGCGAAACTTGATGAAAGCTACAACACCTTGCGTCATTGCCTACGGTTACGCCAGAATCCGCCGGCTTACGCGCCTTGGGTCCGGGCCTTATCCTTAGCCGGTCGCTGAAAAAAACAGCGATCGGGTTTGGTAGCCCGGAGTACTGCGCGTAGCGCCACTTCAAGCAATAACTGCTTTTATGGTCGCCATGCGCAGGGCCTTTTCGGAGGCGCCGGTTCCAGTACTCCGGTCTACCAACCTGTGCATGGTCACCACCCATTCGTTTGGTAGCGAAAGTGATGGCTCCCATTTTGCTAGTACTGGAGTTCTATCAATGATCAAACCATCCCCCAACCCGCCAGAATCAGATCCAGCCTCCCCCTACGAAAGCCCCGATTCCAAGCAGTTCCACGAAGCGGCCGAGCGCGCCCTGAATCACTACCTCAACCCCGCCGCCAACATCATGGCCACGCCCCGCACACCCACCACGATGTTCACCATCAACCCCGACATCGACACCGAAACCCTGCTGGCTCACGCCTGCGAATCACTGGCCTCGGCCAGCGTCATGACCACCGATCTGGCCGGTTTTCTGGAAGGCTCGCATCGCAACACGCTGCTGGGCATTGCTCAGGTCATCATGCTGGGCGAGTTGGCGGTGAATCGGGCACTGGATCGACTCGATCCGCCTGAGTAAACGATGAGCCGGCAGGAGCGAGCCTGCTCGCGATGCGGTCAACACATTGAGCATTCCTGTGACTGACACACCGCTATCGCGAGCAGGCTCACTCCTACAGGTGATGGGTGTCGTACGTAACACTTGTGTTTGCTCCTACAATTCCTCGGTAGTCCTCCCCACATCCCTACAGTTTTACCTATCAGTTCTGATAGTTCCCAATGGTCGCAATACCACCAATACTGAATGCCAGCAATGCAGGCCTTCGGAGTTCCTCACATGGCGTTGCCCCACGAAACCGTACTCTGCCAGTATCGCTACGATGCCCTCGACCGCTTAGTCGGCCAAATTCCCGCGACTACACCAGAGCACCAGCGTTTCTACAACCAAAGCCGCCTTGCAACCGAAATTCAAGGAGCGATGCGCCATTCCATCTTCCAACAGGGCGACCTGCTGCTGGCGCAACAGCGAAATAGCGTCGGTGTAATCGACACCTCGTTATTGGCAACCGACCAGCAGCGGTCAGTACTGCACACCTGCAAAGTCAATCAACAACGAAATCCCATTGCTTATTCGCCTTATGGGCACCGTCCTGCTGAAAATGGATTGCTGAGTTTGTTGGGTTTCAACGGTGAGCGGCGTGACCCAGTGACCGGGCATTATCTTTTGGGTAATGGGTATCGGGCATTCAATCCGGTGCTGATGCGGTTTAACAGTCCGGACAGTTTGAGTCCGTTTCGGGAAGGTGGAGTGAATCCATACGCATATTGCCAAGGCGCTCCTGTGAACCAGACAGATCCGACAGGACATGCCACTTCACTTGGATGGGGGTGGGTACGCAATAGCATCGTCAGGCGAGTGCCCCGCCCAACTCCCTGGCCCGGATTTGATCCAACGATGTTGCCGGATGCACCTCCCCCGCGATTGAATCGTGCCGTGGCGGCAGTAGAGCCCATACTAGCTGTTCCCCCAGTTTCAGAAGTTGCATCTCTCAACGTGACGAATACCCTTCGACTGCACACAGTCGATAATGGACGTGAGTTTATAGGGGCTCTCGAATCCGCTTCCCGATCGCCGGATAGGCGTGCTCAACTGAATCCAGCGATGAGAGTTGCACTTGGCAATATGGGCGAGTCGTCGTTAACCGCGGTCCGTCTTCCAACGCCGACTGAAGAAGCCGCTCGAACAATAGCGTTAAGTGGCAACTCCAATCGACATACCCCTGCCTTCGAAACGCATAGGCGCACCCATCAGCAAATGGAGGGAAGAGCGCTACGGGAAAACCGTCCAGATAGAATTCTTCGCGAGATTCGTGACATTCCTTGATCTTGGGAATGGTCACTGACTCAAGACTCCTCGAAAGTCCGCTGTGGATCGCATTGAATGAACCTGCTCCGGCTGGGCCGGTGAAACGCCCAGCATATTGAGTATCCCCGGTGCCTGGCTCACCGCCATTGCGAGCAGGCTCACTCCTACAGGTGATGGGTGTCGTATGCAAGACTTGTGTTTGCTCCCACATATTCTTCGGCAGTTCTTCCCACATCCCTACAATTTCACCTATCAGTTCTGATAGTTCCCAATAGTTGCGATACCAGCAATACTGAATGCCAGCACTGCAGGCCTTCGGAGTTCCTCACATGACGTTACCCCACGAAACCGTACTCTGCCAGTATCGCTACGATGCCCTCGACCGCTTAGTCGGCCAAATTCCCGCGACTACACCAGAGCACCAGCGTTTCTACAACCAAAGCCGCCTTGCAACCGAAATTCAAGGAACGATGCGCCATTCCATCTTCCAACAGGGCGACCTGCTGCTGGCACAACAGCGAAGTAGCGACGTCGCAATCGACACCTCGTTATTGGCGACCGACCAGCAACGGTCAGTACTGCACACCTGCAAAGACAATCAACAGCGCAAAGCCATGGCGTATTCCCCTTATGGATACCGTGCTATTGAAAATGGACTATTGAGTTTACTGGGATTCAATGGCGAACGGCAGGATCCGGTGACCGGGCACTATTTGTTGGGGAATGGGTATCGAACTTTTAATCCAGCACTAATGCGCTTTAATAGCCCGGATAGTTTCAGCCCGTTTGGCAAGGGTGGCTTAAACGCCTATGGATATTGTCTTGGAGACCCAATCAACGGCCATGACCCGTCGGGACATATACCTAAGTTTCCAAAAATACTGTCCCGGAAATTTAAAACTCCAGATTATTTGGATGAAGCGGATAAAATAATCAAAAAAAATGACAACCTTAATTACGAGTTAATGAATAAAGCTTTCCTCAGGGACTACCGAACCGCTCTAAACACCCCACCCCTTCCACGCTATGAAATTAAAAAACCTTCGGACATAGCTGCTAATTTAACCATAGATCAACTTGATTCTCTTCCGCACTACTTGCAAGGAGTTGTATATAGTAAAAAAGCCCGAGAGCTACTTCCTCTATACGAGTATCTTTCATCAGCCCCCCAATACTCGAACACGATCACACTCAGTCACAGAAGCTTTGGTATTTTAAACAAAGCAATAAAAGAAAAAACCCAGCTTCCTGAAGAAATTCGTGGAATCAACTTCATGAATATCGATGCTTACCTAAAAAAATTACAATCAATCAAAAACCCTAAACACTATAGAAATATCGCCAAAGCAGAAGCCCTAAAAGAGAAATACAACAAATCTGTTAACTTAAGAAAATGAAAAAGCCTTAACGACAAATCAAACTCAGGAACATTTCGCACCATCTCATTTTCAGGATAGTGACAGACTGAATAATAGTTCAGGCAGTAGCAGCTGGAGCGCAGCAAGATCCGAAGTTTCAGCGCTCCTGATTCACCCGCACATCGCTAGCGCTTTGCTGCTTTACTAAAAGGATCCGAAACCTCTGAGCCTGCTCTAATGAACCGCAACGACCTGCGCCGCGTGGACATGAACCTTCTGGTGATCTTCGAAACGCTGATGTTCGAGAAGAACCTGACCCGGGCCGGGGAGAAGCTGTTTCTCGGCCAACCTGCTGTCAGTGCGGCGCTGGCGCGGTTGCGGGATTTGTTTGATGACCCGTTGCTGGTGCGCAACGGGCGGATCCTCGAGGCGACGCCACGGGCGTTGGCGATTCTCAAGGAGTTGCAGCCGGCGATGGATACCATTTCCGGCGCGGTGAGCCGGGCCAAGGATTTTGATCCGTCCATCAGCCGCGATGTGTTTCGCATCGGCCTGTCCGATGATGCCGAGTTTGGCCTGTTTCCGCCGCTGCTCAAGCAGATCCGCGAGGAAGCGCAGAACGTTGTAGTGGTGGTGCGGCGGGTCAATTATCTGTTGATGTCGTCGATGCTGGCCAGCGGTGAAATCTCCGTGGGCATCAGTTACACCACCGAGTTGCCGGCCAATGCCAAGCGCAAGAAACTGCGCGACCTGAGCGTCAAGGTTTTGCGTGGTGACAATCGACCCGGCCCGCTGACACTGGATGAATTCTGCGAGCGTCCCCATGCGCTGGTGTCGTTTTCCGGGGACTTGAGCGGCGCCATCGACAATGACCTGGCGCGTATCGGCCGTTCGCGTCGAGTGGTATTGGCGGTGCCGCAGTTTTCAGGCCTGCGGGCCTTGCTGGCAGGCACCGACATGCTGGCTTCGGTGCCCGATTATGCGGCGGCGGCGCTGATTGAAGGCAGCGACCAGTTGCGGGCCGATGACCCGCCGTTCGATATCAACTTGTCGGAACTGTCGATGGTCTGGAACGGCGTCAGCGATAACGATCCGGCAGAACGTTGGTTGCGCTCGCGTATTGCGCAACACATGTCGGCTCCACCGTCGACGCATTGAGCGAATTGAAGTTCGGGTCGGTCTCGCGCAGGTAAATCGGCAGGTCGGTCATTGGCGGCATGGCGGGGATTTCAAAGTACATTTGGATCACCCAGCCCCGGTGATAGCTGGCGTGGTTGACCACATGCATGAGCATCGCGCCGGCACTCATCGTGCCGCTTTCACCGGAAAGGAAGGTGAACCGCATGGGTTTGTCCAGCGAGGCATCGGACTGTCGGGCGCTCCAGTCGCAGTACCAGTGATCAACGTTTTGTTGTGCCAGACGCAGGTCGGGCAATGCCGGATAGACCAGATCATGGGACGTCTTGAAGCTGTGCCCTCGGCCTTCCAGATGAGCCTGCCAAAGACAATCCACCACATAAATGTGGTTGAGCGTGCCAATCATGTTCTTGAAGATTCCGGCGCGTTCCTTTTCGACTTCGCCCGGGGGCAGTTGCGCCAGATTGTCGAACAGCCGTTGGTTGGCCCATTGTTTGTAATCGGCAAGCATGCGGGCAGTGCGTACATTGATCATCGAAATTCTCCGATGGCGAATAGCGCATCTCCAAAGGATAGCGCTAACCACGCGCAATGATGCAGGCGCTGATCATCGGTACGGCCGTTACCGCGTCAGCGCATCCAGCACCCGCTCGGCCAGTGCCAGGCAACTGGTGAGGCCCGGTGATTCAATGCCGAACAGATTGACCAGACCGGCCACCCCATGCTCGACCGGACCGCTGATGCGAAAGTCGGCGGCCGGCTCGCCCGGGCCACTGATTTTCGGGCGAATGCCGCTGTAGGCCGGTTGCAGGCTGTTATCCGGCAAGCCCGGCCAATAACGCCGAATTGCCGCATAAAAACTGTCGGCCCGTGCGGGGTCGACACGGTAATCCAGCGCATCGACCCATTCCACATCCGGCCCGAATCGCGCCTGGCCGCCCAGGTCGAGGGTCATGTGCACCCCCAACCCGGCGCTCTCCGGTGCCGGATACACCAGATGCCTAAATGGCGCGCGGCCACTGAAGCTGAAATAGCTGCCCTTGCACAAACGGGCTGGCGGAACGTGCTGCGCAGGCAGGCCGGCAATACGGCTCGCCACTTCAGGCGCAGACAAACCGGCGCAATTGATCAACTCGCGGCAGCTCAGGGTCATCGGCTCGCTACCACCGACGTGCAGTTCAAACCCCTGGTCGATACAGCGTGCCGACAGCAGCGGCGAGTGCAAGGCCAGCGACCCGCCGCAGGCTACGAGATCGCCCTGCAATGCCAGCATCAACCCATGGGAATCGATAATCCCGGTGGACGGCGACCACAGCGCGGCGACGCAGGACAGAGCTGGCTCAAGCTGCTGCGCCTGAGCGGCGTCCAGCCATTGCAGATCATCAACACCGTTGCGCAGCCCCTGCTCCAGTAACCCCTGCAAGGCCGAACGCTGCGCGTCATCGGTGGCGACGATCAGTTTGCCGAGGCGCTTATGGCTGATGCCGCGTTCATCGCAATAGGCGTAGAGGCGATGCTTGCCCTCCACGCACAACTGCGCCTTGAGGCTGCCGCTGGGGTAGTAGATGCCGGCGTGGATCACTTCGGAGTTGCGCGAACTGATGCCCGTACCGATGCCCTCGCCAGCCTCGAGCACGATCACCTCGCGCCCGCTCAAGGCCAATGCCCTGGCCACTGCCAGCCCGACCACCCCGGCCCCGACCACCACACAATCGATATCGACGCTGCCCTGCCCTGCGCTCATGTCAAACCAACCCTCGCTCGCGGTAATCGATCAGGCTGGAGAATATCGCCAGGAGCATGGCCATGACCACGAAGAAGATCAGCACCAGGAAATACGAACCGGTGAACTGCACGATCAAGCCGATCAGGATCGGCACGATCACCCCGGCCATGTTGCCGCAGAAATTCATGGTGCCGGCCAGCACACCGGTTTTCGACGTGCCGCCGAGGATCGACGGAATGCACCAGTACATGCCGCACCAGCGAATGAAAAACATCGCCACACAGAGCAGGCCAATGGCTTGAGTCGCGTCAGCGGTGTAAGCGGTGCCGAGCATGCACAGGGCCGCGACCAGCGCCGAGCCGCTGAACATGCTGCGCATCACCAGGTTCGGCGACGCGCCGCTGGATTTCCATTTATCCCCCAGGTAACCGCCAACCAGTTCGCCGACAAAACCGCACATGAAGATCAGGAAGGTCGCGCCGCCCATGCCGGAAATGTTCAGGCCGTGGGTCTGGTGCAGATAGCTCGGCATCCAGGTCAGCAGACCATAGAACACGCTGAGAATGCAGCAGTAACCGGCGAACATCGCCAGCACCGAGCGGTCCTTGAGCAGTTCCTTGAAGCCGATGCTGGTGACCGCGCCGGGCTGGCTGACCGTGGCGTTGCCCTCGGTGATGTGCTTGAGCTCAGCGGCGTTGACACCGGGGTGTTCACTGGGATGGTTGCGGATGTACTTCCAGGCCAGCACACCGGCGAGCATGGTGCCGACGCCGGCAATCACGAAGGCGATGCGCCAGGAATCGAACCAGCCGATCAGCCCGGCAATGATGATTGCGCCGAAAGCACTGCCCAAAGGCGCGCCGCCGTCGACCAGCACCGCACCGCGCCCGCGTTCGTTGGGGGTCAGCCAGGCACCGTTGAGCTTGGCCCCAGCGGGCATGATTGGCGACTCGGCGACACCCAGACCCATGCGGGTGATCATCAGGGTGATCCAGTTGTGCGCACCGGCCGCCAGCGCCTGGAATGCACCCCAGGCAACGGTCGCGACGACGATCACACGACGGGTGTGAAAGCGGTCGAGCAGCATGCCGCCGGGAATTTGCATCAATGCGTAGGACCAGAAAAACGCACTGAGCATCAGGCCTTCAAGGGCCGGCGGGATCTGGAATTCACTGGAAATCAGCGGCAAGGCCACCGACAGCGAGGCGCGGTCGATGTAGTTGATGGCGGTCAGCAACAACATGATGAGGAAGATTCGCCAACGGACGTTTGTGGCGCGTTCGGTTGCGTTCGCGGCTGGCAACGCCAGGCTTTCGGCACTTGGATTGTTCATGTGGGGGCTCTTATTGTTGTGGAAACAAGCGGCCTGATGCCTGCCAGTCAACCCTCCCTGTAGGAGCGAGCCTGCTCGCGATGGCGCAGTACGAGCCAACATCAATGTTGATTGCACTTGCGCTATCGCGAGCAGGCTCACTCCTGCAGGTATTGCGTTTTGACTGACGGTTTCAGGCAAGCGGCCCCACTCTAATCACGCCCCCGCGTGCTGAATAATGATGGGATCTGATTGGGGGATCACCGAATGTCATCCCCCAGCAGCGATCAGAAAGTCCCCGGATAGCTGCCGCCGTCCAGTAACAGGTTCTGCCCGGTCAGAAAACCGGATTGCGCACCGCAAATGAATGCGCAATACGCGCCGAATTCATCAGGTTGGCCGAAGCGCTGGGCGGGAACGTTTTTGCGCCGTTGCTCGGCAATGCTTTCGACACTGGTGCTGTTGGCCTCGGCGGCGGCATTGAGGGTCTTGTGCAAGCGCTCGGTCTCGAATGGCCCGGGCAGCAGATTGTTGACGGTGACGTTGTTGCCCGCCAATCGCGCCTGACGCGCCAGCCCGGCGATAAAACCGGTGAGGCCGCTACGGGCACCGTTGGACAGCCCCAGCACATCAATCGGCGCCTTCACCGCGCCGGAGGTGATGTTGACGATGCGCCCGAAACCGCGCTCGGCCATGCCATCGACGCAGGCCTTGATCAGCTCGATGGGCGTGAGCATGTTGGCATCCAGCGCCTTGAGCCAGTCTTCGCGCTGCCAGTCGCGGAAGTCACCGGGCGGTGGGCCACCGGCGTTGTTGACCAGAATATCCACCTGCGGACAGGCCGCCAGCACTTGCGCGCGCACGCCCGGCTGGCTGATGTCCCCGGCCACGGTGCGGACTTCGATGGCCGGTGCCAATTGGCGCAAGTGCACGGCCGCCGCCTGCAAGGTTTCATCTCCCCGGGCGTTGATCACCAGGTTCACGCCTTCCTTTGCCAAGGCCCGTGCACACGCCAGACCCAAGCCTTTGCTGGCGGCGCAGACAATCGCCCAGCGCCCCGAAATACCCAAATCCATGTCGATGCTCCTCGCGATCCAAAAGCCCTAAGTTACCACCGCCCAGCGGCTATCCGGGGGATGACAAAGGGTGATCGCAGTATCAAGCCTTTTCATTATCGGCTGCCCACGCGGCTGATTACTGTTGCGCAACCAACAAGAAACCGGAGACACCCATGAACCCGTTCCAGTTTTACTTCCCCACGACCTTGAAAAGCGGCAACGGCCTGGTGCGTCAGGCCGGTGCGCTGCTCAAACCCCATGTCCGAGAAAAACTGCTGGTGGTCACCGACAATGGACTGATGGCGTCGGGCGTGCTGGATGCGTTTTTTGCTTCGCTGACGGACAGTGAAATCGCCTATGAAGTGTTTGCCGGCGTCGAACCCAACCCCACTACCGATGTGCTCGAGCGCGCCGTAGGGTTCCTGAAGAACCACGAGTGCGATGCGGTGATCGGCGTGGGTGGCGGCAGCAGCATTGACACCGCCAAGGGTGTCGCGGCCATGGCCACCAACCCCGGCAACATCCTCGACTACGAGGGCTACGACAAACTGCTGCACCCGCCGTTGCCGATTTTCGCCATCCCCACCACCTCTGGCACCGGTAGCGAATGCACGGCATCGACGGTGTTCACCAACACCCGGACCCTGTTCAAAACGGTGATCATCAGCCCGGCACTGTTCCCGAAACTGGCGATTCTCGATGCCGAACTGACCCTCAAGTTGCCGCCCTCGATCACCGCCGCCACCGGCATGGACGCCCTGACCCACGCCATCGAATCCTACGTGTCGAAGCAGGCCAACCCGATCAGCCAGGCTTTGGCGCTGCAAGCGATCAAGATGATCTGCACGTATCTGCCGAAAGCGTTTTTCACAGGCTCCGACCTGCACGCCCGGGAGCAGATGTTGCTCGGTTCTTTTCTCGCCGGCGTGGCGTTCGCCCAATCGAAACTCGGCAACGTGCATGCGATCTCCCACACCTTCGGCGGCGTGTTCAACATTCCCCATGGCATCGCCAACGCCACGCTGTTGCCCTACGTCATCGAATACAACCTGCCAGCCTGCCCTGAATTGTTCCGCGAAATCGCCCTGGCCATGGGCGAAAACGTCGACGGCCTGAGCCCTGCCCGCGCCGGGCACAAAGTCGTGGAGCACGTGATGGCACTGAACAAGGCCATCGGCATTCCCGACAACATCAAGGACCTGGGCGTGGACCTGGACTACATGCCGCAAATGGTCAGCGATTCGATGCGCAGCGGCAACGTGCTGGTCAATCCACGTTTGACGACCGCTGCCGACGTCGAGCGAATCATCAGCAATGCCTTCCACGGCCTTCATACCTGAGAGACGAACAGCATGTTTTATGAAATGCGCACCTACACGATCCAAATCGGAAAAATGCAGACCTACCTCAAACACTTCGAGGACAACGGTCTGCCGGTGATCTCCCGCTACACCACGCTGGTGGGCTGGTGGTACACCGAAATCGGCGAGCTGAACCAGGTGATCCACATCTGGGCCTACGAGAGCCTGGATGAGCGCATCAAGAAACGCGCCGCGCTGTACCAGGACCCGGACTGGCTCGAAGGTTTCGTGCCGATCGCCTTCCCGATGCTGGAAAAGATGGAATCGAAACTGCTGATGCCAGCGCAGTTCTCGCCGATCAAATAATCCCTGTTCGAGCTCGAAAGACAATCAAACAACCTGTGGGAGCTGGCTTGCCAGCGATGAGGGAGTATCAGTCGACATCGTTGTTGTCTGACACACCGCTATCGCTGGCAAGCCAGCTCCCACAGGGGACTTTGGTGGACTGTTGAACTGCCCAAACCCAAGGACAACCCCATGTGCGACCACAACACCAACAACACCGCCGCCGACCGTTCTCCCGACATTAAAGCCCTGCTCGAAGGCCTGCCGACCAACTGGGGCAAGTGGGGCCCGGACGATGAAGTCGGCGCCCTGAACTACCTGCAAAGCGCCGAGATCCTTCGTGGTATCGCCACTGTGCGCCAAGGCAAGACCTTTACCCTGCAAGTGCAAATCGGTCACCCCAAAGGTGAGCCGCTGTGGCCCGGACGTCGTCCATCGATGCGGGTCAACGTGCTCGACAAGGGGCACTTTCTCGCGGGTAAAACTCACTTCGACGGTCACGTCGAATATGCCGACGACGTGATCTTCATGCACCTGCAAGGCTCGACCCAATACGACGCGCTGGGCCATGTCTGGCATGACAACAAACTGTGGAACGGCTACGACGCCATGAGCACCATCGGCGGCATGGACAAGGCCAGCATCCTGCCGATTGCCGAGCGCGGCATCGTCGGCCGTGCGGTGTTGATCGACATGGCCCGCCATCGCGGCAAAGCGGTGCTGGACAAGGGTGAAACCTTCAATCACCACGACCTGCTGGCCGCCGCGAAAGCTCAGGGCATCGAGATCCACAAGCGCGACATCCTGATCATCCGTACTGGCTGGATCGGATCGTTTTACGCGCGCGAGCCGCAAGAGTTTTACAAGGATTTCGCCGAGCCGGGCCTGACCTTCAGCCGCGAGCTGGTGGAATGGTTTCACCAGATGGAAATCCCCAACCTGGTCACCGATACCATGGCCAACGAAGTGGCGGTCGACCCGACTTCAGGTGTGTTGATTCCGCTGCACAACGCCTTGATGCGCAACCTAGGCGTGACCTTTACCGAAGTGGCGATGCTCGATGCGCTGGCCGACGATTGCGCGGCAGACGGCCAGTGGCAGTTTCTCTACACCGCTGCACCGTTGAAAATCGTCGGTGGCACCGGGGCGCCGGTGAACCCGATCGTGATCAAGTAACCAGATCCTGCTTGAGTTCATTGATCAGCAGGGTCGCCGCCGGAGACAAATCGGCGCCGGCCCGGCTGATCACCCCATAGGGTTCGATCAGGGCGCGCAACGACACCGGCAGTTTCACCAGCAACTCGAACTGCTCGCAGAACTCGGCCACTTCCACCGGGATCACCGCGAGCAAGGTTGGATCTTGTTGCACCAGCAAAATGGTGGCGAAGGTGGACGAAGTTTCCAGTGGGTAACGGGGAATTTCCAGCCCCGCCTCATTGAGTTCACGCTCCAGGGCCTGGCGCATGGGCATGTCCTTGGGGTAGACCACCCAGCGGTAATCGCTGAGCTGCGATAATTGCAGGGATTGGGCACTGGCCAGTGGATGACGCTGGCTGGCAACCACTGCCAGGGGCTCTTCGCTGAGTTCGATGCAGTCGTAAGCGTCCGAGCGCTGGCCGACACTGGTGCGGCAGATCGCCAGGTCCAGCCGACCCTGATCGAGCAATCCGAGCAAGGTCGCACTGGTGTTTTCCACCAGTTCAACGGACAACTCCGGTTGTTTGAGGCGCAGCTCGGTCAAGGCTCGGGTCAGCAATGGCACCGCGCCCATGATCACCCCGACCGAGAGTCGCCCGCCCTGCCCCTGCATGATGCTGAGCATTTCCTCACGCAAGTGTTCGACATCGCTGTAGATCAGCCGCGCATAACGAATCATGCAGCGCCCCATTTCATTGGCCACAAGACCTTTGGGCTGACGCTCGAACAACGGCATGCCAAGCAACGATTCGACCTCATGCAAGGCCTTGGTGGCGCCGGACTGGGAAATGGAGATCTGCTCGGCGGCCTTGTGCAGGGAGCCGCGATCATCCAGCGCGATCAGCAACCGCAGTTGTTTCAGACGCAGACGTGAAGCGATGCTGCCAAGGGAGGGAACCATGTCGGTAGGTGCTCGTTTCAAGGGCCGGATCCGTGAAGTGCCGCGCCGGCGAATACCGGCGCGGGCCGGTATTCAAATCAGCGAAGCCCTGCTCCACTGGCCATTGACCAGTCGATTGAGGCCCAACGGGTTATGGTTTTGCAACGCCTCGGGCAGGTACTCATCAGGATAGTTCTGGTAGCAGACCGGGCGCAGGAAGCGATCGATGGCCAGGCTGCCGACGGAGGTTCCGCGTGCATCGGAAGTCGCCGGGTACGGTCCGCCATGGACCATCGCATCGCTGACTTCGACGCCGGTCGGGTAGCCATTGAGCAGCAAGCGTCCGACCTTGTCTTCGAGCAAGGGCAACAGGTCGCTGTAGCGCTCAAGGTCCGCCGGCTCGGCGATCAGGGTGGCGGTCAGCTGACCGTGCAGGCTGTCGAGTACAGCGCGCAGTTGCTGCGAATCGTCCACCTCCACCAGCACCGTCGCCGGGCCGAAGATCTCTTCCTGCAACAACGGATCGCCCTCGAGCAACAGTTGCACATCGGCCTTGAACAACTGCGGTTGCGCCTGGCGGTCGCCTTGCGGTTGACCGGCCAGGTGATCGACCTGGGCATGCCTGTCGAGGTGTTTGAGCCCGGCACTGTAGCTGTTCAGCGCTCCGGCATTGAGCATGGTCTGGGCCGGTTGGTCGCCCATGTGCTGGGCAAAGTGTTGCTGAAACTCGCTGAACTGCGCTGAACGCAGGCCAATGATCAGACCGGGGCTGGTGCAGAATTGACCACAGCCCAGATTGACCGACGCCGTCAGCTCTGCGGCGATTTTTTCGCCCCGAGTGCTCAAGGCGTGCGGCAGCAGGATCACCGGATTGATGCTCGACATCTCGGCGAACACCGGTATCGGCTGCGGCCGCGCGGCCGCCAGATCGGACAACGCCCGGCCACCCTTCAGCGACCCGGTAAACCCCACGGCCTTGATTCCTTCAGCCTTGACCAGCGCCTGTCCGACACCGGCGCCGTAAATCATGTTGAATACCCCCGACGGCATACCCGTGCGCTGCGCCGCGCGAACGATGGCGCTGGCCACGCAATCGGCCGTTGCCATGTGCCCGCTGTGGGCCTTGAACACGACCGGGCACCCGGCGGCCAGCGCCGACGCGGTATCACCACCGGCAGTGGAAAAGGCCAAGGGGAAATTGCTGGCACCGAACACTGCGACGGGGCCGACACCGATGCGGTATTGGCGGATATCCGCTCGCGGCAGAGGTAGCCGTTCAGGCAACGCCTGATCAATCCGCGCACCGAGGAAATCCCCTCGCTTGAGCACCTGTGCAAACAGTCGCAACTGACCGCTGGTGCGGCCGCGCTCACCCCGAATCCGGCCTTCGGGCAGCGCCGTTTCCCGGCAGACCAGTGCAATGAACTCCTCGCCCAGCCCATCGATCTCGTCGGCGATCGCCTCAAGAAAATCCGCACGACGCCCCGGCGGCAATTGACGAAACGGAGCAAAGGCACGGGTGGCGGCAACAACGGCCAGAGCGACTTCCTGCTCAGTGGCCTGATGAAAAACATAAGGCAATGCCTGACCGCTACTGGCGTCGACACTGTGCAGCGTCTCGCGGCCCAGGGCACTGCGTTGCCCGTCAATGAACTGCTGGCCGAGAATATCGGACATCAAAAACTCCCTCGCCTGGTTTCGGCAGGCGAACACTCGAATTGAAGGAATGCGCCGACCGGCGCAGCGCCCACTCTAGGGGTCGGGATCAGGGGCGAACAAATGACAACAACGGGCCGGGGGATGAGCATTTGTCATCCCCCGGCCCGTCAGTCGCCTCAGCGAATCGCTACCGGGTTGATGTTGACCTGGGTCGAGCCTTTGTAGAGCGGCTGGCCGAGTACGAACATGAACGTCCAGGCCTTGTCCCGGACCAGTGCACGGCTGTCGATCAGTTCCAGGTTGTAGATGCCGTTCTTGGCCAGCATGAACTGGTTGACCGGGAACTCCTGGCCATCGGTGCCGGGATAGATTTCCGAAGCCCAGGTGTCACCACCGAAAGCGACGATCTGTTTGTCCGCCAGCCATTTCGCCGCGGCCATGCCGATGCCCGGTTCCACCGCGAGGAATTTTTCATTGTCCTTGCCCAGCAGTTCCAGCCAACCGGTGTTGAACAGCACCACGTCACCCTTCTCGATGCTGATGCCTTGCCGGTGCAGGGCCTTCTGAATATCGGCAACGGTGAATTCGGTTTTTTCCGGCACGATGGCGCGGCCGTAGACTGCGGTCATGTCCAGCACCACACCACGGGTGACAATCGGCGGGACTTTCTCGATACCGAGTTTCTGCACCCCTTCCACGGTCACGAAGTCCGCCGCGCGATTGCCGTTGTAGTAGACGTTGTCGATGCCAATGTGGCCGATGCCGTTGAGCTGGGTGCCGACACCGGTCCAGCCCACCACCAATTCATCGTTGAAGGTGAATTTGTTCGGCCCCATGGTGGTGCCGCCCGCTTCGCCCGGCTGGACATTGGTCAGGTGGAAACTGCGGTGACGGAACGCCGGCAGGTTCTTGTCGATGGGCACGGCCAGCGGATAAGTCTTGCCTGTCTTGATCAACTTGGCAGCGTTGAGCACCGAATCGGCGTCAAGCAGGTTCAGTGCACCGATTTCATCGTTGGCACCAAACTTGGACGGATACCATTTTTCGCCCTCGGCGGCGTGGGCGGCGTTGAGGGTGAACAGGAGGGCAAATGGCAAAGCCAGGCGCTTGAGCATGTTGGAGTCCTTGTCTGTTTTTGATGGACCCCACGGTACTCAGCGGTTTTGTGCAGAAACAGCCAGCCCTCGACAATACATTTGTTCTGGATTTTCACGAGTGCTTGCATCGATATCTGCACAAACAGTCGGCAGTGCTAGAGTGGAACCGGTGGGTCAACTGACATAAAACCCTGAAATCCTGACAGTCGACCAATTGCGATAACGCTTAGAACGTTTGCGAATTATGATTATTCCATCTCGCTGATACAGAAACCTATGAACATCGCAAACCCTCCAGCCGCCCGCGAAATCCAATCCGATTCACCGCGTTTGATCGTCTTCCTCGCCTACCCCGAAATGGGCCTGCTGGACCTGACCGGCGCACAAACCGTATTTTGGGCGGCCTCGCGCTATCTCAACAGCAGCAACTTGCCGGGTTACAAACTGCAAACCGCCAGCCTCACCGGTGGCCTGATCCAGACCGCCGAAGGCCTGGCCGTCGACACTGTGCCATTGAGCACTTTCACCGAGCACTCGATCGACACGCTGATCGTGCCTGGTGCGCCGGTGATTATCATGGCAATGAACAATTCTCTTGAGGTTGTCGAATGGCTCAAGGTCGCCTCGACCAAGGTCAGGCGTACCGCCTCGGTGTGCAGCGGCACGTTCCTGCTGGCCGAAGCCGGATTGCTCGACGGTCGTCGTGCCGCCACCCATTGGGCGATGTGCGGCATGCTCAAGGAGCGGCATCCGTCGATCGAAGTCGACAACGATGCGATCTTTGTCCAGCAAGGTTCGGTCTGGACTTCTGCCGGGGTCAGTGCCGGCATCGACCTGGCCCTGGCGCTGGTCGAAGAAGATTGCGGCCGCGAACTGGCGTTGCTGGTGGCGCGGGAGATGGTGGTGTTTCTCAAGCGCCCTGGTGGTCAGGCCCAGTACAGCCAACTGCTGCAATCGCAAACCAGCGAAGGCGCCGCCTTCGACGACCTGCACTTGTGGATCACGCAAAACCTGGCCGGTGAAAACCTCACCATCGACCGGCTCGCCCAACAAGTGCAGATGAGCCCGCGCAACTTCGCCCGGGTCTACAAACTCAAGACCGGCCGCACCCCGGCCAAAGCCGTGGAAGTGCTGCGGGTCGAAGCCGCCAGGCGCCTGCTGGAAGAATCCGAGCGCAACATCGATCAGATTTCCCGACTGTGCGGCTTTGGTGACGAAGAACGCATGCGCCTGACTTTCCAGCGCAACCTGGGGGTTTCGCCACGGGACTATCGCAACCGGTTTTCGCGGTGAACGGCAGGTCAATAGCGTTTCATGCTCAATGCCGCGTCCGTCGCTCCAGCAACCGCACTCCAAGCGACAACGGATAACACAGAGCAAAGTAAATCGCCCCCACCAGAATGTAGATCTCCAGCGGCATGAAATACACCGAACTCAAATCCTGCGCCCTCAGCATCAAGTCAGGTGCCGCAATCAGTGAAGCTACGGACGTATCCTTCAACAGCGAGATCGCGACGTTGCCGATCGGTGCCAGCACGATACGGATAGCCTGGGGCAACACGACCCAACGCAATATCTTGAAGTGCGGCATGCCAATCGCTTTTGCCGCTTCCACTTGGCCCTTGGGTACCGCCTCCAGTCCCGCCCGGTAAATCTCCGCCAGGTACGCCGCCGCGTTCAGCCCCAGGCCAATCATGGCGGCCTGGAACGAACTGAAGTGGACACCGATTTCCGTCAGGCTGAAATAAACGATGAACAACTGCACCAATGCCGGGGTACCGCGAAATACCTCGATGTAAGTCAATGCCGCCCGGCGCAATGGCCGGTTCTTCGACAGTCGTGCCAGCGCTACCAGCAAGCCGACAATAAGACCAATGACCAACGCGCCAAATGCCAATTGCAGCGTAGCCCAGGCCGCCGCCAGGAACTCGACATGGGTGGCTTCCCACAGCTCGGCATAGCCCATATCAGATCTCCTTGACGACTTTGAGGCGGCGCTCGGTACGCGCCGCCCAATGGGAAAGCACCAGGCTCAACACCAGGTAGATGACCGCCAGCAGAAAGTAGATCAAATTGGTCTGGTAGGTTTCGCTGACCAGCATTCTTGCCTTGAATGTCAGTTCAGGCACTGCCGCCGCCGATGCCAGGGACGTGTCCTTGAGCAAGCCGATGGCGAAGTTGGCCATCCCGGGAATCGCGACCTTGAACGCTTGCGGCAATACGATGAGGCGCATCGCCAGCGACCGGGTCATGCCGATCGAAAACGCCGCTTCACTTTGACCGCGGTCGATGGTGCGGATACTCGACCGAAACACTTCCGACAGTATCGCCGCGCCGTTCAGGCCGAAACCGATGATCGCCGCGCCGATTGCCGGCAAGGTAATGCCGATGTAGGTCAGCCCGAAATACAGGATGAACAGTTGGGTCAGGATCGGTACGTTGCGAAAAACCTCCAGGTACACACTGGCGATCAGGCTCAGGAAGCGGCTGCGGGATAGCCGCATCAGCGCCAGGCAAAAACCCAGCAACGCCGCCACGATAAAGGCCGCCAGGGTCAGGCCCAAAGTAGTCAGGGCACCGATGCCCAGTACGTTCAGGAAGTACGGCAACATCTCGATGGTTTTGTGCAGCGCAGTTGTATCGAACATCGATCAATGCTCCTGCACGGCACGGATGAAGCAACGGGTACGTTCGACCTGACTCTCGCGGAAGATCTGCCGGGGTGGTCCCTGCTCGACTATGTTACCGTCGGCCATGAAGATCACTTGGTCGGACACGCTTTCGGCGAAGCTCATTTCATGTGTCACGATGATCATGGTCATGCCCTCTTCCGCCAGCCTGCGCATAACCCCCAGAACCTCTCCAACCAGTTCCGGGTCGAGTGCCGAGGTCGCCTCGTCGAACAGCATAAGTTTGGGTTTCATCGCCAGCGCTCGGGCGATGGCAATGCGTTGTTGCTGCCCGCCCGACAGTTGCTCGGGAAACGCATCGCGCTTGGCAAACATGCCGACTTTGTTCAGCAAGTCCTCGGCCAGTTCCACCGCTTCGGCGCGGTTGCGCTGTTGCACCTTGAGCGGGCCAAGGATGATGTTCTCCAGCACCGACAGATGCGGAAACAGATTGAAGCGCTGGAATACCATGCCGATCTCGGCGCGCATGCGTGCCAATTCCTTGTCGCTCATGGGCACTTTCCGGGTGCCCACCAGTCGTTGGCCTATGAGCTCGTTATCAATGTAAATGTCGCCCTTGGTTGGCTCTTCCAGGTAATTGACGCAGCGCAGCAAGGTGGTCTTGCCGGAGCCGCTGGGGCCGATCAGTGAGATCTTCTGGCCCTGCTGCACATTGAGGTCAATGCCCTTGAGGACATCCAGGCTACCGAAGGATTTGTGCAGCCCTTCGATTCGCACCAGCGGAGTTGATTGCGCCATGATTCACGTCCTCGACTCAGGCAAAGGCCGGACTGAAATCACGCGGAGGATGCGCGAACGGCCCGATCAAATTGCCCTTTTCGTCGCGGTCCACGCCGATGCGAGGGTTGTTGGCGGGAGGTTCGAGGTAGTCGGGGTTTTTGATCCCGTACTTGGCGAGGATCGGACGGATCTGATCCGTGGCCTTCAACCAGCGCAGCCCTTGGTTCACTCCGTCGAACAAGTCCTGGTTCTGCGGATGAACGCCCCAGATCGCTTCGAATTTAGCGGTCAGGCTGGGGAATCTTTCATCGTAAGACATGGGGACTTGTTTGAGCTTCAGGCTAGGGTCCTGAAGAATCATGTAGTCAATGGTCGGCGCATCCAGTACGGCAAAGTCCAGGCGCCCGGCGCGCACGTCACGCAGGCAGGAATCGGTGTTGTCGTAAAGTTTGACCTCCTTCACACCATCGATTTTCTTCATATCGGGGATGGTGAAATAACCGGTGATAGCGCCGATGGTGCGCCCTTTCACATCGTTGACCGTGATCGAGGTGTCGAACGGCTCACTATCGCGCATGATCACGTAGGCACCGGTGTAAAACACCGGGTCGGTCAGCAGCAGAATCTTCGAACGCATCGGGTTCCAGGCGAAGTTGCCGCCGAACCAGTCGGCACGTCCAGACCTCACCGCTTCGACCACCGCCGGGAAGCCCATGGTCAGCACATCGAGCTTGAGTTCGAGACGATCAGCAATGAGTTTGAGCAGTTCCAGATCGGTGCCAATCGGCACGCCTTCGCGTAGCGCACCGAGGGGCATGTCGCCCAGACATGCGGCGGTGAGATAACCGGGACGCACGGTCTTGATAGGTTTGTCGGCCGCCGATGCAAACGACATCGGACCCATCGCGCAGCCCAAAGCAGCCGCCAATGAACCGTAGCCGGTTGCTTTAAGCAAACTGCGACGGGAGAAACCCTGGGTATCAAACTTGAAGTCGGACATAGATCACCTATATAGAGGCAAATTTTATTGTTTTTGACCGTTACAAGCCTTGTTGCTCAATCGCCGTCCGTGGCTGATTGCTCCCTGTGATTCATGACTGGGTCGGTACCCTTGCGAGGATGTCGATGGCATTGACGTGAGGTTGGCGGGCTTGCTGCCGCAGGCGCCTGAGGATCAGGTAAGCGGCAGATACCACAGCGAGGCTGACAAGGCTGGCGAGGAACTGTGTACGCAAGGATTCCTGAAACGCCATGGCGGCCAAAACACCCGCAATCACTGCCACCACAGCATAGGACAGCCATGGAAACAGCCACATCTTGAGGGTCAGTCGCGCCGGTGCCGTGGCCTCGACCTGACGCCGCACCCTGATCTGCGCCAACGCCACCGCCAGGTAGACAAACAGCATTACTGCGCCGGAAGCGTTGACCAGAAAAAGGAACACGCCTTGCGGAGAAATGATCGCTGCCATGATGGCGATGTATCCGATCACACTGCTCAACAGCACTGCCGCCCGGGGCACTTTCCGACCGGTCAGGACTGAAAGTTTTGCTGGCGCATCACCACGCTGGCTGAGGCCGAACAGAATCCGCGAAGACACATAAAGCCCGGAGTTCAGTGCCGACAGCACAGCCACCAGCACCACCGCCTGCATGATCATCCCCGCGCCGGGAATGCGCATCACCTCCAGTGCAGCCACGAAGGGTGAATGGCCGGCGACGATCTGACCCCAAGGCACCACGCAGACAATCAGGAAAATCGAGCCGACATAAAAGGTGATGACGCGGAAGATCACCGAACGGGTCATATTCGCCACGTTCTTCGACGGGTCGTCGGACTCGGCGGCGGCAATCGTTGCGATCTCGGCGCCGCCGACGGCGAAAATCACTGTCGGCACTCCCGCCAGAATCGCACTCACACCATAAGGCATGAAGCCACGATCATTCACCAGGTTACCCAGCAGGTCGCTGGTGCTCGGTGCAAAACCGAACAGGTAAGCTCCGACAACAAAGATGAAGACGATGATCGCGAAAACCTTCAATGAAGCGAACCAATACTCGAACTCGCCATAGGATTTGACCGACAGGCAATTGATGGCGGTCATGATCGCCAACAGGCTCAGCCCGATCACCCACGCGGGCAGTGGTATCCACTGTTCCAGGATGTTGGCACCGACCACCGCTTCGACCGCAACCACGATCACCCAAAAGTACCAGTACAACCAGCCACTGGTGAACCCGACCCAATTGCCCAGGCCTATCCGGGCGTACTCGGTAAAAGAACCGACACCGGGCAAAGCAACGGCCATTTCCCCCAGCATGCGCATCACCAGCATCACCACGATGCCGGTAGCGAGATAACTGAGAAACGCGGCGGGTCCGATCGCCTGAATCGTTGCACTGCTGCCGACAAACAAACCGGCGCCGATGATGCCGCCCAGGGAAATCATGGTGATGTGGCGCTGGCGCAAGGCGCCACTGAGGCGCTGCTGGCCCGAATTTGAGTTCATTGACTGAGCGTTTTTCATTGGATGACCTCCGCGGCTCGGTAGGGGGTCGATCGACCGGATAAATTCTTCGAAGACTTTGCGCGAGGGGGACAACACACCGGATACTCTGTGCAGCCCGATGTCAGGCACGAGTGTCGATGTAGGTGGGACGCCAGGAGCAATCCCGGCTGGAACGTTTCGATAGTCATGTGCGTACCCATTGAACTGCGCATGGCAGCATTTTCTTATTGTGTTGCATGACAAGCATTACAATACACACACTAATCACGGATTTTTAGCTTGTCAATGGGCCTTGTATCGGATAAAAAGCAATACAAACTTGCTCATTGTCCTGCTTAGAGCATGACAACAGGGATAAAGCACCATGAGTCAATTCGAACAACTGCTGGATGAACTCAAGGCCAGTGCGGCGTTGCAGCGTGATAAAGCGGAAACCCTTTACGCGCAACTGGCCGATTCACTGGCCGAAGCGATAGGCAACGGCAAGCTCAAACCCGGGGAGCGCCTGCCGCCGCATCGCGACTTCGCGAGTGCACTGGGGGTGAACATCACCACGGTGACCAAAGCCATGGCTGTGTTGCAGCAAAAAGGCCTGGTAGAAAGCCGCCCGGGGCGTGGCACCCAAGTCGCGCAACCACGCCATCCGGCAGCGCAATTTCAGTCGGCACCCAGCAATGATCCGGGCACCATCGACCTGAGTGTCAATCGCCCGGCAACCGGTGGTTTCAACAGGGTATTGGCGCAATTACTGCCGCGACTTTCCAGCGACCCGCGCTTTGGCGACATGAAGGACTATCACCCGTCCGAGGGGCCGTTGTGGGCTCGCGAAGCCGCGGCCCAATGGCTACGCCACACCGGCGTCGAGGCCCAGGCTTCGCAGATGTTGATCGTCGAAGGCGCGCAACATGGCATCGCCAGTACCTTGCGCAGCTTGACCAACAGTGGCGATACCGTGCTGGCCGACAGCGTGACCTATCAAGGCATCAATGCCTTGTGCCGTTCGCTGGGGCTGATTCTGGTTGGGGTCGACGCCGATGAACGCGGCATGTCCCCCGAAGCCCTGCGCCAGGCCTGCACTGAACATCAACCGCGACTGTTGTTTCTGGTGCCGTCGATTCACAACCCGACCGCCATTACCCTGGATACCGAGCGCCGGGCAGAACTGGCGAGCGTGATCCGCGAAACCAGCCTGCTGGTTATCGAAGACGATGTTTATCGCCCGCTGCTCGATCAGTCACCAGCACCTTTCGCGGCGCTGATGCCGGAGCGCACGATCTACATTTCGGCTCTGTCCAAATGCATCGCCCCGGGATTGCGCATGGGCTTTGTCATGGCCCCGATGTCGCTGGTGCAGGACATCGCAGCCATGCAACGTATCGACTGCTGGAGCACATCGCCACTCAGTGCACTGATCGCCACTCGGCTGATCGAGGACGGGCATGCTGAGCAACTGGTTTGCGAACAGCGCGAAGAGTTGCGACTGCGCCAGGCGCTGCTCGCCACGCACTTCGAAGGCCTGGAATTCCAGCACAGCGCCACCGGCACCCACGCCTGGCTAGTGCTGCCGGAACCCTGGACCGGCTCGCGATTCGCCCGCCTGTGCCAGGACCGTGGGGTGGTGGTGCTGGCCGGCGGCGCCTTCACTTTGCGTCCGGAACTTTCACCGCAAGCGGTGCGCATCAATATCTCTGCAGCCCTATCTCGGGAGCAGCTGACCAAAGCCTTGACTGTCATCAGCCAACTGGCGCGTCAGGGCCACCTTCACATGCACAACCGGATCTGAGGACATGACACAACCCGTTCATTGCGAAATCGCCGTTGTCGGTGCCGGCGTCGTCGGGGTTGCCACGGCACTCTGGCTGCGACGCCAGGGTTATCAGGTTGCCTTGCTGGAGCGCGATGCGGTTGCCAGCGGCGCGTCCTACGGCAATGCCGGCACCCTGGCACCGTATGGTGTGATGCCGATTGCCCAGCCGTCGCTGCTGAAGGCAATTCCATCGTTGCTGTTCTCGAAGGAATCCCCCTTCGTCATCAACTGGGCACGCTTGCCACAGTTGATGCCATGGCTGCTGCGCTTTCTCAATGAGTGTCGTACCTCACGCTGCGAAACCAACACCCAGGCACTGAGCAACATTCTCCAGCACACCTATAGCGGCTATGCGCCGCTGCTGGCAGACGCACCGCTGGCCGATCAGCATTTGCGTCACAATGGCTGCATCTATGCCTACGGCACCGAGCAAGGCTTGGCCGGCGCGCAAGCGGCCATCGAACTACGCCGCTCTCTGGGCATTGCACAGCAAGTGTTGAACGCAGCGGACATCGAACAACTGGAACCTGCGATGGCAGGCAAAGCGATCGGAGGCATTCTGTTTCCCGAGTCCTCGCACATGGATGACCCTCGAGCCTTCATTGAAGCGCTGGCCGCGCCACTGGTCGCCGCAGGCGCGCTACACCAGGCAACGATCACAACGGTGCAACGCAAGAGTGACGGCCTGTACCTGGGCAGTTCCGAAGGGAAAAGTTGGCGAGCCGACCGCGTCGTGCTGTGTGGCGGCGCCTGGTCAGCGGCGTTGGCGCGTCAGGTGGGCGATCACATTCCGCTGGATACCGAACGCGGCTATCACATCGAATTCGATCTGCAAGACGCCCTGCTCAACCGCCCTGTTTGCCCGGTGGAGAGCGCGTTTTACATGACACCCATGGCAGGTCGGCTGAGGGTTGCGGGCACAGTGGAACTTGGCTCGATCAACGACCCGGCGAATCCAAAACGCTTCGACTACCTGGAGCGACACGTACGCCGTGTCATGGGCCTGACCCAACCGGTCGCTCGCAGGTGGCTGGGGTTCCGTCCTTCCCTCCCCGACTCGTTGCCGGTCATCGGCCCATCACCGAACGAACCGCGTTTGATCTACGCCTTCGGTCACCAGCACCTGGGCCTGACCCTGGCCGGAGCCACTGGCCAACTGGTCGCCGACTGCATCGCCGGCAAGACGCCACCATGGCTGGACAGTTTTTCCGTTCAACGCTTCTGAGCAACACTTTTCGACAGGAGAACCAAGGATGCAAACCATCGAGCGCAAACAGACCAGCCAACGCATGAGCCAAATCGTCATCCACGGCAATACCGTGTATCTGGCTGGGCAAGTCGGCGAACCCCATCACGACGTTGCCGGCCAGACCCGTGATGCGCTGGCGCGAGTAGATGCACTGCTCGAGCAGGCTGGGTCGTCGAGGCAACAACTGTTGCAGACCACCATCTGGCTTGCCGACATGGCGGATTTCGCGGCGATGAACACCGTGTGGGACGCTTGGGTCCCGGCCGGGCATGCCCCGGCCCGTGCGTGCGGCGAGGTAAAACTGGCTGATCCTAGCCTGCTGGTCGAAGTGATTGTCTGCGCGGCCAAGGGTTGAAATTCAACTCAAAGCGCATCGACGGGGAACTCTCGGCGGCCGTCGTGCATCCTAAATGGTGAGGTATTTCCTTTTTATGCAGGCTTTGAGGACTCCGTCATGCGCCGTCTGATTATCATTTCTTCCCTTGTACTGTGCTTACCGTTCGGCTCTGCCATGGCCAAAGTGGATGCAGGTGATGTTGCCACTTCGGCCGGTGTTTCCGCTTCGCTGTACTCGACGTTCAAGGATGACAAAATGATGATTCCCGCCCGTGACGACGCGTCCAGCTTCGTCGCCAGTGGCGGTGCGATTCGTGGCGTTTATCTGGAGCAGGTGTTGCAGCGGATCCGCCAGGAAAACCCCGGTCTCAATGCCAGCGATGAAGACTTGGCGCGAGCCATTCTTGTCCAGCAAGGCGTTGCTGCCGATCACTGAAGACGACCAACCTCAGCGGTGGGGCTCGTGACACCCGGATTGCGTTTCCAGCCCTGCCTTGCTGTCGGTTGACCGCCACCTGCTCCACTTGAACGGGCAGTGATCAGCGATAGCGCGGCGCCGATTCTGAATTTCCGAACAGCCCGCTCAACACCTGGCGTTGAGTTTCATGACGGTCCCACTGCGCCCCGTCGTGCAAGCCCGGGATGGTCACCACTTCTCCATTCGCCAACCCAACCAGTGCTGCATCAACCATGTCCTCGGCAGACATGACGATTTCCTGCGGCAGGTTTTCCACCGGGTTGCCCGCTTCACTCCAGAACTCGGTTGCGGTGGCGCCCGGCAGCACGGCCTGGATGCGCACGCCTTTGTCGGCCAGTTCCCGATGCATCGACTGGCTCAAACCCAGCACGAACGCCTTGGTCCCGCCGTAAACGCCATTGAGAATTTCCGGAGCGATGGCAACGATCGAAGAAATGTTGATCACGGTGCCGGTGCCGCGCGCGACGAAGCCAGGCACCACGGCATAAGCCAGGCGCATCAACGCGGTGACATTGAGGGAGATCATGTCTTCCATTTCATCCACCGGGCTGGCGAGCAGCGGCATGACCGCGCCGACGCCGGCATTGTTGACTAGCAAGGTGATGCTGGCATCGTTGCGCAGGATGTCTTCTACCCGTCGCACATCGGCCTTGTCCTTGAGGTCGGCGGCGACCACTTCCACGGTGCGACCGGTCTGGTCGCTCAGATGCCGGGCCAGGGCGTTGAGCTTGCCCTGGCTACGGGCCACCAGAATCAAGTCATAACCCTGGCGAGCGAGGCGGTCGGCGTACACAGCGCCAATGCCCGACGATGCACCGGTGATCAATGCAGTACCTTTGGATGAGAGCGCCATAATCGGTTTCCTTCACGGTTGGGCGAGACGTTCGCCGGTTGTGTACCGTTATAAATCCGCTCGCTGGTGTCGCAAATGACGTTTAAAGTACGTTTTTCGGACATCGCCGTTTGAGGGCAGATCAATGATTACCGTGGCGTTTGTGGTTTTCGACGGCTTCCAGTCCATGGCGCTGGCGGCGATGCCGGTGTTCGAATACGCCAACTTCAGCGCTGGCGAAACGCTGTACGACGTGCGTGTGCTGTCCGAAGGGGGTCGCTTGTTGCGGGCCTCCGGCGGCTTGTGTGTCGGCACCGAGGCATTCGATGAGCGTGTGTTCGATACGGTGATCGTGGTCGGAGGCGATGCGATTCTCGAACAGGCGCCCGAAGCGGTGCTCGATTACCTGCGAGCTGGCGTCAAGACCGCGCGACGCACGGCGTCGATCTGTTCCGGGGCTTTCGTCCTGGCCCAGGCCGGTTTGCTGGAGGGAAAGCGGGCAACCACTCATTGGGCCTATGCGCGACAACTGCAAGAGCGTTTTGCGGGGATCAACGTCGAGGCTGACCGGATCTACGTGATCGACGGGTCGATCTGGACTTCAGCCGGCATGACCGCCGGTATCGACCTGGCGCTGGCCATGGTCGAAAAAGATCACGGCGCCGACCTCGCCCGTTCAGTGGCGCAAAAACTGGTGATGTACCACCGTCGCGCGGGTGGCCAGTCGCAACATTCGGCGCTGCTGGAACTGGAGCCGAAATCCGATCGCATTCAGAGCGTTTTGACCTATGCCCGGGAACACCTCGACCAAGTGCTTTCGGTAGAGCAACTGGCGGAGGTGGCACGCCTGAGCCCACGGCAGTTCAGCCGGGCATTTCGCGCGGAAACCGGCCAGTCACCGGCCAAGGCCATCGAAAACCTGCGTCTGGAAACGGCACGGCAGATGCTCGAACGCGGGCGCCTGAGCCTTGACCAGATCGCCCTGGCAACCGGCTTCAGCGACCGCCGCCGCATGCGCGAAGCGTTCTTGCGAACATTCGGGCAGCCGCCGCAGGTGATACGGCGCAGCGCGCGATCCGAGATGTCAATGTAGGAGCGAACCGCCGACCGGCGTCAATCCTGGCGGCCGCCATCGCTGGCAAGCCAGCTCCCACAGGGGCTTTATGCCAAGCACAAAAACTGCGGAGACTTCAAATACTGTGGGAGCGTGGCTTGCCTGCGATGACGTCGGCACATTCACCATCCACGCTGCCTGACACACCACCATCGCTGGCAAGCCAGCTCCCACAGGGGTCTGATGTCGATTACAAAGGCTGTAAGCGAATCAAATTGTCGGCGCTTGCCTGCGCCACAACCAAATCATAATCAGCCAACGTCGCATGATCCGTTTCGATCGGCACGTCATGCGTCGCCGTCACAATCAACAAACCCGCCCCCGCCGCCTGCGCGGCGAGGATCCCCACCGTGGCATCTTCGAACACCAGGCATTGAGTGATGTCCACCCCCAGCCGTGTCGCCGCGAGTCGATAACCGCTCGGGTCGGGTTTGCCGAGGCTGACGTCTTCGGCGGTGATCATCACGTCCGGCTCGGGAATCCCTGCCGCTGCCATTCGCCGCAAGGCAAGCGTCCTCGGCGCCGAGGTGACGATGGCCCATTGATGAGCCGGCAGCGATTTGAGGAACGCCGCCGCGCCAGGCACCTCGGCAACCCCTTCGACATCTTCGATTTCCGCCTGGGTAATCCACGCCGCTTCAGCCTCGGCATCCACACCGGGCAATCCCAGACGTGTGATGGTGTCGATGGCTCGGGCACCGTGAATGGTCGGCAGGAAGGTTTCAACATCGACACCGTGGCGCAAGGCCCAAGTGGTCCAGACGCGTTCAGCGGCGGCAATCGAGGTGAGGATGGTGCCGTCCATGTCGAACAGGAAGGCACGGTAAGGGACGTTGAAAACAGACGTGGGCACGGGCAAAGGGTCCTTCCTATCTCAGCGGACATTTGCGCCAATTTACACGATCCCCACAGGAACTGGCGCAGGCTGCGATCTTTTGATCCTGAAAAAGCAAAATCAAAAGATCGCAGCCTGCCCCAGCCCCTACAAGGCAGGGCGTGATTTCAAGGCTCCTTGCACACAATCGAGCAGTTGCCCCAACGCCCAGGGTTTCTTGATGAATGTCACCTCATGCCGGACGCCCGAGCTTTCCGGGGTTTCGTAGCCGGACATGATCATGATCGGTTTGTCCGGCCAGCGATCGCCAAACTGATTGGCCAGGTCTGCACCATTGAGTTTGCCGGGCATGGTGATGTCCGTGAGCAACAACCTGACCTGCGCGGCATGCTGCTCCAGATACGCCGCAGCCGCATCGGCACTGATCTGCGGTTCCACCACAAAGCCTTCGTCCTGCAGAATTTCGCAGAGAAATTCCAGGATCAACGGGTCGTCCTCAACCACCAGGATCAACCCCTCAGGAAGATATCCGCCCGCTGTCGTTACTCGACTCATGACCTTGCTGCTCCCTGATTGCACCTATGATTTCGCGGGCTTGAATCCGCTACCTACAAGTAGGAGCAGCGGACTCGGCGGAAATTCATTTTTGATACAGTCAGGCGACGAATTCATGCTTCCTGCAGGCGCTGAGCCCGCTCTCGATGGCGCTGTGTCAGCCATTACAGGTTGACTGATACACCGCCATCGCGAGCAAGCTCAGCTCCTACAGGGGCACGGGATTTTTGGGATTACTGTGACATGGCGTCCTTTTTCATGGCGTCTTTGGACATGGCGTCTTTTTTCATGCCGTCCTTGCTCATGGAATCCCTGGACATCGTGTCTTTCTTCATCGCGTCCTTGGACATCGAATCTTTCTTCATCGCGTCTTTGGACATTGCATCCTTGGACATCGAATCCTTGCTCATGCTGTCTTTGCTCATGGTGTCAGCAGCAAAAACACTGGCGGCGCCGACGGCCAGGCACAAAGACAGAACAACGGTGGTCAGCTTTTTCATGATGAAACTCCTTGAAGCACAGGTTTGATGGGTAGGTTGCGGGGGTTCATCAGCTGCCACCGAACCAGTTGTAGCCCTGGTCTTCCCAGTAGCCGCCGCTGTAGGTGTTGCTGACGAAAATCGCCTGAATGTGTTTGGGGTTCTTGTAGCCAAGCTTGGTGGGCATGCGCAGCTTCATCGGGAAGCCGTATTCACGCGGCAGCACCGCGCCGTCGTACGTCAGCGCCAACAGGGTTTGCGCATGCAGCGCGGTGGCCATGTCGATGCTGGTGTAGTAGTCGTCGGCGCATTTGAAGCCGACGTATTTGGCGTCGGTGTCGGCGCCGATGCGCTTGAGGAAGTCGCTGAAGCGTACGCCACCCCAACGGCCGATCGCGCTCCAGCCTTCAACGCAGATGTGCCGGGTGATCTGCTCGGTCTGGGCCATGGCGCGCAGCTCTTCGAGGCGCCAGCTGCGCTTGTCGGCGACCCGTCCGGTGACTTCCAGACGATAGCTCTCCTCCTCCACCGTCGGTGCTTCGTCGATGCCGTAGAACGCATTGAACGGAAATGGCCGGGTGATCATCGACGCCGGATAGGTCGGGGCCATGGCGTTGGGGTTGAACAGCCAGCCCTGCACCCGGTCGTTGAAGCGCGACATCGATGACAATGCGGTCTCGACGCTGTCGTTGTCGGTGATGTTGCAACCCGACAACATCGCCACGCCACCAAGGGTCAGGCCACGCAAGAGGAACGATCGACGCGAGCGGTCTTCGATCTGTGGTGCAAGGATTTTGCGGGCATCCGCGAGGATCGAAGCCTCATCCAGCCCGGGGACCTGAATACGCTTTTTCATACGTGCTCCTTGCGGCCAACGATCATGGCCAACAGCGTTTTAGGTACCAGCGCGACCATCACCAGATGCACCGCAACGAATGCCACTAACAGCGCCATGGCAAAGAAGTGCACACGGCGCGCCCCTTCGTAACCCCACAGCAATTCACGCAGCAGCGGGAACTGCACCGACTTCCACAACACCAGCCCGGAGAGCACCAGCAGGGTGATGTCGATAATCACGAACAAATACGCAAACCGTTGCACCTGGTTGTAATGACTGAGGTCGGCATGCCCGAGTTTTCCGCGCAGTGCCGCCGACAAGTCGCGCAGCACACCATTGGGCGAAACCGGGAAAAAGCGCCGTTTCAAGCGACCACTGAAGACATTGATGAGCAGGTAGACGAGGCCGTTGATCGCCAGGAACCACATCGCCGCGAAGTGCCACTGAAGCGCCCCACCGAGCCAGCCGCCGAGGGTGATCGACGTGGGAAAACTGAAATCGTAGAGTGGCGAGGCGTTGTAGATGCGCCAACCACTGGTGACCATCACCAACACCGCCAGGGCGTTGAGCCAATGGGTCAGGCGCAGCCAGCGTGGATGACTGGCCTTGGGTGAGGCAGATGACTGCGACATGTCCGGCTCCCGATGTGGTTGTTCGTTGGAGCCGAGTATGGGAGCCGGAAGATCGCCAAATCCTCACGCAAAGTTAAATTTAATGTGATAACTGCTCACTCACAGCCACCCAAAACCCTGTAGGAGCGAGCCTGCTCGCGATGGCATCAAGTCAGCCGACATTGATGTTGAATCTGAAACCGTTATCGCGAGCAGGCTCGCTCCTACAGGGGGCGGTGGTAGCCCGCCGAACGCGCAACTATGGTTAAATGCCGCCCCCCGCAACTTGCCGACCCAGACCCATGAACGCAGACGCCCTCTCCATCCTCCACGACCACTTGCTGACGGCACTGGCCACGCCTCCCGACGAAACCCGCCGGCTGTTCCACGGCCGTGGCCGCTGCTGGCCGGGGCTGGAGCAGGTGACCGTGGACTGGCTGCAAGGCGTGGTGCTGGTGGCACTGTTCAAGGAGCCGGAAGCGGCGCAACTGGAGGACTTGAAGCAACGGCTGATGGCAATCACCCAATCACCGCAGTGGACACAATCCGGGGCGCACACATTGTTGCTGCAGCACCGCTACCTGCTGCAAAGCACCACCGAATGGCTACTGGGCGATGTCATCGAAGAAATGACCATCACCGAAGGTGGCTTGAAGTACCGGGTGGACCTGGGCCGCAAGCAGAACACCGGGCTGTTCCTCGACATGCGCTATGGCCGTGACTGGGTCCGGGCCAACGCCGCCGGCAAACGCATACTGAACCTGTTCGCCTACACCTGCGGCTTCTCGGTGGCGGCCATCGAAGGCGGTGCGACGCACGTGGTCAACCTCGACATGTCCAGCCCGGCGCTGAGCCGTGGCCGCGACAATCACCGGCTCAATGGCCATGACCTGAGCCAGGTGACGTTCCTCGGCCACGACCTGTTCAAGTCCTGGGGCAAGGTGATCGGCAAAGGCCCGTACGACCTGGTGATCATCGACCCGCCGTCGTTCCAGAAAGGCAGTTTCCTGCTGACCAAGGATTATCAGCGGGTGCTGCGCCGATTGCCGGAACTGCTGACTGAAAACGGCACGGTGCTGGCCTGCATGAACGACCCGGCATTCGGTGCCGATTTCCTCATCGACGGCGTGACGCGCGAGGCGCCGAGCCTGCGCTTTGAACAACGCCTGGAGAACCCTCCGGAGTTTCCCGATGCGGATGTTGAGGCAGGTTTGAAGGCGTTGGTATTCCGAGTTTAAGACCGGGTTGGCCCTGTTTGTGGTTGCAGCACCAACGCAAACAACTCCCCATGCCCGTTCACATTGAGCTTGTGATAAAGGTTGCGCCGATGCACCTTCACTGTCTCGGGTGAAATGCCCATCTGCTGGGCGATGGCCTTGCTGGAGAAGCCCTGGAGGATCAGCCGCGCGGTTTCGATCTCGCGCACTGACAGGCGCGCATCGAAGCGATCGAGCAGCGTTGCCAGATCTCCGGCCACGGCCTCGGCGACTGGCCCTTCCGGCGGCAGCAATCGCAGGTGTCGGCGCATGGCGGCCAGCACCCAGTCGCGCACGCACAACAGACGGCCCTGCTCTTCGAGGCTGAAGCGTGTCGAGCGCCCGAGAGAAAGGCCCAGCACCGCGCCATCGACGTTGACCATGAACTGCAACTCGTCGCCGCCGACCACCGAGCGGAAGTAGCTCAAGTAATACTCGCTGTGTTGGAACTGGTCCGGGGCCACCGATTCGAGGCTGTGCAAGCCGTCGGCAATGCCGGCACAGGCCGCTTGATAGAACGGGTCGAGCAAGTACATGCCGGCGCTGTAATCTGCCAGGTCTTCGTGCTCCTCGCCGCTGCCTTTGGCGTCGAAATCAATGAGCAGGCGCGGTACCCGACCCGGCCTCATCACCGCGACCAGGGCGTTGTCCAGCGGCACCAGCAGGCGCAGGGTGTCGACCAGCGCACGCCAGAACCCTTCCTCGCCCAACGTGGCAAACACGCGCGCCAGCCCTTGGTGCAGCGGCAACTCTTTCAACAACGCGTCCACGCCCTACCCCTTTCGAGTAACCCATGATGGGAATGGGTAACGGCCAGCCCCGTCGATACCCTGCAAGCTCCTGAACATCACCGGCCGCAGCAGGCCAGGAGTGCCGCATCATGAGTGGTCATCGCTCGTATTTCAATCTGGGGTTTGGCGCCTGTCTGGCGGTTTCGCTGTCGGCGGTGGCGGCCGAGGCCCCAACCGTTCACGTCTACAACTGGTATGACTACATCGGCCCGAACACCCTGCATGACTTCAAGCGTGACACCGGTATCCAGCCCGTCTACGACACCTTCGACAGCGCCGAAGTGCTCGAAGGCAAACTGTTGACCAGCCGCAGTGGCTACGACGTGGTGGTGGCCAGCAACTTCAGCCTGCCAACGCTGATCAAGGCCGGTGCCCTGGCGCCGCTGCCCCGCGCTGATATGCCTGATTTCAAGAACATGGACAGCGACCTGCTGGCGAAACTGGCCCACAACGATCCGGGTAACCAGTACGCCGTGCCGTATCTGTGGGGCACCAACGGCATCGGCTACAACATCGACAAAGTGCGGGCGGTACTTGGCGACAAAGCGCCGGTGGATTCCTGGGACCTGGTGTTCAAGGAAGAAAACCTGGCCAAACTCGGCGAATGCGGCGTGGCGATGCTCGACTCGCCGTCGGAAATGCTCCCGGTCGCCCTGCACTACCTTGGCCTGCCGCCCAACAGCACCAACCCCGAGGATTACAAGAAGGCCGAAGCGCTGCTGCTTAAGCTGCGCCCGCATATCGCCTATTTCAACTCGTCGAAATTCATCAGTGATCTGTCCAACGGCAACATCTGTGTGGCGGTCGGTTGGTCCGGCGCGATGCTGGAAGCCAAGGCGACCGCCGAGCAAGCCGGCAACGGCGTGAAGATCGCCTACAGCTTGCCCAAGGAAGGCGCGCCGGTGTGGTTCGACACGCTGGTGTTGCTCAAGGACGCGCCGCATCCCCAACAAGGGTTGGCTTTCATCGATTACCTGATGCGCGCCGAGGTCATCGCCCCGGTCAGCAATCACCTCAACTACCCCAATGGCAACCGCAATGCCACGGCGCTGGTGGCTGAGGCGACCCGCAACAACCCTGCGGTCTACCCGTCAGCCGCAGCCCTGGCCACTTTGTTCACTCTGCAACCTTTGCCGCCGGCTACCGAACGGGTACGGACGCGGATCTGGAGCAAGGTCAAGAACGGTCAATAACCCACGCCCCACCTTTCCACCCGCGACTTCTGAAGATGAGAAAACCGATGAAACCACGTGCCCGCGACCTGAACATTCGATTCGGCCAACTGCAACCCGGCCCGCTCAACGCCATTACCGACGTGCCCGGTGTACGGGTCGGCCACAGCAATGTGCGAGGACGCACCGCCAAGGGTCGCGACATCCTCACCGGGGTAACCGTGATTGAACCGCGTGCCGGTTCCACCAGCCAGCAACCGTGTTTCGCCGGGGTCCATGTGCTCAATGGCAATGGCGACGCCACGGGGCTTGAATGGATCCGCGAGGCCGGTTTGCTGACCAGCCCGATCGCCTTCACCAACACCCATAGCCTGGGCGTGGTGCGCGATGCGCTGATCGCCGTGGACCGTGAGCAGCAACCGGACGACGGCAGGCTCTACTGGAACATGCCGGTGGTGCTGGAAACCTATGACGGTTTGCTCAACGACATCAACGGCTTTCACGTGAAACCCGAGCACGTCGCCGAAGCCGTGCGCAGTGCCAAGAGCGGCCCTGTGACAGAAGGCAATGTCGGCGGTGGCAGCGGCATGATCTGCCACGAATTCAAGGGGGGCATCGGCACCGCCTCGCGGCGCTTGAGCGATGCCCAGGGTGGCTGGACGGTGGGTGCCATCGTGCAGGCCAACCACGGCATCCGGCAGGAATTGCGCGTCGATGGCTACCCGGTCGGGCGCTACATGGATCAGGTCGACTCGCCGTTTCTCAAGGCCGCGTTGCCGCATCCGGGCATGGGTTCCATCGTCGTCTGCCTGGCCACCGATGCGCCGTTGCTGCCGCACCAGTGCACTCGGCTGGCGCAGCGTGCCAGCCTCGGCCTTGCCCGCACCGGCGGCGGCAATGAAGACCACAGTGGCGACATCTTCATCGCCTTCGCCACCGGCAACCTGCACGTTCCCCCGGCGGCGTACGAGCGTAAAAAAGCCGCCACCACTGATGGTCTGTGCATGGTCAACAATGACCACATCAGCGAGCTGTTCCTGGCCGCAACCGAAGCCGTGGAAGAGGCCATCATCAATGCCGTACTGGCCGCTGAAACCGCCGAAGGCAATGGTCACGCGGTGCCGGGGCTGGATGCCGAAACGTTGCTGCAAGCACTGCGTCGGGCCGGGTGGCCGGGGGACGCGACTAGTGGTACTTGAGTGAAACACTTGGTCTTTCTAGGATGAACTTACGCAGCCGCTTGTTTGCTCAACAAGCCGTTGCGTAAGCGGTGAGTGCACTGAACCCCTACAAGCTCACCGCTTGCTTCATGCGCATCTTGAGCCTCAATGGCTCTACTTCCTCCCCATCAAAGAGCTTTGAGGCTCTTTTTTTACCTCCAGAATCACCACTTTACCCTGTGGGAGCTGGCTTGCCAGCGATGGCGGTGAGTCAGTCAATGAATGTGTCGGCCGATACTCAGTCATCGCTGGCAAGCCAGCTCCCACTGTGGATCCCGGTGTGATCGGGATTTTTGACCAATAAAGATCCCCTGTAGAGCAAAGCTTGCTCGCGATGGCGATCTCAAGGACGCCATCGCTGGCAAGCCAGCTCCCACAGAGTGCTATGTCATGCCTGGAGAGCTCGATCAGACCAGGCGCAGCCGTGGACCGCTGGTCGGCACTGCGTCGTCGCCCAACCGCTCACGCACGAACGCATGGGCCTTGAACGTCAACTGATCGAGGTGCCGGTCGCGCTGTTTTTCCGCATCGACCATCGCCCGCTTGCCGTGTTTTTGCAGCAAATACGTATGAATCTGCCGCACCTCCAGCGAGCTGTAGATCGGTGCCACATCCAGCAGCGCCATCAAGCCGTCGCTGCCATGGTCACGGGTGTTCATCAGTACCTGGGTCGCGCGCACGCCTATCACCTGAAAACCCATCGCTTCGAAGTACGGCACCTTGGCCACCGCGCAGGTCAGTTCGGCGTGCGGATAACGGCCGACCATTTCCCGCAGCATCCGGCGCGCAATGCCCTGGCGCCGATGTTCGGCCTGGACCGCCATGTACGCCACGCCGCAGGCGTCGGGATCATCCTTGACCGGCAAGTACAGCAAGAAGCCGATGATCTGGTCCGGATCGTCAGGATCGGTGGCGACGATCAACTCCACATCAATGCCCTTCGCGCCGTTCAACGCTTCCAGATAAAGGTGCACCTCGTAGCCAATCGCGTACTGATAGACGTTGTACAGCAGGTTGCTCGGCGGTATCGCGACCATGCTGATGTCGGTCAGGTTGTCGACCACCATCTGCAGGATCTGGCTGTTGATGTGCTCGGGGCACGACGTTTTGAAGTGCGTGATCTGGGGCATTGCGGGGGGTGGCTCCGGGGCGGTGTGCAGCGTTCGATGCGGGCGGACATCTTAACCCGTTCCGCGCCATTTCTGGATTCATGAACTAAGCGCATGAGTCTATAGCCGAAAACCGCATAAACCTTTTTCTCGATCCGATGGTCACTCTTGTTGATGTGAACTGCAAAAGTACCGCAGTGCACTGCACTCGCAAATTACGCAAAGGAATAGACCTGATGACGATTTCCCGACGTACATTTCTGATTGTGGGTGCAGTGACGGCGGCGAGCGTGGCACTGCCGCCGTTCATTTCTGCGCAGGCATCCGCCGCCAATGCCGCGCGGCCGGTCAAAGCCTCCGTGAAGTTCTGGGTCAATGACCAACAACGCAACCTCGACCTGGACACCCGTACGACCCTGCTCGATGCCCTGCGGGAAAACCTGCAACTGACCGGCAGCAAAAAAGGCTGCGACCACGGCCAATGTGGCGCCTGCACGGTGATCGCCGATGGCCGGCGGATCAATTCGTGCCTGACATTGGCGGTCATGCACGAAGGCTCGAAGATCACCACCATCGAAGGCCTCGGCACGCCGCAAAAGCTGCACCCCATGCAAGCCGCGTTCATCAAGCACGACGGCTACCAATGCGGATACTGCACGCCGGGGCAGATCTGTTCCGCCGTCGCGGTGCTGGGAGAAATTCGTGATGGCATTCCCAGTCACGCCAGCCCCAGCCTCACCAAACCACCCCAACTGATCGCCAGTGAAATTCAGGAACGCATGAGCGGCAACATCTGTCGCTGCGGGGCGTACTCCAACATCATCGAGGCGATCACGGAAGTCGCGGAGGCCAGCGCATGAGACCCTTTACCTACTTGCGCGCCAAATCCCCGGCTCAAGCGGCGTTGCTGGCAGCCCAGGTCAGCAACGCGCGGTTCATCGCCGGTGGCACCAATCTGCTGGATCTGATGAAACTGGACATCGAAACCCCCGCGCATCTGATCGACGTCAACGATGTCGGCCTCGACCGCATCGAAGTCACGGCAGAGGGTGGCTTGCGCATCGGAGCACTGGTGAGGAACACCGATCTCGCCGCCCATCCGCGGGTGCGCGAAGATTACGGCTTGCTTGCCCGCGCCCTGCTCGCCGGCGCCTCGGGGCAACTGCGCAATGTCGCCACCACTGGCGGCAACCTGTTGCAACGCACACGCTGTCCGTACTTCTACGACACGCATCAGGCCTGCAACAAGCGCCAGCCCGGCAGCGGCTGCTCGGCCATCGACGGCTTCAGCCGGCAACTGGGCATCATTGGAGTCAGCAAGGCCTGCATCGCCACCCATCCCAGCGACATGGCCGTGGCCATGCGCGCGCTCGATGCCGAGGTCGAGACGGTGAGACCCGACGGCACTATCCGCGTCATTCCCCTGGCCGATTTGCATCGATTGCCCGGCACCACACCGAACATCGAAACCACGCTGATGGCCAATGAATTGATCACCGCTGTCACCCTGCCAGCGCCGATCGGCGGTACCCACATTTATCACAAGGTTAGGGACCGGTCGTCCTACGCGTTTGCGCTCGTTTCTGTCGGCGCGATCATCCAGAGCAACGGCAGCGGACGCGTCGCCCTGGGTGGCGTGGCGCACAAGCCGTGGCGTGTCGAGAGCGCGGAGTCGGTCATGCCCCAAGGCGCGAAAGCATTCACCGAAAAGCTGCTCGCCGGCGCCACACCCACCCACGAAAACGCCTTCAAGCTGACCCTGGTCGAGCGCACGCTCGCTGCGGTGATGGCCCAAGCGAAGGAGCACGCATGAAATTCGACACGCCCGCCACCAGCAACCCGATCGACCAGATGAAGGTCATCGGCAAAGCCACTACGCGCATCGAAGGCCCACTGAAAACCACTGGCCAGGCACCCTACGCCTACGAGCATCACACCGCCGTGCCGAATCAGGCGTATGGCGTGGTGGTCGGTTCGGCCATCGCCAAGGGCCGTATCGCCTCGATGGACCTCGAGGTTGCCCAAGCGGCGCCGGGAGTGTTGGCCATTGTCACGGCGGCCAACGCCGGCAAGCTCGGCAAAGGCAAATACAACACTGCCAAATTACTCGGTGGGCCTGAAATCGAGCACTACCACCAGGCCGTCGCGTTGGTCGTAGCGCAGACCTTTGAACAGGCCCGGGCTGCCGCCGAATTGGTCAAGGTCGACTATGTGCGAGCCAAGGGCGTGTTCGATCTTGCGGCAACCCGCGATTCGGCCAAACAGACCAAGGAAATGCCCGATACCGTGCATGGCGATTTCGAGGGGGCTTTCGCCGCCGCGCCGGTGCAACTGGACGCCACTTACACCACCCCCGATCAGGCCCACGCCATGATGGAACCGTTCGCCTCGATGGCTGCGTGGGACGGCGACAAACTGACCGTTTGGACCTCCAATCAGATGATTGACTGGTCCGTGACCGATCTGGCCACCACCCTCGGCATACCGAAAAAAAATGTACGGTTGATCTCGCCGTACATCGGCGGCGGTTTCGGCGGCAAGCTGTTTATCCGCTGCGACGCGGTGTTGGCGGCGCTCGGTGCGCGACTGGCCGGCCGGCCGGTGAAAGTCGCGCTCGCGCGGCCACTGATGTTCAACAATTCCACGCACCGCCCCGCCACCATTCAGCGCATCCGCATTGGCGCCACGGCTGACGGCAAGATCACGGCCATAGCCCACGAAGGCTGGTCCGGTGACCTGCCGGGTGGCAAGGTCGAGCGCGCTTCGCAGCCGAGTCAATTGCTGTATGCCGGGGAAAACCGCCGGGTGTCCATGCGTTTGTCGACCCTCAACCTGCCGGAGGGCAACGCCATGCGCGCACCCGGCGAAGCGCCGGGAATGATGGCGCTGGAAATCGCCATGGACGAAATGGCGGAAAAGCTCAAGATCGACCCGGTCGAATTTCGCATATTCAATGATACCCAGGTCGACCCGGTGAACACGCAACGGTCCTTCTCGCAGCGCCGCTTGATCGAATGCCTGCGTACGGGGACCGAGCGTTTCGGCTGGAGCAGTCGTCAGGCGCAGCCGGGCGCGCAACGCGAGGGCCGTTGGTTGATCGGCCAGGGCATGGCCGTCGCCTTTCGCAACAACCTGCTGGTGAAGTCCGGAGCCCGGGTTCGCCTGAATGATCAAGGCATCGTCACCGTCGAAACCGACATGACCGATATCGGCACCGGCAGCTACACGATCATTGCCCAGACCGCGGCAGAAATGATGGGTGTCACCCTCGACAAAGTGCTGGTGCGCCTCGGCGATTCGAGCTTTCCGGTGTCGGCCGGGTCCGGTGGCCAGTTCGGTGGCAACTGTTCGACGTCAGGGGTCTATGCGGCGTGCGTAAAACTTCGCGCAGCCGTTGCGCAACGCCTGGGCATGAAACAGGACGAGGCGACATTCGCCGATGGCGAAGTCAGTACCGGCGATAGACGTGTGCCGCTTCAAGAGGCCGCGCGAGGCGGAGAACTGGTGGCCGAGGATTCGATCGAATTTGCCGAGCTGAGTAAAATATTCCAGCAGTCGACGTTCGGCGCGCACTTCGTTGAAGTCGCCGTCGACAGTGCTACCGGGGAAACCCGCGTGCGGCGAATGCTCGCGGTCTGTGCCGCCGGGCGCATCCTCAATCCGACCTCGGCACGCAGCCAGGTGATCGGTGCGATGACCATGGGCGTCGGTGCGGCATTGATGGAAGAACTGGCGGTCGACAAGCGCCTGGGCTTTTTCGTCAACCATGACCTGGCCGGATACGAAGTGCCGGTGCACGCCGACATCCCGCATCAGGAAGTGATTTTCCTCGAGGAGGACGATCCGGTTTCATCGCCGATGAAAGCCAAGGGCGTGGGTGAACTGGGCATCTGCGGAGTCAGCGCAGCCATCGCCAATGCGGTGTACAACGCGACGGGGATTCGCGTCCGGGACTACCCGATCACCCTCGACAAGATGCTCGACAAACTGCCGCCGATGATATGAGCGCTGCATTTTTACAATAACGCAGCGGTCACCTTTCCTGTAGGAGCCGGCTTGCTGGCGATAGCGGCTTGACATTCAACATCTGTGTTGACTGATACACCGCCATCGCCAGCAAGCCGGCTCCTACACTCCCACAGTCAGTTGCAGCGAAGAACATCAGAAGTCGTAAGTCATCTCCACCGACGCCACCCGCTCCTGCCCGTAATAGCAACCGAACGAGTAGTTGCAGTCCGACACGTACTCGCGGTCGAAGATGTTCTGCACGTTCAGGCGAGTTTGCAAACCACGCAGGCTTGGGTCGAGTTTGCCCATGTCATAGCTGACGGTAGCGTCATAGACGACCCAGGACGGTACGTCGAACGAGTTGGCCGCATCCCCCGGCTTGCGTCCGGTGTAGCGCGCGCCGGCGCCAAAGGTCAGGCCATTGAGGGTGGCCTGGGTGAAGTGATAGTCGATCCACATCGACGCTGAAACCGGCGATTGGGCTTCGTTGCGGTGGCCTTCGTTGCCCCAGGTGTCCTTGGTGTAGAACGAGTCCATGTAGCTGACGGCGGCCAGGATATCGACGTTGTCGATGCTGGATTTGACTTCCAGCTCGACACCGCGCGAACGCATCTCTCCGCCCTGGGACATGTACTCCGGATAGTCATCATCGCCGGTCAGCACGTTCTTCTGTTTGATCTCATACACCGAAGCGGTGATCAGGGTCTTCTCGAACGGCTGGTACTTCACACCCACTTCGTATTGCTGACCCTCGGTCGGCTCGAAGGCCTTGCCGCCACGCTCAGGCGCCCCGGTGCCTATTGTCGGCAGGAACGACTCGGAATAGCTGACATAGGGCGCCAGGCCGAAATCAGTGACATAGGTCAGGCCGACACGCCCGGTGAACTTGTTGTCGCGCTTGGATTCACGGGTCGACGCCAGCAAATCCTTGTTGTCGATTTCCGCCCAGTCCTGGCGGCCACCGATGGTCAGGATCCACTGGTCCAGTTTGATCTGGTCCTGCAGATACACACCCGTCTGGCGCAAGGTGTTGTCCCATTGGGTGGTGAGCGTTGGCGTCACGCTGCTGGTGTCGTAGTTGTTCTTGCCATACAGGTTGACCGGCAACACGTTGTTGGCGTTGTAGCCGTCGTACTTGCGGGTGAAATGCCGATAGTCCACCCCCGCCAGCGTAGTGTGCTCCAAGGCACCGGTGTTGAATGTGTATTCGAGGTTGTTATCGACGGTCCAGGCGATGTTGTGCTGGTGCCAGTCGACCTTGGCGCGGTTGGCCCGGGTGTAATCGGTCACGCCGGCATCAGTGACGAAACTGCGCAGGTAAAAGCCCTTGTAGCGGTCGCGCACGTCGGTGTAACGCGCCGTGGAGCGGTATTTCAGGTCTTCGCTGAAGTTGTGGCTGAAGTCATATCCGAAGATGTACTGGTCACGTTTGTAATCGTTGAAGTCAGTGTCACCGGAGAAAAAGTCGCGATTGATTTTCTCGCCGTCAGGGCCGCGGTTGAGCGAACCGATCCGTGGCAGCGACTGATAATCGGGCACGCCGTCATCGCGCTGGACCTGCGCCAGCACCGTCAGGAAGGTGTCCTCGGTTGGCGCCCAGGTCAGGCTCGGCGCCAGCAGCATGCGTTCACTGCTGTTGTGCTCGACTTGTTCGCCACCCTTGTTAGCGACACCGATCAGGCGATAAGTGAACTGCTTCTGTTCGTCGATCGGTCCGCTGGTGTCGAAGGCACCGTTGACCCGGTCGTAGCTGCCTGCGCCCAGTTTGATCTGGCTGCGTTGCTCGGTGGTCGGACGCTTGGAGACCATGTTGATCAGCCCGCCGGGCTGGTTCTGCCCATAGAGTACCGACGACGGCCCCTTGAGCACTTCGATGCGCTCCAGGGTATAAGGATCGATCTGCGGCGCGCCGCCGAGGCTGCCGGCGTAAGGGATGTATGCGCCATCGAAGTACAGCGGCGTCGGTGCGAAACCCCGGCTGGTGATTTCATCGGCAATCGAGTTGCGGTCGGTGTAACCGCCCGTGTTCACCCCCGGCGTGTAGCGCAATGCCTGGGTCAAGTTGCGGGCGCCCTGGGCTTCGACCTGGTCGGCGGTGACCACGTTGATGGTCTGCGGGATTTCCAGAATCGGCGTGTCCGTCTTGGTGCCCGTGGCACTGCGGGTCGCGACGAAGCCGTCCACCGGGCCGTAAGCGGACTCCACCACAGCGCCGGAAATGCTGGTGGCCCCCAGTTGCAGCGCTGCGCCATCACCCACCAACGGCAATAGCGAATAGCTGCCGTTGTCGTGACGCACAGCCTGCAATTTGCTCCCGGCGAGCAACTGACGCAGCCCCGCCTCCACCGAATAACGCCCTTGCAGCCCCGCGGTGCTCTGACCATTGGCAGAGGCCGGCTCGAACGACACGGTCACCCCGGCGGTGCCGGCAAACTGGGTCAATGCCGCGCCCAGCGGACCTGGCGGGATATCGAATTCGGCTTCAGTGCTGGTTTGCGCCCACGCCGGTTGAGTCACCACCGTCATGCCCAACGGGACGACCAGCGCCATACCGAGCAATGCGACATGCACGGCGCGACTCAAGGGTCTGACAGTTGGCTCAATTGCAGAAATGCTCAATGGGGAATTGCGAGGGGTCATGCAGTTTCCTTTCGCCCGTGTGGCAGTCAATGGCAGCGTCTAAATGCGCCTCTAACTACCAAGTCGAACGAGAATCAAAATCAATAACCCCTCCGGCAAGTTTTTTCGGTTAATCACTCAGACCGGCTCCACACTGGCCCAGTAACGGCTGAACCGGCGAATGCGCACGGGCAAGGTCGACGTCAGGTTGTCCAGAATGGTATCGGTACTGGTCAGATGAAAAGCGCCAGAGATACGCAGTGCCGCCACCGCCGGATCACATCCCAAGTGGCCCGGACGATAGCGCTGCAGTTCGCGGACGAAGTCTTCCAGGCGCCAGTCATTGACGACTAGCATGTCGCGGGTCCAGGCATCGGATTGCGCGCTAGCTCGCTGCACGGCGTCGACGGCATCGCGGCGAAAGCTCACCTGCTGACCGGCGTCGACGCGTACCGCCGGGCCGGACAAAACCGCGCTGCGCACTTCGACCGCATGTTCCTGCACACTGACCAGTGTTTGCTCTGTGTCATGCCGCACGACAAAACGGGTGCCCAGTGCGCGGATGCTGCCTTCGGCGGTATGAACCACAAAAGGCCGCGCCGATGCGTCACGCGCTGTCTCGATCTGGATTTCGCCTTGCAGCAAACGGACTTCACGCAAGTGGGCGCTGTAGCGGATGTCCACGGCCGTCGCCGTGTTGAGTTGCAGCTGGCTGCCATCGTCCAGTCGCACCCGACGACGTTCACCGGTACCGGTGCGCTGGTCGGCCATCAAGGTTGGCAGCGGCGTGGTATTCCAGGCCAGTGTCCCGGCGGCGCCCGCCATCAACAGAATCGACAACACCTTGAGCACGTCCCGGCGTTTGGCCCGGGCGCTGGCCAGGGTCGGGCGAGCGACGGCGGGAGATAGCTGCCCGAGCTTGTCCTGCAATCGTGCGAGGCGCTCCCACGCCTGCACATGACGAGGATCACGCTCGAGCCAGCGCCGATGCGCTTCGCGCAAGCCATCGTCCGGCCCCTCGCCGCGTAAGTCGACATACCAGCGCGCAGCGGCTTCGAGGGTGGCGAAATCCAGCGGTTGTGCACGGGCCACGGTTCAGTCCTCGATCAGCAACAGGCAATGCGTCAGGGCGCGGACTGCGTGTTTCTTCACCGTGGTCACCGAGACATTAAGACGTCGACCGATCTCGACATAGCTCAGGCCATCGAGCTGGGCCAGCAGGAAAATCTCTCGAGTGCGCTCACCCAGACCGTCGAGCAAACGGTCGATTTCCATCAGGGTTTCGATGATCAGCGAACGGGTTTCCGGGGAAACCGCCACCGGCTCCGGGATGTTGGCCAGGGTTTCAAGATATGCCTGCTCCAGCGCCCGGCGACGGAACATGTCGATCATCAGGCTACGGGCGATGGTGCTCAGGTAGGCGCGCGGCTCGCGTAGCTCCTGGGTCTTGCGTTGGGTGAGCACACGAATGAAGGTGTCCTGGGCCAGATCTGCCGCGCTGTGGTTGCAGCCGAGCCGCTTGCGCAACCAGCCACACAACCAACTGTGGTGATCCTCATAAAGCGTATGCACGGCGTGTTGCAGCGAGTGGTCGGCGGAGGACATGAAAAAGGCCCGATACAGATTTATTTGATAATGACTCTCATTTTCTTCCAGGCCGACACGCTTTGGCAAGACCTCCCACGTTTGGTGAAACTCACCCCACTTCAGCGCTCGGGGGCAACTATCCGGAAACGAATGTAAATGTCATTGGAAACAACGCTGTCTGCCCATTCACCCGCACCGATCTTGAAGTCACTGCGTTTGAGCGTTAACTCGCCATCAAAAATGCCAACGGCACTTCCCGCTTTCAGCAGCACCGGCACTTCCACCTCCCGAGTGAGCCCCCGTAGAGTAAGTCTGCCGGTGATCAAATAACGGTTGCTGCCAAGGTCTTTGACCCGAGTCGACTCAAAGATTGCCTTCGGATAAGTCGCCGTGTCGAACCAGGCAGGCTTTGGAAGTTCAGTCCTGGCATCACTGTCATCCACTTCAATACTGTCGAGGTCAATGGTCAACTTCGCATGTGCATCCTGGGGATGAGTTGTATCGAAATCGAGGACCCCGACGAACTTGCTGAAGGTGCCATACACCCGTGACCCCATTTGGTTGTAAGTGAAACTGAGGGTACTGGCCGTGGGATTCACGTCGGTGTATTCGACTGCATAGGCGCAAGGAAACGCACCGAACAAAAGCACGGAGGCCAATGCAATAAAACGTGATGCTCGAGAGCTCATGGGACTCTCCGGTGTGCGGGTAAGCTGACAGTAGGTGGACTAAAGCAAAGAACCACCGTTTATGCCACCGCAAAAAACGGGCTACCTCATGGGCAGCCCGTTTCAGTGTGCCAGTCAAACGTTTACCACTGATAAGTCGCGCTCGCCTGCACTGTGCGTTGTGCCCCATACCAGCACCAGGAGTAGGAATAGCAGGACGCCACATACTCTTTGTTGGCAAGGTTGCTGGCGTTCAAGGCCAGGCGCAGATTGTCCTTGAGGCTGTTGAGGTGCGGGATGTCGTAGTGCAACGAAGCATCGAACAGCGTGTAGCCCGGCACCTTCAAGGTGTTGGCCGTGTCACCCCAGGATGAACCGACGTAACGGGCACCGGCGCCGACGCCGAAACCTTTGGCGACGCCATCGTGGAAGGTGTAATCAGCCCAGGCCGAAGCCGTGTGACGCGGTACGCCATAGGTCGTGGTGCCTTTGGCGGGCACGGCCGGGCCGACGGCGATGTCGGTCAACGGTGCGTAGCTGACGGTACTGTTGGACTGGGTAATCCGGTTATCCAGATAGGCGTAGGCGGCCGTGATGTCCAGGTTGTCGTTGAGGCTGGCCTTGCCTTCGAGTTCGAAACCACGGGAGCGCACTTCACCGGTCTGTTCCTGACAGCGACCGGTTCCGCAGATGTGGGTCGGGTCCGGGTCAAGTGTCGGCACGTTGCTCTGGCGCAGGTCGAAGACCGAAGCGGTGATGAAACTGTTGCTGCCCGGCGGCTGGTACTTGATGCCCACTTCGTACTGCTTGCCTTCGGTGGGTTCGAACACCGAACCGCCGTAGCCGGTGCCTGATTGCGGCTCGAACGATTCCGAGTAGCTGGCATATGGCGAGATGCCATTGTCGAACAGGTACACCACGCCCAGGCGACCGGTGAAGGCTTCGCTTTGCAGCGAGGTCTTGGTCTTGCCGTTGGTACGCAGGTTGGTGGTGCTGTTGTTATTGTCGGCCCAGTCGTAGCGACCGCCCAACAGCAACACCCATTTGTCCCACTTCAACTGCTCTTGCAGGTACAGGCCTTTTTGCTCGTTGCGTTGCGTGGCGTCAGAGGTGAACGCCGGTGTGGTGACTGGCGCACCGTACACCGGGTCAAAAATATCCAGGGTCGGCCCGGTGCCGAAACCGGACTTGGTGTGGGTGCTGGTGTTCTGGTAATCGGCGCCGAACAGCACCGTGTGCTGCACCGCGCCGGTGTCGAATCTGGCCTGCAACTGGTTGTCCACGGTCCAGGAATCGAGGTTCACATCTGTGGCAATGGTCGAGCGATTGGACGTGCGGTAATCGGCCCGCAGATTGCTGTTGTAGATGCTGCGGTAATCGCCTTCGCTTTGCAGGTAACGCAGATTCTGGCGCACGGTCCACACGTCGTTGATGTGGTGTTCGAACAGGTAGCCAAGAGAGAAATACTCCCGGTCACTCTTCTCGAAATCCTCTTCACCGTCGTAGAAATCGACGTCGATGCTGCGCCCCAACGGGCTGTGCAACACCGAGCCCCAGGCCGGCACCGAGCCGTACGAGGCGGCTTTCGGATCTTTCTGGAAGTGCCCGAGCAACGTCAGCGAAGTGTCATCGCTTGGACGCCAGGTGAAAGCCGACGACAGCGCCTGACGCTGGGTCTCAGTGTGTTCGAGCTGGCCGTCGGCCTCGTCGTACAGGCCGGCAACGCGATAGGAGTAAACGCCCTGATCATCCAGCGGGCCGGTGGTGTCGAAGGTCGTACGTTTTTTGTTGAAGGTGCCGTACTCGATGCCGATCTCGTGGAACGGCGTATCCAGCGGACGCTTGCTCACCATGTTGAGCACGCCGCTGGGGCTGGCCTGCCCATAGAGCACCGAAGAAGGACCGCGCAGCACCTCTACCCGCTCCAGATCGAAGGCATCCTTTTGCGGTGAAGCATCCCGGCTACCGGGCATGCGCAAGCCGTCCAGATAAGTGGCCGGGGAGAAGCCACGAATGGTCATCTGATCCAGACGCGAAGCCGTGGAGCCGCGGGTTTCCGGCACCACCGCAGCGGTGTAGCGCAAAATCTGATTGAGGCTCTCGGCGCCTTGCGCGCGCATTTGATCCTTGGTCACCACGGAAATCGATTGCGGTGTCTCGATCAACGCCGTGTCGGTTTTGGTCCCTGACAGCGCGCGGGTTGCGACGTAGCCTGCCACCGGGCCGGTAGGGCTTTCACTTTGCCAGGCACCGTTGATATCGGTGGCGCCCAACATCAGCGTACCGGCCACTGGCTCGGGGGTCGGCTCGATGCGATAACGCGTGGCCGACAGCGCGATGGCGCTCAGGCCGCTGCCCTGCAGCAATCGGCTAAGCGCCTGCGGCGCACTGAATTGACCGCTCAGGCCAGCGCTGGTTTTACCGCGCGTCAACGCCGGGTCGAACGCCAGCGTCAGGTCGGCTTGCTCGGCGAAACTGTTCAGCGCCTGGCCCAAATCCCCGGCCGGGATGGCGAAACTGCGCACTGCGCTGGTTGCGGTTTCGGGCGATGTTGGTTCAGCGGCGTGCAGGGGCACCGCGACAAAAGCCATCGCGACCGACAGCGCCAAGGGATGCAAGGGACGAGCAAAGCGTGACATGGAAAGTCCTGTGAAATGGGGAGCGTTACTATCCATGACGGCCATGTCGAGAAAACGGACAACGAATACGATTGATTTGCATTAAAAATGTAAGAGCGAGCCTGCTCGCGATGAGAGCCGTGTCAGCCAAAAGGATGATTGCTGACACTCCACAATCGCGAGCAGGCTCGCTCCTGCATTGATTTTGGCGAACTACAGCGGCTTGACCACCACTAACAGATCCGTGAAGTACTCCACCTTGATCGGCAGGTTGTCCGCCAATGTCGCCAGTGCCGCGTCGGTATCGTCGAGGCGGAACACCCCGGAAACGCGCATGCCCTGCAACGCTTGCGTATCGAAACGCACCAGTCCGCGACGGTAACCGGCGAGGGCCTGAAGCACCTCGCTCACCGGCCGATCGTCGACCTTGAGCAAACCGCGAGTCCAGGCATCCGGCTCAGCGTTGCCAATGGCTTGTGGTGCTTGCGCCTGCCCGTCCTTGAGCCGCGTCTGCTGCCCCGCCATGACCTTGATCGCCTCGGCACCATTGGCTTTGGCTGCGACCACCGACTCCAGAACCGTGACCACGGTGGCGCCATCGTCCGTGCGACGAACCAGGTAACGCGTACCCAGCGCGGTCGCCGTGCCTTGTTCGGTGCGCACCACGAACGGCCGTTTGGCGTCCTTGGCCACCTCCACCCACATCTCCCCGGTGAGCAACTCGACCACCCGTTGCTGGCCGTCGAATTTCACGTCCAGCGCCGAATGGCTGTTGAGTTGCACCCGGCTGCCGTCGGCCAACGCCACCTCCCGCCGTTCACCTACGTCGGTGCGCTGGTCGGCAAACCACAGGGGCCAGTTCTCCAGGCTGAACCACCCACAGAACAGCATGCTCAACAGACCGAACACCTGAGCGCCACGGGTTGTGGCTTTCGGACGCGGTTGCGCAAAGGCCTGCTTGAGTGCAACCCGCGCCGGTGCCGCCGGCAACTCATCCAGGCTCGACCACAATGCCCGCATGCGTGTGTGCGCCAGTTCGTGGCGCGGGTCGGCCTTGCACCAGGCATCGAACGCCACGCAGTCGCGATCAGTGACTGCTTCGTCGTGCAGCAACGCAAGCCAGTGCGCGGCCTCGGCGATCATTTTCTCGGTAGGTTTATCGAGGCTCGTCACGCGGGCGAATCCTCGGTGTACAAGGCGTTGTAGCAATGCACCAACACACTCGCGACGTAATTTTTCACGGTACTGGCCGACACCTTCAGTTCGATGGCGATTTCGCTGTAGGTCAGGCCGTCCAGGCGGCTAAGCAGAAAAGCTTCGCGGGTCTTGGTCGGCAACCCGGCGAGCATGGCGGAAATTTTTTCCAGCGCATCAAGCGCCGCGTGCACCGCCGCCGGATCGGGCATGCCGGCGTCTTGTGCCTGCAACGCCAACGCCTCAAGGTACGCCTGCTCGATCCGTCGGCGCCGCGCGCCATCGATCAGCAAGCGCCCCGCCATCGTCGCCAGAAAGGCCCGGGGTTCCTTGATGGACTGCGGTTCGGCAAGGGTCAGCACCCGAATGAAGGCATCGTGCGCGAGGTCCGCCGCCCGTTGCGAGCAGCCCAGTTTTTTCCGCAGCCAGCCATGCAACCATGAATGATGATTGCTGTAGAGCTCAGTGAAAGTCTGCTGACGACGCGCAAGATCGTCGCCGGCCACGGAAAAATCGCGCATACGAAAAAATTTCTCAAATAAGAAAGATTACCAATAGCGCGAACGATGACAGCAAATCTTCACCAGAGCAAGCGACGTGGTGATCAACCTTTGGCGTCAGGCGAGTCGGCCTCCTGCACCCACGCCCGTTGCAACAACTCGATGACCTCCGCGTCCGACGTCTGGGAAAAATCCACGTACCAGTGCCCAATCGATGTGAACCAGTCCGGAAACAATGGGCACACCAGTTCATCCACTTCCCTGCGCAGCGCCTCGGCCGTTTCAACCGGCGCCACCGGAACGGCCACCACAATGCGCGACGGCGCCTGCAATCGAACCGCCTGCACCGCCGCCCGCATCGAAGCGCCAGTCGCCAGGCCGTCGTCGATCAGGATCACCACCTGGTCCTTGAGTTGCACCGGCGCACGCGATCCCCGATAGACCTGTTCTCGACGCCTTAGCTCGCGGCTCTCGCGGTCGACCACGGCCTGGAAAGCAGCCCTGTCGATGGGATGAAAGTGCAGTGCTTCTTCATTGCGAATCTGAATGCCGCCACTGGCAATCGCGCCCATGGCGTACTCGGGACGGGACGGCACGCCGAGTTTGCGCACCAGCATCAAGTCGAGGCGAACACCCAGTGCCCTGGCCACTTCATAGGCCACTGGCACACCGCCACGGGGCAAGGCGAGAATGATGACATCAGGCCGATGGGCGTAATGCAGCAACGGCTCCACCAACCGCCGCCCTGCGGCTGCTCGATCCTGCAGGATGGAATGGGACAAGGGGCTCATTGGAAAACCTCCCCAGGCGATCGCGCCTGCCGGTGACTTCCCCCACCCCTGATTGTCGGTGCGATGGTGGCCGTCATCAAGACCTCCCTGCGTACCGCCGATCCCCTGCAGGCGAGCCTCCTCACGATGGGGCCAGCCCAGTCAACCGTGACGCTTGAGGGTTATTTCCCTACATGCCTGGCAAGAAAATCCCCGACCAACCGCGCAATTTCCCCGGGTTTTTCATCCAGTGCAAAATGACCGGCCTCCAGCACATGAATGTCCGCGGCCGGGAGATCCCGTCGATAGGCCTCGGTTTCGGCAACGTCAAAAGACGGATCAAACTTGCCCCACACTACCAGCGTCGGTGGTTGGTGCTCGCGTAGCCAGGCTTGCCACTTCGGATAGCTGGCCACATTGTTGCGGTAGTCATAGAACAGATCACTTTGGATATCCGCTTGTCCTGGTTGATTCAGGAAGTTGTATTCGTCGGTCCACAAATCCGGGTTGAAAACTTCTATCGCAGGATTGGCACCGACGTGCCGCTGCCGGGTGGTCGCCAACGAGAAAAAGCTCGCTCGCAACCCCGCCTCGTTCGGGGCTCGATTGGCCCAGAACTCACGCCGTTTCTGCCACAGCGGCCCGAGCCCATCCTCGTGTGCAACCGCATTCTGGATAATCAGTGCCTGCAGGCGTTCGGGATGGGCGAGCATCATTCGGAATCCAACCGGGCCGCCGTAGTCCTGCACATACAGCGCATATTTGTTCAGGCCCAGTGCTTCGGTGAAATGCTCCATAACACTGGCCAGATGATCGAAGGTATAAACAAACAACTTCGCATCCGGGGCATCGCTGTGACCAAACCCAGGATAGTCCGGCGCCACCAGGTGGTAGTGCTGCGCCAAGCGTGACAGCAGCGGGTCATACATACGCGAAGAACTGGGAAAGCCGTGCAGCAGCAACAAAGTTGGCGCATCCGGCCGCCCGGCTTCACGATAGAAAATCGACAGGTCATCAACCTTGATACTGCGGTAGGCAACCGTCATATGCTCCACCGAAGGGCTGGCCGGTTCGGCAGCGTGGGCGGCATTGGAAAGCGACAGGCCCATGGCACAACCGAGGGCCAGGGCAGGCAACCATTTGTTCATGAGAAAACTCCGATTCAAGGTGCAAAAGTGACCTGGGTAAACAGTGCCACCTCGATGTATCCACCCCGTACCGGATTTGTAATGACCTGTATTTTCACCGCCGATCTTACATAGCGATACACAAGCCCTGCCGCCCTGCTACACCAACCGTTCAATCTTCTGATGCTGCCACACCAATTTGTAATACAGCGTTTGCAACGCCAGCATCCCCAGATACGCCACCGGAAACGCCATCCAAACCCCTGGCAAGCCGAACCGCGCGTCCAGCAAATACGCCACCGGCAGTTGCACGCCCACCACGCACACAATCGAAATCGCCACCGGCACCATTACCGTGCCGCTGGCGCGCATGATGCCGCCGATGATCGCTTGGAAGCCGAACACCAACAGGCTCCAGAGCATGATGTGCAACAGGTGTTCAGCCATATTCAGCGTCGTTTCTTCGGTGAGGAACGACGCCAGCAACCAACTCGACAACACGTACCCGAGCACGATCAAGCCCCCCGTCAGGCATACATTGATCATCAATCCGGTCTTCAGAATTGGCCCGATGCGTTCGATGCGCCCTGCCCCGATCGCCTGCGCGCCAAGGATCGACGCCGTGATCGCAATCGACAGCGCCGGGAACTGCACGTAATTGACGATCTGCGTCACCGCGCCATAAGCCGCCGTCGCCTGGGAACCGTGCTGGTTCACCAGCGCCAGGATCACCAGCTCCGACAGCGACAACACCACCATCTGCAACCCGGTGGGCAAACCGATGCGCAACACCTTGCCGAGAATCCCCCAATCGAGCTTCATCGACGCAAAAAACTCGCGGTCCGGCGCCAACGGATGCCCCCGACGAATCAAGCGCCATGCCAGCCACCCCATCGCCGCCAGGTTGCCCGCCAACCCGGCAAACGCCGCACTTTGAATCCCCAGCGGCGGCAACCCCAGCCAGCCGCGAATCAACGCCGGCGTCAGCGCCAGGCCAATAACGGTCGACACCACCAGCGCCAACAACGGCGACATCGTATCGCTCACCCCGCGCAACAACTGCGTGAACAACACAAACACCAGCAGCGTCGGCATGAACCACAACATCACATGGGCATACGCCACCGCATCGTCCAGCACGTCCGCCGGCGTCCCCAACCCCAGCGAAGACCGCGCAAACACACTCCCCACCACCGCCGCCACCAAGCCGATCAACACCCCCAACATCAACGTCGCCCCGGCGATGGCCTTGACCAGATGCACCTCACGCGCGCCCCACGCCTGCCCGATCAAAACCCCCGCACCCGCGCCCAAACCAATGACCAGGGCAATAAAGAAGAACACGATGGGAAACATCCCCGACACCGCCGCCAGCGCCTGCGTGCCGAGCATCTGGCCGATGTAGATGCTGTTGACGGTGCCGGACATGGATTGCAGGAAATTCGACAGCACCATGGGCGCGAGGAAAAGCAGGTAGGTTTTCCAGAGCGGGTGCTGCGAGGCAGTGGCAGTTTGCATGGGGTGGAGGTCCATCTCGACGGCGTGAGGGCTGATGAAGGATAGCTTCGGTGAGTTATGAGCGAGGGGCAACGTACATTTTGGGGGACGTGTTTAGTTTTGTAGGGAAGTGATGTGAAAGATCCGAGAATGCGGCGACTCTGGTCCTACATGAAGTTCGGAATGCCTCACCTACCGTGCTGATCTCGTGAGGCTTATAGTCGGTGCCGTCGCCCCAAATGGCGATTCGGGTTTGGCGACCTGATCGTTCGGAATGCAAAGGCTCTGTGCTTTAATGCAGTCGCTTTTGCATGCCCGCAAAGCTGTCTTTATGGCAGCTGTGCGCGGGAGACCTTCGGGTCTGCCGGATTCCGATCCCGGTTCGCCAACCTGCGTACAGCTGTCACCCATTCGTTTGGCGACGAGTGAGGGACAGTCAACCTTTGCCTTGATCGGAGTTTCACCATGGAAAGATATATGCCCCTCACCGGACTTGACCTGATTCCGCCCTCCCTGCTCATTGATACCGAAGCCCCGCTCGACGTGCTGCAAGCCATGGCGGATTACCGCATTCGCACAGTCACTCAGGTATTGGAGAACATCGCCTTTCGCGCCGAGATTGGTTGTGACACGGTGGTGTTGTCGGACTTTTCCAAACTGCTGGCCATTCCGTTGCGCGATGGTTGTGATTTGATGGATGTGGTTGGGCGACGATTGCGGGCGCAAGCGGCGCAGTGACTGAGAACGGGCGCAAAGCGCCCGTTCTCAGGCTTGTCGGCACAATCAACTCGAACCTGATTCCGCGCGAATGGCGAAAGGAGGACAGAATTATTCAATCAATAATCCTGTCCGCTTTTTCTTAGCCCATGCTTCTCATGGTTCAGCGCGATCGCCAGTCAGCGGACTGCTCGAACGCATGGGCTGCCCGGTAAATGTCGGCTTCGCCGAAATACTTGCCGACCAGTTGCAAGCCAATGGGCAGGCCATCGCGGATGGCACAGGGAATCGACATCGCTGGATGACCCGACACATCGAAGCCACAGGTGTTGCCGAGCATCTCGAAGGCACGACCCAGGAATTCCGGCAGTTCGGCACCCACGCCTGGTAGTGGCGTCGACCTGATCGGCAGCGTGGGCATCAGCAGCAGGTCAAAATGCTCGAACAGGCCGTCGTAGGCCAAGAGCAGTTGACGGGCGAGGTTCTGTGCTTTGCCGTAATAGCGGCCTTGGTACTGGCGACTGAGGTACTCACCGAGGATCATTGTTGTCTTGACGGTGTCCGGAAGGCTGTCTGCCTGCTCTCGCCATCGCGCATGGTGTTCCATCATGTCGGTCAGGTAGAGGCCGCGCCAATTGAAGCCGTGGCTATTGCCCTTCATCATTTGCTGGGTGGCGCCTTCGGCCGCAATTGCCAGCCAGATAGCCGCCCCCATTCCGTGCATGGGAAGAGATACTTCTTCTACTGACGCCCCGAGTGCACGGAAGACCCCGCTGGCCTCCAGCACCGCCTGATCCACGACGGCTTCCGCGTTGGGCAGGCCGAAGCCTTCCTTGAGAACGCCGATCCGCATGCCAGCGACGCCACGTGACAGCGCCTCGACGTAGCCGCCCACCTTTGTCGGATTCGACTGGCGAGGGTCGAGGCCGTCCGCACCCGCCAGGACCTCAAGCATTAACGCGTTGTCCCGGACGCTGGCGGTGATCGGGCCCAGGTGGTCGAGTGTCGTTTCAATGGGCATGGCGCCGGTATAGGGAATCAACCCATAGGTGGGTTTCATTCCGTATACGCCGCAGAAAGAGGCCGGGATGCGAACCGAACCGCCCTGGTCGCTGCCGACGGCCAGATCAACTTCGCCCGCCGCGACAAGTGCGGCGCAGCCCGACGAAGATCCGCCAGCGGAGTACCCGTGGCGGTGTGGATTGTGCACCGGGCCGCTAGCTGCGGTATGGGAGCCGCCCGAGAAGCACAGCGCTTCGCAGACTGCCTTGCCGGCGATAGTCGCACCCGCATCCAGGAGACGGGTGACGACGGTGGCGTCGACATCCGGCACATAGCCATCGAGCGTAAAGGAGCCATTGAGCATGGGGAGCCCGGCGACCGCGATGTTGTCTTTGATCGCGACGCTTTTGCCCGCTAACGGGCCGTCGCTCCTGCCGCGGATCTGCGATTTGCATTGCCAGGCGCCATAGCGGTTCTCCTCGGCGTCTGGCACATGAATCCCTTGCCGCGGATAGCGGACTTCTGGAAGAAAATCCGCAAGCGCATCGAGTTGATCGTACGCGTCGAAATTACCCTGTAGCGCGACCTGATAGTCCTCAATCTGCGAAGTGCTCAAGGTGATGCCGAGGGAGGCGGCGATTTCACCGATGTGTTCATTGCCGGGTCTGAGAATGGCCATGTAGTGTCCTTATGGAATCCGTGCTGAAAAAGGGTGCGACGCGCGACACGCAGAAGCTGCTCGTCTGTTGATTGCTTTGTCGCACCGAAAAGCCGTTCGTCAAGCCAGGAGCAGATAGCCGCCGAACAGGTCCACGACCACTTTTCCCGCGTCCGCCTCGTCGCCCCAAAGTTCCTGGGTCGTGAACTGGACGTGGTAGGTGGGTTCGGATGGACTGGAACCGCCATGGCCGACCGTATCGGGGAATGGCCATTTTTGGGATGTGCGGTGCACCACTACTCCGCGTTTTCCGCGAACATAACCGGGCATGCGGATATGCCCGGAAACGAACTCATTGCGCACAAGTACCTGATCGCCTACCTGGAACGGTTGCTCAGGAGGTCTGGGGGCACGCCCCGCGACCATAGGCAGAGCCAGTGGATAGGCGCCTGCGGCCAGCTCTTCGAGACGTCGATGTTGGAGTGCTCCCTTCTCGACGAATAAGGACGCCACGCCGACGATGATCCTGTCGTAGTAGCTGGATGTCAGGTATTGGCGGGGCTCCATGCGTTCTATTGCATGGCGCAGTTCGTCAACGTTAAACAGGCCGAGTTCAGCTGCGCCCAGGAAAAGCAGGCTATAGCCGAGGTTTTCCCAGTCTTCGTGGAAGACCGGCTTGTAGCTCAGGGAGTTGGCGGTGTGTTGCACCCGGCCGAAACCCTGAACGCCACCAAGATCATGTATGCCATCCATTTTTTCATTACTCGCTGCCGATGATGGAAGTAGTCGTTACCGTGTTATTCCGGCCCACGTTCAAGGCTTGCCGGGACTTCCGGTCGGGCGATTCCGATCAGCACATCCTTGGTAACGAGCTTGACCAATGCTTCTTCCGACCAGCCTTGCGTACCCGCCGGTCGAAATGGCAGGACCATGTAGCGGGTTTCGGCAGTGGTGTCCCAGACTTGGATCTCAACGTCGAGCGGCAGGTCCAGGCCCATTTCACGCAGGACCGTGCGCGATTCACGTACGACCCGCGCGCGGTACTCGAAGCTCTTGTACCAATCCGGTGGCAAGCCGAGGACTGGCCAGGCGGTGCAAGAGCAGAGCGTGCAGACGATGACGTTTTGTAGTGTCGGTGTGTTTTCCAGGGCGACGATGTATTCACCCTGCACGCCGGTGTAGCCGAATTGGTCGCAGGCGGCGGTTGCGTCCCGCAGCAACAATTCACGATAGGCGGGGTCTACCCAGGCCCTTGCCACGACTCGCGCGCCATTGGCCGGATCGAAATCGTTTTCCATGACCTCGGTGAATTTCTCAACGTAGCCTTCGGGTAGCAGTTCGCGTTCCTGGAGGGCATTTTTCAGCGCATGTGCGCGAGCGGATGCCGGCGCCGCAGTGTTGTTTAGGGTGTTACTCATGATCGTTCTCCTCTTGGCGAATCATCGGCCGTTCATGCTGCGCGCATCAGCCCTGTGCCGGCGTGACAGTTGATGTATTCGTAGCGCTGGTCCTCGGCGCGCATGACGCTCACTTCGTGGTAGCCCTTCCACTTGAGCTCGGCCTGGAGCGTTTGCACCATGCGCATGAAGGTCCCGAATATCTCGATATGGGTGGGATGGGATTCTGACCAGCGTTCGAGGTGTGCCAGGGAGCGCCAGTGGCTGACCGAAAAACTCTTCTCTTGAAGTTGTCCGCTGGCGTCGATGTGCTGCATATAACGATTGCTGTAACAACCGACAGGCTGGCCGTCATCTCTCAAGAAGTTCATGCCTTCGCGCAGCACAGGCTCCATCTCGCCGAGGTACAGTTCCCGTTCCTTGCCAACTGTTTCCGTCCAGTCCTGACCCGAGCGAATGACCACCAGGTTTTCATGGCCCCTGACAATCACCCGGGAAGACTTTTCTTCGGTCACCAAGCTACCGGTCGGCGCCATGGCATCAGTCTGTGAAAGCGCGATCCGGTCGCGCATGGCGCCCCAGTAGCCATGCTCCTGAATCTCGCCGCTGCGGGTCGCCATCGCAACGCCTACACCTTCCATGCCTTGTGGCATGGCATAGAGCGTCTCGAAACGCTCAACGCCCGGCATCAGGATTTCCCGGAAATATCCCAAGCCATCGCTGCCAAGGCTTTCGGTGTTCCACCAGTTGGCAACCTCCCTGTTCGCTTCCCAGCGGGCGAATGCGGCGGGATCGTCCCAGTAGGCGATGGCCACCATGTTGTCGTAGCCGGCATCGTCAACGTAGTGGGACAGATCATGGTGGCGAGGACCATCGTCCAGGGTAAAGCTGGATGTGATCTGGCGCAGTGCTGCACAGGCTGCACTCAACTGGTTCTCACCCTTTGACTGGACACCGAAGTAACCCATGACAAACTGGGTGACTGAAGCGTCGGCGCGTCCTACCCAAGCCGGGAATGGAGGGGTGTAACTATCGTCGATGCGCCGGGTGCGGGTACGAGGGCACATCAGGTGCTTGTCGATTGCTGATTCCATGGGTTCCTCACAGTTTTTTTTGCCATTGGCCGCCGATGCGCGGCATGGTCTATGGCGTGCTTTTGTTGTTGGTTGAAGCGAGGTCAAAACACCCGCGCATAGCGAAGATTCATCCGGAAATCTTCTCGTGGGCCGTTTTCAACAGACAGGTCCCGGCCCAGCTGAAGTTGCAACTGGTCCTTGGGGGTGAAGAAACGGGTGGCGGTGAGACGAAAGTTGGTAGTACGCATGGCATCATCGAGATCATCGCCATCAACCTCGACTTCTCCTCCCCACGTTTGCCCGAAGCCGACACCCAATGAAGTTGCGGGGTCCGGCATGTACCGACCCATTAGCTGCGCAGCGTAGGAAGTTTTCTGCTTTAGAACATCCGAACCGGGACCGTAGTCGTCGTTGTTCCCATACCAGATCGCATCACCCACCAGATCCATCGCCCACTTGTCGCTGAAGTGCTTGATATAGGCCGTCTGGAAATCGACCTTCCAGCGGTTTTCGCCGAGGTTGATCAGATCATTCTTGTCGTAGCTGCCGGTAGGCACGTACAGGTAGGCGTTGACGCTGAACGTATCGCGGGCGCTATTGAGCAGGAACTTGATCGGTGCCGTCAGAATCAGGTCACCGGTGCCACTGGCATTGCCCATTGCCCAGGCGTCGCCACCACTGGAAACGTGACCAAAAGGCAACAGGAACTGTGGGTCGATGGTGACTGAGTCGCTCAATTGATAAACGTGCAGCAGACGCAGGATGCCGATGTCAGAGGACAGGTTGAAATCTGAACTGGCTTCACGCCCATGGACGCGCAGTGAATCAGTGGTTGCGTGCTGGTAATAGACCACGCCGATGGTGGTGCCCGCGGGGTATTGCTCGTAGTCACCCGGCGCCACCTCTGCAGCCAACGTGCAAAAGGACACGCCGACAAGCGTCAGCGCTGCTAATACCGATCGTTTAAATTCAGGAAGCATCAGCCTTATTGTTTTCATTATGTCTGCCTTGCTCGGTAAACCCCTCACGGGGGACTTGGGTCCTTGACCTTCCTGGTCGTACGCCGGGCTAGCCTGGCGTACGGGTCGACGTCCAACGGCCATTTACACCGCGCGGGTTTGTCGCTGACTCAAGGATGAGGCCGCTACGCCTCGCGCTTCTTGGCTGAAACGGAACCAAAAATAGGTTCAGGCGGCCCTTCCGTCTCAGGTAGCTGGCGAGTAACGGGAGGCTGTTGTAAAAGTTGTCCCAAGGCATTTGCAGGCAGTTGCATTCAGGAAACTTCGCTTCTTGTCAAAGAGCCCTGACAGTCAGAAGTAGCGAAGCAACCGCGGTTCTATCCTGAAAATAAATTCAAAGAACAGGGGTGCATTGCAATTGGACAAAGACTCTCGGGAGTACGCCATAACGATTCCGCAAACCGCTCGAAAGGCGCTCGCGGGCACGGACTGGTCTAGCGAAAGCGTTGACCTCACGACTCAAAGCAACTCTTTCAGTGACCGGGTGGACTACTGGCGGGAAATGATCTTGCGACTTTTCGCGGACGTGGAAATCGGTGCAATCCCGAACCCCGATTTCTTCGGAAAAGTTCGCTCGCAAAAGTGTGAGTCCCTTCGTGTGAGCGATGTTGGTGCCGCAGCACAAGCAGTGAATCGAAGGCACTTACAACCTACGTGCCGGGAAGAGGACAGATATTTTGCGGTCCTGATGCTTGAAGGCACGGAATGTCTGGAACAGGATGGCAACCGAGCGGTGATCCGGCCGGGCGATTTCTCCATCTACGATGCAACACGGCCGCATTACCTGACGTTCGAGAATAACTGGAGGCAGATCATCGTCAGCGTACCCCGAACTTGCATCAACCAGTTGGTGGTCAATATGGAGTGCCGCACCGCAACGCGGATATCTACTGACAGCCCTGTAGGGCGGGTCATGCGCTCGTTGCTGGAGAGCATTGCTTCGCAGATCGGCCAGTTCACTCCATTTGAAATGGCACGGCTATCAGAGTCGATTACACATCTGATCGCGCTTTCACTCGGCCATGTGCAGCCCATGGACCCTGAACACTCGCGCTCACAGGCACTGACACTGATGCGGGTGAAAATTTACATTAACGACAACCTGGGCAACCCCACGCTCAGCGCTCAGCAGGTTTCCCTGGCAATGGGGATCTCCGTTCGCTACATCAACAAACTGTTCGAACAGGAAGGTGTTTCCCTGATGCGCTACGTGCTGCGTCGGCGGCTAGAGCGCTGTAGCAGCGATCTTCTCAATCCGGTCAATGCCGCACATCGAATATCCGACATTGCCTTTCGTTGGGGCTTCAATGATCTTTCCCATTTCAGCCGGGTATTCCGGGAGTTCTATGGTGTGGCGGCCAGAGAATGGCGGGAGTCACAAACGAAGCGATGATTGGCGTGCATCTGCTGAACGCCTATATCCACTCAGGAACGACCACTACCGGAAAACCTACTGGGGATTTGTATGCGCTGGTCTTCGTCACGTCCCTGATTGCTGGATGTGCATGCCCTGTCGAATTTCTCATATATGGCCTTTTGCAATTACCGCGAAATCTCTAGAATCCGCCCAGCACTCCGACAATGGAGGCGCTATGCCATCAATTAAGGAAGCCATAATGCAAGTAGGAAAAATTCTGGGGTTGGCCTTGGTACTAGGGCTGAGCGGTTGCGCCAGCTTCACCAAGGATGAAGTGGCTCCGGTGAATCTGCCGTCTATGTCGAGTTATTCGAACAAGCCGAATGTGTATGTGGACTTCGATTTCTACCAAGGCGCTCCAAAAAGCACGTCAGCCGTTGAAATTCCACAAGCTCGCGACATGCTCAAACCTGAACTTCAAAAAGTGCTGAACGACTCCGGGCTCTTTGGTCGCGTCACGCTGGACGAGTTTCAGAAGCAGCCTGGCGATTACAGCCTGCGCCTCAAGGTTTACAACCACCCACCTGGTGGTGGTCAGCTTGCCATGGCCTTTATCAGTGGGCTCACTATGACCGTCATTCCTTCCATGGCCACTGATCAATACACCATGAGTCTCGAGGCGCTTGATCAACAAGGGCTGCCAATCAGCAATGCCAGCAACCATGATTCGATCAATACCTGGATCGGTATCTGGTTTGTGCCTTTGATGGGTAATACCCCGAAGGCGGCGATTAGCGATACCTTCAGCCGCCAGGTCAATGCGTTGCTCAAACAAATGGTTGAGAGCAAGAGCCTGCAATACTCGGCACTCAGTTCCGGCGTGACACGCACCTGATAAAAAAGAGCCGCAATTGCGGCTCTTTTTTTACCTTCATTTCAGGGCTTGTATGAATTGCGGGTCGGTGTACAAGGCCTTGAGCAAATCACGAACCATCGGATTGTAGGCATTGGCGGCGTTCGGGATCGCAATGGCTCCGAAAAAACTGCTGTCCCACTGGCGGCTCACGTCCTTGGTCGCGTCGTAAACTACCTCGTTGCCCTTGAGCAAAGTAAAGCGGGCAGCGAGCTGGCCAGTACCGGTACCCATTCCTGCCGTCAGCTCATTCTTGACCAGCAATACATCCAGATGACGCTGTGCTTGCGGATCCAGCAGGCCCGCTCGGCGCAGTTCTTCGTTGATAGCCTCCTGAATATGCAGAGGGATGGTGCCACTCGGCGAGCTGATCGGATTAGCCCGAACAGTCAGCGAGCCCTGGCCAGACTCTGCCTTCACCTGAGCATTGTTGATTGATTGCAGTGTTGGGGTCTGTTTGAGCTGTTGGACGTTCTCGTAACTCGGTTCATAACGCGTCATGGTGACACCACAACCTTGCAGCAGCAGCGCGAATAGCGGAACGAAGAGTAGGGACTTTTTCACGGCATTTCCTTGCATGAAATATAAGGCCGCGAGATTACCCCAAAAATGGCATTTAGCCATCAGTCATCATTCGGTTTGTGTCTGCATCAGTTGCTCGACGATGATGGCTTCACACCGAGGCCATAGCCCGTCGTGATCCATGGGCGCCCCAGAATCGGACCGCCCAATATTCGTGCTGTCTGCATTTCCTGGAGCAAGGCCGTGGATTATCTCATTCACGCTTCTTCACCCGAGTGAAACGTCAGCCGCTTGGCTCATAGCAGCCAATCACTCAAGAAGGTACCCTCGCCCCAATGCCCTCAAGGTACTCACAATTACACGATGAAAAGTATCCTCGACCGCCTGCGTGGCTGGGCCAAGAAGTTAAAACGGCAAACAATGGTCCTGTGGTTTTGCTATCAACATCCGCAAACCCCTTGGTTACCCAAATGGGTCTCGATTTTTATCGTGGCGTATGCTTTGAGTCCTATCGACCTTATTCCTGATTTCATTCCAGTACTTGGCTATCTGGACGATGTGATCATTTTGCCGCTTGGCATTCTGCTGGCTATTCGCTTGATGCCTGCTCAGGTGCTGGAGCAGTGTCAGCTCAAAGCGATCGAGTGGGAGGCAAGCCGAGTGAAGCGGCCTGTGAACCGCTGTGCTGCCGTAATCGTTGTATTGGTTTGGGTTGTCACGTTGAGCATTTTGGGCGCTTGTTTCTTCTGAGCTAAGGTTGCCCCCTTCAGCCGATGACATCTCGTCGACGCTGGCAGCGGGCGCTGTTGCATCAATAGCGCTGCATCGTTTTTATCCTCCGGGATTGGCAGAAAGCGGCCAAGAGGAAACCTTCGAAAGAGTCTAGAAAATTAGAGGTGATTCGCGGCAATACCGCATTCCTGACAGGAATGCCCCCATAAAAAACACGCATTTTATTTAAAGCGTCAGATGTTCTAGCGTGTTCCATTCTGCATATGGAGATGTCGCTATGAATGACCCGAGACTGCGCCTTTACGTTGACTCTCAATTCACCAGCCCCTACGCGCTGTCATGCTTTGTGGCACTTAGAGAAAAGGGAATTGAGTTCGAAATGAGTACCTTGAACCTGGCAACACTGGAGAACCAGACCAGTGATTATGCCCGTCTTTCGTTGACTCAGAGAGTGCCCACCCTCGTGCATGGTGACTTTGCGTTGTCGGAATCATCGGCAATCACTGAGTACCTGGAAGATGTGTTCCCCCAAACATCTGTTTACCCACAGCCCCCGCAACAGCGTGCCGCGGCGAGACAAATTCAAGCGTGGCTACGCAGTGATTTGCTACCCATCCGCCAGGAGCGCTCAACGCTGGTTATATTCTATGGCCAAAAATACGGACCTTTGTCCGCATCGGCTGAATCTGCCAAGCAAAAGTTGCTTGATGTCGCTCAATCGCTGCTTACCGATAGCCCGAACTACATCTTTGGCCAATGGTCGATCGCCGATGTTGATCTCGCATTGATGCTGAACCGATTGATTCTTAATGGGGACACCGTACCGGCTCAACTGGAGGATTACGCCCAGCGCCAATGGCAGCGCCCGACAGTGCAAGAGTGGATCAAGCTGCAACGACCTCCAATGTAGCCGCACCCAAATTGCTGATAATGGCCGAATTCTGCCGCTGCTAAGCGGCAGCTACGGGTCGATCCAAGCTATCAATCTTCTGCATGAACGGACCGCATTACGCTGAGCCCTTTGAGCAGGCGCTAAATATTCTCCTTGGCCTCAAGTGCGCGGTAGTGCTCAATCTTGACTTGCAGTGCGGCAGCGGCCGCTTGCATCGCAGCAATTTCGGCCTGTACCTCCTGTAAATGGCATTCCAGCATCCGGCGGCGTTCGACAACCGTTGAATCCCCGGCGCTGCGCAGCTTGGCGAATGCTTGCATTTTGCCGATGGGCATGTGAGTGGTGCGTAAACGCAGCAGAAACTCCAGCCACGCCATATCAGTCGGCGCATAAAGCCGTTGTCCGCCGGCTGCACGAGCGACAGGTGCCAACAGGCCGATGCGTTCGTAGTAGCGCAGGGTATAGGCCGTGAGGCCGGTTTGCTTGGCGACCTGGTCAATCGTCTGGTAGGGCTTCATAAGCGCAATCCTTGGCCATCAGTGTTAGGTCATTCAGTGGTCCCGTTCACTCGGGAAGTGCGGCAACCATTTTGATGCCTCGTTTGGCAAACACTTCCCGCGCTGCGCTGATGCCATTCAACGCGCTTGGAAAGCCCGCATATACTGCCATCTGGATGATGATTTCAACGATTTCCTCAGGTTTGCAACCCACATTCAGCGCCCCCTCTATATGCACCTTGAGTTGAGGTTGCGCGTTCCCCAATGCGGTGAGGGCCGAGATGGTTGCCAGCTCGCGTGTGCACAGAGCGAGACCAGGCCTGGAAAACACATCACCATAGGCGAAATCGACTATCCAATCACCTAGCTCGGGCGAGATATCGCCAAGCGAATTGACCACAGTGTTGCCAGCGGCGCCGGTGATTTTTTCCAGTGTCTCTAACCCTTTTACTCGTCGACTATCCGGTTCAGTTGCCGACACCGGAACTGCGACTGCTGAAAGCACGAGCCCGGTTACAAAACCAAGATTTTTTAATGTCATGACCTATCTCCTTGTTTAAACCGCGCACGGACCTGGCCGTTTTGGCGGTGCAACAAGGAGGCTATTGGTTAGAGCGCGCTCTAAGTCAAGCACCTGGTGCGCTCAGATAATGGGGATTGCAACTAGAGGGATTTGAACCCGTCGCCCCAAAACTGCGTTTTCAATCCACGCAGCCAGTTTGGGGCACCAACGGTTTTGTCATGATGAAGGGCTGCTTTGGCCGAAAACGCTCCATAGCGACACGCTCAAACCACAGTGGGCCGCAACGCGTGCGCCAGATCGATCAATGCGCGTAATCGCGCCGGCACGAAGCGATGGCCGGAGTAGTAAAGCCTCAAGCCGCCAAACGACGGGCACCACGGTATCAGCACCGGCACCAGGGTACCGCTGGCCAGTTCTTCCTGGATGAACCACTCGGAAATGAAACCGATGCCAAGGCCCATCACCACGGCCTGCTTGATAGCCAGCATCTCGTTGAAAATGAAGCGCACCGGCAGATCCATCTGCAACTTCTCACCGTCTCGCTCCAGCTCCCACTGGTAGATGCCGCCATGGGCCATGCGCATGCCGATGCTCTGGTGGCTGAGCAGGTCTCGCGGATGCTCGGGCACACCATGGCGGTCGAGATACTCGGGCGTTGCCACCACAAGCATTCGGATGTCCTCTGACAGCCTCACGGCAATCATGTCTTGTGGTACCGACTCTGCCAGGCGGATACCGGCGTCGAATCCACCGGCGACGATGTCGACCATGTTTGATTCGCTGACGATGTCGATGCGCACCTTGGGATGGTGCTCTGTGTACTGCTTGAAGAGCGGCTCCAGCAACAAGTAGGCCGCGCCATGTGGGGCATTGATACGCAGGGTGCCGCTGGGTTCATCGGGGCCGAAGCTGGCTTCTTCGCCGGCACTTTTAATCTGCTCCAATGCAGGGGTGATGCGCTCCACGTAGCGTTGCCCAACGTCGGTGAGGGCCACACTGCGCGTGGAGCGATTGAACAGGCGCACCTTCAGGCGCGCTTCCAGGCCGGCCACGGCGCTGCTCACTGCGGTGGTGGACATGCCCAATTCCTGTGCCGCACCACGAAAACTGCTGCGGCGCGCGACGGCCAGCACCACTTCCAGTTCGGTCATTCCTGTTCTGTGCATGGATCGTCCTGAAAATGCGGATGCTTCATACGCAAAAGGATAGCTTATCGGAACAATAAGCCCCCCATAGACTTCAATGCACACAGGCTCGTTTCAGGCGAGTCATTTTGAGCGAGGAGTCGCCATGCAGCGCATCGAACATATCTATATCAACGGCGAATACGTCATCCCCCACGGCCAGGAATGGTTCGACCTCCATAACCCGAGCACCGAGGCCGTCATCGGCCGGGTTCGTCTGGGTGATGCACTGGACGCACAGCGTGCCATAGCAGCCGCCAGGTCCGCGTTCCCGGCGTGGTCTCGTACCACTCGGGAGGAGCGCATTGCGGCACTGCAACGCATGCACCGGGCCATGGCGGCACGGGAGGAAGAGTTGCTGGAAGCCATCCTCCTCGAATACGGCGCACCTGCGGTCCGCGGGCGCTGGATGGCGACGTACCCAGCCGACGTCATTGCGCAAGCAATCGATGCACTGGTGGCGTTCGATTTCGAGGAACAGGTCGGCATGGCCAGGGTCATTCTGACGCCCGTGGGCGTTGCCGGTCTGATCACGCCCTGGAACAGTAATGCGGGCTTCATCTGCAACAAGCTGGCCACCGCGCTGGCGACCGGTTGCACCGCCGTCATCAAGCCCAGCGAGATGAGCGCATTGCAGACGCAGGTCGTGCTCAGGGCGTTGCACGAAGCGGAGTTGCCGCCGGGCGTATTCAATGTCGTCAACGGACGGGGCGATGTGGTTGGCGAGGAAATCGCCCGCCATCCCGACGTAGCCAAGATCTCATTCACAGGGTCGTCCGCGGTCGGTCAACATCTGGTTAAAACCGGCGCGAATACCCTGAAGCGCGTGACGCTCGAACTGGGCGGCAAGTCGCCCACCGTGGTGCTTGACGATGCAGACTTCCAAGCGGTCATGCCCTTGGTCCTGCAAGCCGGATTTCTCAACAGCGGCCAGGCTTGCGTCGCGGGCACGCGCATCCTTGTGCCGCGCAGTCGGTTGGCAGAGTTCGAGAGGATTGCAAAGGAGTGCGTCTCACAGATTCAATCGGGCGATCCACGCAGCGCCGACACCGACATCGGTCCGATGGTGAGTCAGAAACAATGGGAACGGGTGCAGCGCTACATCCGTATCGGCCAGGAAGAAGGCGCGAGGTTGCTGGCGGGCGGCGAGGGTCGCCCGGAAGGCCTGAATGCCGGATGGTTCGTGAAACCCACGATCTTCACTGATGCCAACAACCGGATGCGCATCGCTCGCGAGGAAATCTTCGGCCCCGTGCTCACGATCATCCCCTACGACGATGATGCGAATGCGATCAGCATTGCCAACGACACGGACTATGGGCTCAGCGCCCTGGTGCTGGGCAAGAATCCCGAACGCTGTCTGAATATCGCCCGGCAGATCGATTCGGGACGTGTGCTCATCAACACCCTTGTCCACGAACCGCGTGCTCCCTTCGGCGGCTTCAAGCATTCAGGTCTTGGGCGCGAAATGGGCAAGTGGGGGATGAGCGCTTATCTGGAGCCCAAGACATTGATCACGCATGACCTGTTGAAATGACCGTGTGCGGTTCCTGTCTGGGAGGACTGGGTGGGAAATGGCAGCGAGCGTCCGCTATAGGCCGATTTCTGCAGTTCGCGACAGGCAGAAAACGGCCAGGAGCGGTCATTGCAAAGATCCAGCACACTAGGTCCGGAGCTGCAAACGACGAGATAAAACGCAGGATAGATTCACTGCCCACTTACACCTTGACAGGCTTTACAAATCGAAGGATAAGGCCGCTCGGTCTACGTATTCGCGCAGGCATTCATGGAGGAAGTGAGATTGAAGTTGTGTCATTCAACACTGTTGCTAAGTCTTGCCTTATGCACCGCTGTAAATGCGGCACCGACAGCCGAGGCTGAAGCAACCTTTCAGCATGCGCTGCGTATAGCGGAAGACAGCAAGCAACAGATAGATTTGATTGTGGAGCAAGAGCAACAAGGCAAATTCGATAAAGGTGCTCTAACTGAAACCATCCGGGAAGTGGCAAACAAAGCTGAGGCATTTGAAAGCGAACTGCGTAAAGCTAGCAGCGAGGGTCATGGTGTAGCCACTTACCTGCTGGCGACTTTAAAAGAACGCAGCAAGACCATGTCTGGTCAAGACTACTCGGCGATGCATGCAGAGGCTTGTGAGCTCTATCAGCGCGCCACGGATCAAGGACTGCTGGCCAGCGCGGTAATGCAATTGCGCGACTGTGATCAAGCGTACCAGCGTTTCAAGTTCAATGACCCTGAACTTCTGCGGCTTAGGGGACAATTGCAAAGCGCGTTGGACCAGCCAGACCCTTACTCAGGGCATTACCCATTGCCGGCGTTAAATTCGTACTGTTTCAAAGAGCCGAAGATGCCCGATGTCAATCGTGAGCAACCGTTGACCTCACTGAGGGATCTTTACACCCCTGTGCTGCTGAGCCAGGAACAGTTTCGTGCCGATGGTTATTATCTGCTAGCGCTCAAAAGTGGTATCGAGAATCCGGCAGCACGAAGCTATTTCAAGCAAGTGAAAGATAAGGCGCCGGACTGCCTGGATCCGATTGATCTCAAAACCATGTTTGAGCCAATAGACCGAAACAGCAACTGAGCTCTACCTTGGCCCACCTTTCACAGCGCTATTAACTACAACAGATACCAAGGGCAGGTATTTCGGTTGGTTTCCAGACGGGTTGATATGGGTTGATATGGGTTGATATGGGTTGATTTTAGCTGGTCATGGTAGGCAGAAATCGGCCAAAAGAGCCCCCACAAAGCGACTCTTCGGGCAGCCATGAACGCGCCGATAGATAATAGTTACTTACGATCGGTACAGGCTTGCAACCAGCTCCTCACCAGTGGAGGAGTCTGACCTTCAAGGGCTACACGTTCTGGCTGAAACAGAGTAGCGACGAAGAACGCGGCACCCATTAATTCGACAGCTCGTACTTCACCGTCCTCATCCCAACCCGTGGCGCGTAGAGACCCTTCAAGCAGCTCAGCCGCGAACTGCGGGTTCAGTCCATACCGGCAGCGATAACCTTCTTGAATTCGCGGAGCGCTATAGGCCTTAGCGATCCGTGAACCTTCCGCCAAGCGAATAGATTGTTGGGTCTCCACCAGCGCGCAAGTCAGTGGGGCGATTACAGCCCGACCGCCTTGACTAGGTAGCTCGCCATGCTCAGCATCCCTCCAGCCCAAGGCATTCCGGGCGTACTCCAGCAAAGCGTGTTGAAAGCCGCCACAAGTGCCTAGAAACGGAATGGCTTCCTTGCGCCCGTAACTGATCGCAGCCAATACGGCTTCAGTGTCGCGGTACGGACTGGCCGGAACGCACCATAGCCCGTTGAAGCTGAGTAAGTGCGCAGGGTTGATCGAGTCTGTGGCCAGCCATTCATATTCAATACTGATGCCCATTGCGGCAGCCGTTAATGGCAACGCTTGCTCGATGGCTCTGTGAGCAGTAACGCTAAGGTCACGGTCTCCGATCAGACCTACACGTATAGTGAGCAGCGTACTCATGGGTCGTTCCTTTGACTTTGGTAAAAACGCGATCTAGAGGGAGCGACGATAGGCACAGGCAAGGGATCTGTCGAGCCTGAGTGGCCACTACGGTCGATTAATCCCCTTACGTCGGGCGGCAATCGACCAAACGCAGACGTTTGGCAATAAGGTCTTATCCCTTGTTTCTCAATCCCTAAACGCGCTAGCGTCAATGCTGTTATAACCTCCACGAGCAGGAAGAGTCGGGTAAGCGTCTGGCGAACACACCTATGAATGTGTTGAATCGAAGATAACGGCATCAGCATTTCAATTGTCCATAGGCTCGGGCCATGACTTCCCAGGTTCTCGCGTCGGCAGGAACCAGATGCTCAATACGCAGCGACTCCATCGTAATGTCGAGAGGCATGCCAAATGTTGTAAAAGTTGACATGAATTTCAGTTCCCCGTGCCTTGAGTCGAGCCGCGTCAGTACCAACGGAGGCAGTTCGTTTGTTAACGTGGAAGCCTCTTGAGGCGTGGGGAGGCTTTTCAGAAGCGTAGCGAGCCCCGGGTTGCTCAGGGCCTCTCTAGCTGCCCTTTGCCAAGCAATCAATCTGATTTCCTCGACGTTGTTCAGATGATCGCCCAACCCTCCAGGCTCCAGCAGCGTTACCAACAGATTTAGGCCTTCTGCCGCATCGGCACTCAGGCCGACCAGATCGAACAGCACTCCAGTGCTGGCGTTGGCTGCCAATATCTCCCACTGACTCCCCAAGACAATCGCTGGTGCGGGGTTGTTGGCATGAAGCAGGTGAGTTATAGCGTCACGAACAGCCTCCATGCTTGGCGAGGTAAGAGGTGTTGCTTCGTAGCGCGGTGCATAACCACTGGCGAGAAAGACACTGTTGCAGTGCTCTAGAGGCGCATCGAGTGCCATGAGTAGGTTATGCAGAGTTCCTGGGCTTGGCTTGGCGCGCCCTGTCTCGATGCAGCTGAGGTGGCGCTGAGAAATACCTGACATCAAGGCTAGGTCGAGTTGGCTCAATTTTGCCTGACGTCGCAGTTGACGCAACTGCTCACTTGCAGTGATGGCGGGTGTCGTTCGAGGAAAAGGTCGAGTGCTCATTGTTCGACTCTGACGGCGCGAATTGGCTGAGTCCATGACCTGTGAGGTCATTGATCTCGTCGTGACAATATCACTACCTTGTCAGCGTTGATCATCGCTTCTTGCTCAAGGAGGACTAATGAAAAGACCCTACCTCTCACTTGCCACATTGGTGATTTTTTCCTTGTATACGGTGAGTACCATGTTCGTTGCCGATCAATCGCTCATCGACTTCGGCCTGGAGTTAATATCCAGCCCGGACACTGCCCAAGTAGTTATTGACCTTTACCTGCTCGGCGTCCTCGCTTGCATCTGGATGTATCGGGACGCTCGCTCCAAAGGCCGATCTGCGGTCTCTCTTGTGCCTTACTTTCTCATAACAGCAGTCTTCGTATCGATTGGCCCATTGCTTTACCTCGTCATCAACGGATTCGCCAAGAAGAAGGTGCCGACGGATACCACCGGTTACAGCATCAATATTTCGCGCAATCTCGACTAAAAGGAATGAAGAGGAAGTCCGTTGGCGTTTGGCAATTCCTTTGTTTCTAGGTGACCGGCCAACACGCCTTACGTGATTGAATGGGCGCCCATCGATGCGGCAGCAACTCCGTAATCTCACTCGCCCGCTGCGTCGGCAGACGAGTCAGAACATCCTTCAAGTAAGCTTACGGATCATGCCCGTTCATGCGCGCAGACTGGATCAAACTCATGATTGCTGCCGCCCGTTTGCCGCTGCGCAGTGACCCGGCGAACAACCAGTTGGAGCGCCCAAGTGCCCACGGTCTTATCTGATTTTCGACCGCGTTATTGTCTATGGGCACAGCGCCGTCCTCTAGATATCGAGTCAGTGCCATCCAGCGCTTGAGGCTGTAATCCAGAGCTTTGGCGATAGCCGACCCTTCGGGCACAAGGTCGCGCTGGGCCATCATCCAGGTATGGAGTGCGTCGATAAGGGGCCCCGCTTTTTCCTGACGTACTCGCCAGCGTTCTTCGTCGGTCATCTCCCGCGCCAGCCGTTCAATTTCGTACAACCCACCAATTGAGTGCAGCGCCTGCTCGGCCAGTTGGCTTTTGTTCGTCGCGTGCAGATCAAAAAACTTGCGGCGAGCGTGGGCCATGCAGCCGATTTCAGTGATGCCTTGCTGGAAGCTTGCTTTGTAACCACCAAAATCATCGCAAACCAGCTTGCCATTCCACGCGCCAAGGAAGTTGCGTGCATGCTCTCCCGCACGGCTTGGACTGAAGTCATAAACGACCGCCTTGAGCCCCGAATATGGCGTAGTGCAGTAGTCCCAGACATAAGCACGATGCGTTTTCCTCTCACCCGGGGCGAGCATCTGCACCGGCGTTTCGTCAGCGTGGATCACGCCTTGAGCAAGCACTGTTTCGCGTAGCGCATCGACCAAGGACTGGAGCTGCACACGGTTTGACCGACCCATTGCGCCAGTGTCGAGCGGGCGATGGCCAAGCCGGCGCGGCCAAAGATTTTCTCTTACCGATACAGCGGCAAATGGTCGGCAAATTTGGCCACCATCACGTGAGCCAGCAGCCCTGCCGTCGGGATGCCCTTATCAATGACCTGGGCGGGAACCGGTGCCTGAGTCAGTGTTTCACACTCGCGGCAGACCCATTTCCCGCGCACATGCTGCTCCACCGTAAACACGCCCGGCGTGTAATCCAGCTTCTCGCTGACGTCCTCGCCAACCCGCTGGAGCTGGCAACCGCAGGCGCATTGGATGTTGTCGGGTTCGTGATAAATCACGGTACGCGGAAACTGCGCAGGCAAGGAAACACGCTTGGACTGCTTGCGTGGTTCAGCTTGCGCAGCCGGCGGACTCAACGCCTTCCGCTCGGTTTCAATGGCCGCGATGTCGGTGTCGAGCAAGTCGTCGAGCAAGCTGCCTTGGTCGGGACTTAATTGCTCACTACGCTTGGCAAACTTGCTACGTTTGAACCAGGCGATTTCATGGGTGAGTTGCTCGATGATGGTTTGGTCGCGGTCGTTCTTCTTGCCCATCCTGTCGACTTGCTGTCCGAGCGAATCAACCTGGGACAGCAACTGCGCAGCGAAAGCGCGCACTTGGTCGAGGGTCATCTGATCGAGATTGGGCGAGGAACTCATGCCCTGGATTTTACCAAAGCGGATCGCCTGCGGCAGCAGGCCGAGGCGCTAATTACAGTTTCTAGAGCAATGTGATTGCACCGCCAGCTCCATCGCGTTGCCAAGGCAGTCCGAGCACCAAAGCCTGAAGTTGCTCGGCATCCAGCTCCATCTCGCAGCCTAGTCGACTGCCTGGCCAGTGAAACTTTCCTTGGTTCAATCGACGAGCAGCCAGCCAGACGCCAATCCCGTCATGCACCAGCACTTTCATACGAGTGGCGCGGCGGTTGGCAAACAGATAAGCACAGTGCGGCTTCGCCGCACCGAACACCGCGATCACTCTGGCTAACGCGGTCTCGGTGCCGGCACGCATGTCCATGGGCTCGGTGGCAAGCCAGATGGCGTCGACGCGAATCATTGCGTGAGTCCACGGACAAAGCGGGCGCAGCCTTCAGGATCAGACATCGGCCATTTCACCGTGATCGATTGCTCGCCAAGCGGCAGCTCAATAATCGCCAAAGCTTCCGTCTGCCGCTTGGGTGCAGCTCTCAACGGAACGAAAGCCGGAAACGCTGCTGGCGTCTGGTCTCGGTAAAGCGGCAGCCACTTGCGGATCACATTGGCGTTGATGCCGTGGCTGATGGCGACGCTGGATAGGGTTGCGCCCGGTTGCAGGCATTCCTGAACAACCCGGGCCTTGAAGGGTTTCGGATAAGAGCTTCGATGGCGCATGGAAATCCTGACGTTAAGGCCAATGGCGTCCGCTTAAAAATACGCGGACACCATCGCCCTTAATGCTGGAGTTCGGAAGGTGACTTCCCCAGGCGCTTACGGATTAGCGCACTTCTACACCAACAATAGAGCTTCACGAAATCCATCGAGTTCTGAGAGCGTTCGGCTTAACATGTACGTCGGTTCAATAGGAAGTCTGCAATGGATCTGAAGTTCAGTCACGTAGATGTACTGGTCAATAATCTCGAAGAAGCCTGTGCTTACTACGCACAGATACTTAATGCCAGGATCTCCAAAACGCTCGTTTGGGAACGAGGTGGTCTGCACGTACGCTACGCAATTGCGCTGATCGGTCAAGAGCGTTTCATGTTGGTACAACCATTGGCGGGGAACCTGAAAGAGCTATTAGGCTCATCGGGAGAAGGGATGATTTATCGCCACTGCTATTCGACGCCAGACATCGAGCGGGCCTACGACGAACTGATGGTCGCCGGTGTTCAGCCAGAAGATGAAAACGGAAAGCCACTAGCCCGCTCGAACCTGCAATCACCGTCGGGAACACGCATTATCTGGTTGCCCAAGCGCTTCGGGCACTTCTCTATCGAAATCCTGGAAGACAAGGCGTTAGAGGCATTTGTAGAAGCTGCATTTGCCTGAGTGATGCGGCGATGAACGTTTGCTTGCTGCCATTTATTGTTTGATGTCACCGACCGCTTGGGGTCGGATGTAGCCTCTCACTACCAACGCAGCACAGCCGTTTCAATTTCTGAAGTCAGCAAGAATGAAGGGGGTTCGGTTTCTCAACCAAGCGTCAACCTCATCCAGTGATCGCATTAAGGGGCTAAATGATTTCACAGGATCCACCCCAGTTTCGCGAACAACCGTAACAGCGAACCCTTTGCTGGTACTGCTCAGCGTTGCGACATATCTAACCGCTCCTCCAGTCTCTTCTACTCGTAAAGTTGCGATCAGGGGGGCCGAGGACAGGTCACTAACCATCCGCTTTTTAAGCATATTCCGTTTTTCGACAAGCGCCTTGGTACTGATCATAGCGCCGATGCCCACAACGATTACCAACACGGACTGAAAACCATAAAGTGAGCGAATTCCTGTCGAATGTTTTTCAGTTAGCCACTTAACTATTTCGGAAATTATATCGTTCATTATTGATCTAAATTGTTTCCAGATGGACGGATTCTATACAAACCCCGCCGCCATTATGCCTTGTAATCGGTGTTCTTGAAAAAGACAAAGTAGTAGGGTTTATTTAACTAATGGCTGTATCCCTTTTTGCTTTTGCTCACCGGAGGCTAAGGATCGTTTTACTGCTATTCCTGACAGACAGCAATGGCCTGATAGTCGTTTTTAACACGCTGCTACCGACCAAAAAGAAAAAAAGCCAGGGTTGTGAAAGCCAGTATCTAAGTCTTGAACCGCCTCCTCCAATCCAAAAATCCAGTCGTCCCTCTGCTGCGGTGAGCAGCAGCACAGGACCAAACATTTTCGTGACATCGCTCTTTGTTGCATTTAGTATTAAAAAATGATGCCTTTTAGCCATCACTTTGGACTCAGCAGTGCACTTCCTGGAAAAGGACTTCGCTTGAACAAGATAACCAGTTTTGCTTTGGCCATTCTTCGACCCGGCCCGCCAAAAGCTGTGCGCGAAATGAAAATTTCGCGCCAGGGCTTGTTCATTTTGCGCCCTTCCGTGCTGCGCCGTAACGCTGGCGATCTTTAAACGCGGTCGGCTTTTGACCTCACCCAATACGCACTTCCCGAACGCATTTGGTTTCGCCTGAATACTGATTTTTTATCGGCATTTAGGTGTGACTGCGTTTTGTAAAACAGCATTGAAATGGACTTGAAATGACCAACGCATTTCGTTTCACCACGCTTGCCAGCGCATTGCTGCTGGCTTCCGGGTGCTCAACTGGCCAATTCGACCAATTGGGCAAAGACTACGGCACGGCGATCTTGTGCGGTGCTGGGCTGGTTGTCGGTAGTGCGGCAGGTTATGCCCTTAACGGCAAGAACGGCGCACTGCTTGGTGCTGCCGCGGGCACAGCTGTTGGTTGCTATGCAGGATCGGTCTGGCAAAGCCGAATGCAAGAGCTGGATCGCATTGCTAAAGAAGAAAACCTGAAGATCCATTCAGAACAACTTCAGACTGTGTCGGCCACACCCAGTGCCGCGCCGTTGGATGCCGGTCTCGTGACGCAAATCGAAGACTCTGGAATGTTCGACACCGGCTCCGACCAACTCACTGTCAGCGGCCAGCGAAGCGTCGCCAAAGTGGCAGCCGCCTATGCCAATGTCGATCCTAAAATAGCGAACACTCGACGTTTACTGGTGGTAGGCCACACCGATGCCACGGGAAGTAGCGCAACCAATCAGAAACTGTCCGAACGCCGTGCACGCACCGTCGGCAAAATATTGATGACCGCAGGCATTCCTTCGACTTCGATTTTCTACCAGGGTGCCGGCGCTTCGCGGCCTCTGGCCGACAACAGTACCTTCGAAGGCCGTACTGAAAACCGCCGGGTAGAAATTGCAGAGCTGACCTCCCAGGAGGTGTTGGTGAGGCGCGCCAAAGCCGAGCAGTCCAACGCCAAATACTTGGCCTACGGTGCATCCACCGCCAAACCTTTGAGCAAGCCTGCCACCCCTGCGGTCGCGGCAAAATCGACATCACCAACGCCTTCCACTGTCGCCGCGGTGGAGCTCATCAGCACTAAAAACAGCAATGGTGCGAAACCGGCTGTCGACTTTGGCGGTGTGCCAACCGCCAGCATGCATTGGAATCTGGGCCAAAACATCACGCCAAAAACCGGCGGATTCAGCTTCGTTAGCGCGGCTAATGCCAGCGACATTCCCGTTGGCAGTTGCCAGGACGACATGCCGCGAGAAAGCGGTGACGTCATCAGCCTGGCAACCGATAAACCGCTCGATGGCGTGAAAACACGCGACTACCTGCCCGGCTACAACAACCGAGTCTGGGCCAATACCGTCAACGGCAACCTGGTCACTATCTCCCCGGTTTCCATCCTTCGCGAAGGCGCCGAAGTCGGCAAACAACCCTTCATTCAAGTGGTGAAAGGGTATGACGATGGCAATCGTAAGCCGCTGCCGTCAATGAATGCCGTCGCCAACACGTACGAAGGCGAAAAAGAAGTGCTGTACCGCGTGTTCATCAGTGAACCCAAAGCACCGGTAGCCTGCATGGACGTTGTATTCAGCAAAGGCAATGCAACCGCCGAGCGCGGTGCGTTGTTCTACCCCGTCGGCGAGCAGAGCTACACCGTCGCATATGCCCCTGTCAGCACCCAATAGTAGATAAACGGAGATATCGAACGTGCAAGAATCCGCGATGGCAGCTTTCAAAGCTTTTATTGCCGCAAACGAGATGGCGATCGTCAGCATCACCGCTCTTTTCGTCCTGCTGTGCCTACTGAAATTCTACTGGGAGAAGGTCGGCTACTTCACCATGCGTATCTGGCACGGTGTACCGCTGATTGGCACGGTATCGCGCTCAGCCAGTAAAGAGCCCACCATCCGCCCAGATGGCTGGACCAACTCCGAGTACGATCTGTGCAATGACTACTACGAAGCATACGGCCAGGTAGACAAGAGCCCGGAGTTCTTTCGCCAGTGTCAGGACTACCTGAAAAAAATTGGCGAAGCCGGCCGCAGACCACGTCCGGCCTGGGTGTTTATCCTGGCCGCCGTTTTGTTGGTGGTTGAAGCCGTCGGCTTTGGTTACGTACTGTCGGGCTGGTTAAGCCTCGACGCATCGGCCAGTGACAAACGCTACCAGGCTATTGGCGTGGCAATCCTCCTGGCCGTCATCTCCTGTGGTTTTGCCGAAGCGGCCGGTCACGCTATCCACCACAACAGCCTGATCAAGAAGGCCCGTGCGTGGTGGCGTGGCGACGCATCCGATTCACGCTCCAACCACCTTAAGCAAATCGATTCGATCAACATCGAAGACAGCTTCAGCGACAGCAACGACAAGGACTACAACCGCATTCTGTCGCGCATCGCCACCTCGGTGGACGTTACGCCCAAGTACCTGCTTATCGGTGCGTTCGTCGGCATTATCATGATCATGGCTGTCGCCGCATTCGTGGTTCGCGCCAAGACGCTCGACAGCATTCAGGATGAGATGGTGAACTCGCTGCGCGCTGAAAGCGCACAGAGTGGCGGCTCTACCAAAGTCAGCCCATTTGAGCTGCCGGATGAATCCAAAGCGGTCAATGACTCGGCTGACAACAAAACCATCGACGACAAGATGCAAGCGATCCGAGAAGCGTCGTTGACCACATACCTGATCCTCTCGGTCATCTACATCGCCATCCAGTGCATCACCTGCTGGCTAGCGAGCATTTTTGGTTTCGCCGGTGTCCACTCGCGCCGCGCCTACAACTACACACATAAATTCAACAGTGCGGACGAAATGGTTCGCTGGATGGAGCGCGAGCGCACCAAAATCTCCGGCCATGCCGACCATAAGCTGAGCATGTTGCAGCAGAAGCTTTCCACGCGCATGACCAACAATGCCGAACACCTCAACGCGATGAAAGGCTCGGCTATTCAAAAGCGTGACTTCAACGCGTATGTGATGGTGCGCCGTACTGCTGAAAAAGCACTGAAGCACGGTCAAGAGCGCATCAACACAACGCCAGCGCCAGCGCCAGCAATTGAAGTGGCACCGGTAATCCCCGCGCCTCAACCTGTCCGGGCGTTGCAAGCAGCCATTGCAGCAGTGTCCGAACCTCAGACGGTGGCACCCGTGGCGGTACTGGCAGATATTGACGCAAATACCTTCCACGACCTCACGAGCGTCACTGATGAGCAATTGCCAACCTTGGCAAAAGCTCTGAAGCAAGACGAAGCCACTCTCAAGAGTGTCCGTGAACAACAGCTGCTGCTTAAGCAACTGGGCATCTTCAAGGTCGCAGGAGTCAACGCATGAAAGCCCTGAAGGCATTGATGATCGCAGCCTTGGTGATGCCCCACATCGCCTTGGCTTTGGAGCGTAACGACCTGCAAAGTTGCTACGAAACCGCCCAACTTCCAGAACTGAAGCCAGACGCTTCAGGCCGCGAACTGATCGTCGTGGTCGATGAGACCGTACCCGTTCCGGAAGACATCCAGAAACAGGCATGGGGTCAGATCACTCGTTTCGTGCAACCCGGTGACAGCATTAAGCTCTACAGTTTTTCGGCGTTTCTGCCGGGCGAATACCTACGTTTGATCTATGCCGGAAAGCTCGACAAAAATGTCGGAGAGGAAGTTCGCGACGACGCCAGCGCTCGCAAACTGCGCACCCTGGACCAGTGCCTGGCCCGTCAGCCACAAGACTTTGAAACCGGCTTCGGCAAACTGTTCGTCAAGAGCCTACGTGATGCCCGTCAGGACATTCCGAGAAGCGAAATCATGAACGCATTGCGCAAAATCGGCGACGACATCAAATCTGCCGAAAAGCCCCACGATCACGTGGTATTCCTGATCAGCGACATGCTGGAAAACAGCGACTACGCCAGCTTCTACGCGAAAAACCAGATCAAGAACCTGGTAGTCGCCGACGAGCTGAAAAAAGCCCAGACCCACAACCTGTTCGCCGATCTTTCCGGCGCCCGCGTCTACGTCACAGGTGCTGGCCTGATCTCCGATGACATCAAACAAAGCTATCGCTCAGGCAGAACCATGGATGCGTTGAACGCGTTCTGGGCAGGCTACTTCAACCGCTCCAACGCGTCGTTGGCCGGGTTTGGCACGCCGAGTTTGGGTGGAGACTTGAGGTAATTTGGAGAGCCGCATGCGTGGGAATACCTGCGCGCGCGGTAACCTGATAGCGACAAGCTCGGCAGGGGGCTCCTTTTTCAACAGATACTGGCGCCCGCCACTGAGCCAAGCCTTAAAAGCCGACGCCTTTTAAGGAGGAGCCATGCGCCGGCTGGCTCCGCAAGCTGGAAGTGAACAAGCCTTTGGAGCGCATCAAGCCAACAAGGCAGCTCGTCCTATCCGGCAAACTCAACGACCACTTTCACCCCGGGCACCACCCAGTAGATCCCGGTCCAATTACCACTAGATCACCCGCTCTCAAAGGGCTGCCCAGTGCTGCAGCGTGACGCGCCGGCTCGCACGACCTCGACCACACATCAAATCGACGTGTAGAGGTGGCAAAGGACGTACTGGGCGTTGGCCCGGCTCTGATCGGCAGCACGGGTATACCAATGCAATGCGGCGGGTAGGTCTTTAGAGGTACCAGTGTCATGTAAAATGGCCGCCCCCCAACTTCTTCGTTCGCGCTGAACCCTGGCTCAACTGTGCGCAACAACAAAGTGCCCTTTCATTCCTTGGCAATCTCCGGTGCCAGCAGCCACTCAGCACTGTCGTTCCAGACGTCCATATGGGTGATTTTGCCATCGCGCACTTCGAAGCGGTCCAGATAACGATTGCCCGAAAAGCGGCGGCCATCCGGCCATTCGCCGAACAGTGTGCCATTGGAATACACCACGGTATGGTCGCCCCGGTCCATCCAGTCGAAGTTTCCCATGGCTTTCTTGACCCAGGCGTAGCGTGAGCCATTGAACGCCGTGATCGCCAGCGGATCGGGCATGGCCCGGCCGCCGGTGAAGGTGATCTTTACATCGGCACTCATGAACGTCGCCGCCCGGACGGGATCCGGGGCCATGGAAGCCTCGAGAAAATTGCTAACAATCTGTACATCTTTATTCATTTCAGACATCGCTAAAACTCCTGACTCTAGGAATACCCGGTTGATTCGGACGCCTTTGCATGGTGCAAGCCGCCTTCTTTTGGCGCGAAAAACTCTGCCAGCCCCTGCAAAACCACCCTATTTCAAGGGCTGCTGCGACTGGCATCCTACTTGCTAGCAATAATTATGCAACTGCTAGCAATCAGGAGAATCAACCATGGCCACCCGGCTTCCAAACCTGCAACGTCTGCTGTTTCCCGTGGCTGCGGCAGTCACGCTCAACATGGCTGTTTTCGGTGGCGCGCAAGCGTCCGAGCCGCCGATCAAAGTCGGTCTGGTAGCCGCGCTTTCGGGCCAGTCGGCCAAATCCGGCGAAGCCCTGACTCGGGGCTTGACCATGGCCATCAATGAGGTCAACGCCAGCGGCGGCGTGCTGGGGCGTCCGCTGGAGCTGGTGCGGCGTGACGACGAAAGCAACCCGTCCAAGGGCATCCTCGCCGCTCGCGAACTGGTCCAGCGGGAAAAGGTCGCGGTGCTGTTTGGCGGTCTTGATACACCGGTTTCCCTGGCCATCGTGCCGCTGGTCAACCAGATGAAAGTACCGTTCATGGGCATCTGGGCCGCCGGTACGAAAATCACCGAGAACGGCGCAGCCGATAACTACGTGTTCCGGGTTTCCGCCGTCGATGAACTGGTGGATGAGGCACTGGTGAAGTACGGCGTCGACAACGGCATGAAGAAGCCGGGGATGATCCTCATCAACAATCCATGGGGCGAGTCCAACGAGGCTGGATTCAAGCGCGCCCTGGAAAAACGCGGCATGCCCAACGCTGGTGTCGAGCGTATCCAGGACAGCGATCTCGACGTAGTGCCGCAACTGACCCGATTGAAAAACGCCGGTGCGGACACCCTGCTGCTGGTCGGTAACGTCAGTCCCTCGGCACAGGTGGTCAAGTCCCTGGACCGCATGGGCTGGGACGTGCCGGTCGTTTCTCACTGGGGGCCGGCCGGTGGACGCTTTGGCGAATTGGCGGGGCCGAACGCCTCTCGCGTGCATTTCATCCAGACCTACGTGTTCACCGAGAACAATGGCGCCAAGGGCGATGCCCTGTTGGCTGCGTTGAAAACGGCATACCCGCAGATCAAGACGCTGGCTGACGTCACGCCGGCAGTGGGCATTGCCAATGCCTACGACGCGCTGCATCTCACCGCCCAGGCCATCGAAAAAGCCGGCAGTACCGACGGCAAGGCCGTACGCGACGGGTTCTACGCCATCAACGAATACGACGGCTTGATCAAGCACTACACGCAACCGTTTACCCCATCCAAGCATGACGCGCTGGGGCCGGACGACTATCTGTTCACCCACGTCGTCAACGACCAGATCGTGCCGCTCAAGCCTGAGGAGTAAGCCATGTTCACCGCCGCCATCATCACCGGCCTCGGCCTCGGCAGCATGTACGCGTTGCTGGCGTTGGGTTTTCACCTGACCTACGTCGTCTCGCGCACCGTCAACTTTGCCCAAGGCAGCGCCATGATGGTCGGCGCCGTGCTGGGCTACACCCTCTGCATCAACTGGGGCTGGTCGCTGTGGCTGGCCCTGCCGCTGACGCTGCTCCTCTGCGGGCTGTACGGCCTGGTGATCGAACGCTGGCTGGTACGGCCCTTCCACAGTCGCGGCTCACAGGCCTGGCTGATGGCAACGGTGGCGGGAGGCATCCTGGTGGATAACCTGGCGCTGTTTACCTTCGGCAAGGAGCCGCGCCAATTTGAAAGCAGCCTGGTCAATCTGAACATCGAGCTGTTTGGCAGCAACGTGGGCGCACTGCAATTGCTGATTCCGCTGGCAGGCGCGGCCATTGCCCTGGCGCTGTATCTGGTGCGGCGCTACACCCGGCTGGGCAAGGTGCTGGAAGCCTGCGTGCAGAATCCCCGCGCAGCGATGCTGATGGGGATCAACGTCAATCGTGTGGTCGCCATCGCCTTTGCTGTCTCCACGTTATTCGCCGGCGTGGCGGGTTTATTGATTGCGCCGCTGTTCAGCGTCAATGCGGAAATGGGCATGTTGTTCGGCCTCAAGGCGTTCGCGGTGGCCATTCTCGGCGGTATCACCAGCGCGGGCGGTGTGTTCACGGCGGGGCTGCTGTTCGGCCTGACTGAAGCATTGATCACGTTGTATTTCGGCTCCGCCTTCACCCAGATATTCACGTTTGCGCTGGTCATTGTCGCGCTGGCGATTCGTCCCAACGGTCTGTTCGGCAGCCAGGCATTGGTGAAAGTATGAAGAACTTCAACCCCCTGGCCGCACCGGTCTTCATTGCCCTGCTCGCGATCGTCTGCGGCGTACTGGCGTTCACGCTGGACAGCTACTCGCTGCTGGTTTTCACCCTCTGCGCCCTGGCGGCGGTGGTCGGTGTGGGCCTCAATATCCTGATCGGCCTCAGTGGGCAGATTTCCTTCGGGCATATCGCCTTCTACGCCATCGGTGCCTATGTATCGGCACTGCTGACCCTGGCGGGCTGGCCGTTGTGGCTGGCCCTGCCCACGGCCAGTGCGGTAGCCGGACTGGTTGGCGCGCTGTTGGCGATTCCCGCCCTTCGGGTCAGCGGCCCGTACTTGGCGATGATCACCATCGCCTTCAGTTTTGTGGTGCATCACAGCCTGATCGAATGGCGGGACGTTACGGGCGGTTCCAACGGCTTGATGGGTATCCCGCTGCCGGAATTCGCCGGCCTTGATCCGGCGACTGTCCTCGCCCTGTTGGCCGGTGCGTTGATGATAGGCGCCCTGCTGTTTTACCAGCGCCTGAGCCACAGCAGTTGGGGCAAGGCCATGCGCGCGGTGAAAGCCTCGGAGATTGCCGCCCGCTCACTGGGCTTCAATCCGGTCATCAGCAAAACCCTGGCGTTTGCCTTGTCGGCGGCATTGACCGGGCTGGCGGGTGGCTTGCTCGCGCCATTGCTGATGTTCATCAACCCTGAATCCTTCCCGTTCTCCCAATCCATTCTGTTTGTCCTGGCCGTGATCGTCGGCGGCAGCGGCATGCTGTTCGGACCGTTGATTGGCGCACTGCTGATCGTGCTGGTGCCGGAACTGCTGTCCGACTTTGCCGAGTACCGCCTGCTGATCTTTTCCGTGCTCCTGCTATTGGTGCTCTGGATCGCGCCCAACGGCCTGCTCGGCGCCCTCGCCCGACGCTGGATCAAACCGCCTCGCTTGCTGCCACCGACGCGCATCGATCAGCAACGCATCGCCGCGCATTTGCGCAGTCGTGGCCCGTCTTCAGGCTTGCGGGTCAGTGACATAGGCATTCGCTTCGGCGGCGTGCAGGCCGCGCAGCATGTCAGCCTGCATGCACCTGCCGGCAGCATCACCAGCATCATCGGCCCCAACGGCGCGGGTAAAACCACCGTGCTCAACATGATCAGCGGGTTCTATGTGCCGGACAGCGGCCAGATCGAATTGCAACAGCCATTGGCGGGCCTGCCGGCCTGGAAAAGCGCCCGGGCCGGCATCGCCCGCACCTATCAGACCACCCTGCTGTTCGGCGAAATGTCGGTGCTGGACAATCTGCTGGTCGCGATGCAGAAGGGTCGCCTGGGCCTGCCGTTCAGCCTTGCCACCGACGAGCAGCGAAGCCTGGCGCTGGATCTGCTGGCACTGGTGGGCTACCGCGGCGAGGTGAACATTGCCGCCGAGGACTTGCCCCATGTGGATCGCCGCCTGGTGGAAATCGCCCGGGCACTGGCCACCGCGCCTGCGGTCCTGTTGCTGGATGAACCGGCAGCGGGTCTGAGCCGCCGCGACACCGATGATCTGGCCGTTCTGCTGCGCAAGCTGGCGGATTTTGGCCTCACGGTGATTCTGGTCGAGCACGACATGGCGCTGGTCATGTCGGTGTCCGAGCACCTGCTGGTACTCGATGCGGGCAAGCCAATCGCCGCCGGGCCGCCGGCTGAAATCCGCCGCAACCAGCAGGTGATCGCCGCGTACCTGGGCGGCACCGAGTATCAGGCCACGCCGCGCGAACAGGCCTGGAATGGCAGCCGCGATGCGCGCCTGTTCGTCAAGGACCTGGTCATCGACTATGGCGCGTCAGCGGTGGTCGACAAGGTCAACCTGCTGGTCAATCCCGGCGAGCTGGTGGCGATTCTCGGCGCCAACGGCGCGGGCAAATCGAGCATCCTGCAGTGCCTGGCAGGCCTGCATCGCGCCAGCAGCGGCAGCATCCTGCTGGACAACGAAAACATCGAACAGGCCAACGCCAGCACCGTCGCGGCAAAAGGCCTGGCGCTGGTACCCGAAGGCCGCCAGGTATTCCCTTACCTGAGTGTGCGCGACAACCTGTTGCTGGGTGGGTATTCACGCCGCGAAGCCTTCGACGCCGACGCGGAAATCGAGGCGATCCTCAAGCGCTTCCCGCGCCTTCGAGACCGCATCGACAACCCGGCCGGGCTGCTTTCCGGTGGCGAACAACAAATGGTCGCGGTGGGTCGCGGCCTGATGGCCAAGCCAAAAGTCCTGTTGCTGGATGAACCTTCACTGGGCTTGTCACCGGCCATGATCGGCGAGTTGTACGACGCACTGGCCGCACTGCGCGACGAAGGCGTGACCATCCTGCTGGTGGATCAAATGGCCAACCTGGCCCTTCAGGTGGCGGATCGCGCCTATGTGCTGGAAACCGGGAGCATTGTCAAAGCCGCCAGCGCCGCAGAATTGCGCGACGATCAGGCGTTGGCTGCCGCTTACCTGGGTGAAGGAGCCGTCGCATGAGCGCCTTGAAAGTCATCAATGCCCGGCTGCCTGACGAGCGCGCCAATAGCGAGCTTCATGTCGAGAACGGCTACTTCGTCGCCGCCTTCAGTAAGGACACACGCCATTGGCAAACCCTTGACCTGCAGGGCCAATTGATGATGCCGGGCCTGATCGAAACCCACTTGCACCTGGACAAGGCCTGCATCATGCAACGCTGCCAGCTGCACGAAGGCACGCTGTCTGAAGCCGTGGCGCAAACCCGGGCAGCAAAAGCCGAATTCACTGAAGACGATGTCTATCGGCGCGGTGCCCGGGTACTGGACAAGGCGATTGTCCAAGGCACGACGCATATCCGGACCCATGTCGAGCTGGACCCGCAGATTGGCCTGACCGGGTTCAATGCCATTCGCCGCTTGCAAGCCGATTATGCCTGGGCCATCAGCCTGGAAATCTGCGTGTTCCCCCAGGAGGGTTTACTGAACAATCCGGGGACTGAAGCGCTGCTGTGCCAGGCACTGGAAAGCGGCGCCAGCGTACTCGGCGGCTGCCCCTATATGGACAGTGACCCGAACGGGCAGATCCGGCGCCTGTTCGAACTGGCGGTGCGCTACGACTGCGACCTGGACCTGCACCTGGATTTCGACCTGAATCCCGAAGGCATGACCGTCATGGAGGTGGCACGCTGCACGCAGCTGCATGGCTGGGGCGGACGCGTCACCGTCGGCCACGCGACCAAGTTGTCGACCTTGCCCCGGGAACCCCTGACGGTGCTTGGCCTGCACCTGGCGCAAGCGGGCGTGCAGGTGACTTGCCTGCCCAGCACCGATCTGTTCCTGATGGGTCGCGAGGCGTTTCACAACAAACCCAGAGGACTGGCGCCACTGGCGCATCTGCACGCTTGCGGCGTGACCTGTTCGGTGTCTACCAACAACATCGGCAACCCGTTCACGCCCTATGGCGACGCCTCGTTGATCCGCCAGGCCAACCTGTTCGCCAACGTCAGCCAGATGGGCACGGCGGCGCAACTGCGGCAATGCCTGGCGTGGGTATCCAGCGAGGCGGCGCGTATGCTGAGGTTGTCCGATTACGGTCTGCTGCCAGGCTGCCGCGCCGATTTCATTGTGTTCGACGCGCCCTCGCCGGCGGCGGTCATCGCTGAAATATGCGCACCGGTCATGGGCTTCAAGGGAGGGCTTCAGACGTTCAGCCGGCCGGCGGGAACGTTGCTGAAGCCGAGTGCTTAATCGATCAACGCCTGCTTGAGGTTGAATTCCTCGGGCACGCTTTCTTCCAGGGCCAACTGCCCTTCCAGTTCATCCAGGTGTTCGAGCATGACGGCGACGGCTCTTTCATTGTCGCCATTTTCCAGCGCGGTAATGATCTCCTGATGTTCATCCGAGGCGCAGGATGGCACGTCATTGCGCTGGTACAGCGCGACGATCAATGAACTGCGCACCATCAGGTTGGCGAGGATATCGCTCAGCACGGCATTGCCACTGATCTCGCCGAGCAGCAGGTGAAACTCGCTCAGCTCGCGGACGATGGCACGTCGATCGGTGTCGTTGGTGGCTTTGCGTTCGTTGTTCATGTGCCGGGCGATGCGCTGCCGGTGTTTGCGCATCACTGCCGGGGTGATGGCCTCGACGATCGCCCGCTCGATGGCGCGACGCGCGCTGAAGATATCCCGCGCTTCCTTTGCCGTCGGCTGAGCAACCATTGCGCCGCGATTGGCTTCGATGGTCACCACCTTTTGCATCGCCAGCCGCTGCAACGCCACCTGCACATGATTGCGGTTGGCCTGCAGGGTTTCGACAATGTGTGCTTCTACCAATCGAGTGCCAGGCGGCAGGCGATGCTGGGCGATAGCCTTGAACAGCGCATCGACGATGCGTTGCACTTCAAGCTGTTTGGCGGTGACAGTGCTCAAGCCCATCCATTCCTCTGTTGTCCAGAAAGCCTCAGGCCAATACGCAAGGCTGCGGATGGCGGGCAATCGGCGGCATTATCCGCCAGCGGCATGAACCCGGCAAATGCCCCGCTCACGGCTCAGCCCGCCTGACCCAGGCCCGCGCCCTCGCCCCGTGGGTCATGCATGGCTCTGCGCAGGCCATCGGCATCGATGGCGATGATCCCGGCGTGGCCGGTCATGGGGCTGCGGGCCGGGATGATTTCCACCTCATGCCCCAGCATCCCAAGGCCCTCAATCGTGTTGGCCGCCATGTCGCCTTCCAGCTTGAGATTGTCCGTGCTGTCGAAAAAACTGCGCCCCAACAAAAAGCGCGGGGTTTGCAGGGCCTGGTCAATGGGCTGCTGGTAGTCGATCAGTTGGGTCGCCAGGACCATCTGGGTCTGCGGTTGACCATCGCCCCCCTGGGTGCCGAAGAACCAGCGTCGGCCATCGTCAGCCAGATAGCAGGACGGATTGAGCGTGTGCGCCGGACGCTTGCCGGGAGCCCAGCCATTGACGTGCCCGGGATTCGCGTTGAAGCCGGCAGCGCGGTTCTGCCACAGCACGCCGGTGTCACCCAGAACGCAGCCCGAGCCGAAGTCATGAAACAGGCTCTGGATCAGGCAGGCCGTACGCCCCTGAGCATCGGTCGCGGCCATCCAGACGGTATCGGCCGGGCGCCCCGGCTCGGTCCAGGGTGCAGCACGCTGGTCGTCGATGGCATCTGCATAGGCTTGAATCTGCACGCTTTCGAGACTGGCGGCAAAATCCCAGGGCTTGCTCAGCGGATCGCACAACTGCGCATTGCGCCGCAGCAACCCCTGCTTGATGGCTTCGACCAGATAGTGATAGTACAGCGCGCTGCCGTTGCCGACTTGCGCCAGCGGCTTGTGTTGCAGCGCGGCCATGGCCTGCAACGTGTAAAGGCCTTGGCACGGCGGCGCGACATTGTAGAGTCGTCCATCGCGGTAACGCACCGAAATCGGTGCGACTTCAGGGGCGCGGGTCGCGGCCAGATCGGCAGCGGTCAAGCCGCACCCAAGGCGATCGAACGCAGCCCCGAAAGCCTCAGCCAGTTCGCCGTGGTAGAAATCCTCGACGCCGTGTTTCGCCAGATGGCGAAGGGTGTTGGCGAGCTCGGGCTGGCGCAGGTTATCGCCCTCGCGCAGCCAGCGCCCGTCGGTCTTGCACAGGTGATGCAGGTCCGGCAATTGCTCGATCAACGGCTGGCGCAGGGTTTGCCAGAACAATTGCGATTGCGAAACCACGACACCGGCATCGGCCACGCTCGCTGCGTCTACCAACAGATCAGCCCAGCCCAGCCTGGAGCCCCACTCATGACGACTGATGTCTGCTGCGGTCTTCCAGCTCGCCATCGCGCCCGCGGTGCTGGCCACCGAAGCCGGACCTCGCACGGTGATGGATCCGCCCTCAGGCAAACGCTGCCCGGCCTGGCCGATCCCCACGATGGTGCGCACCTTGCTGTCGTGGATCATCCACAGGGCATCGCCACCCAGACCGGTCATGTGCGGGAAAACCGCTGCAAGCATGGCACTGGCGGCCAGCATCGCATCGATGGCCGTTCCGCCCGCCTCCAGAACCCGCATGCCGGTGGCGCTGGCATCGGCATGGGGCGTACAGATCACGGCACGACTGGAGGTAGCGATCATGGTTCAAGGCCTCTTTTTTGCTAGCTATCGATATGAATATTGTTAGCAAAGCAAGATGTATGCCTTTTACCCTGCGGCAGACGGGGTGGCGTCCAGCGTCAAACCCTTTTGAACGTCAACCAGGCCCCCCAAAACAAGCTATTGAAGAGATCCGGCGTCGTTCAACAGTTTTTGAACCGCCACCTCGGAAATGCAGTTTTCTGCGCCTTAGTTTTTCTCGGCACTGACCTGGCCGGTATACTTGGGCAGATTAATTTCCACATCAGCTTTTTGTTGCAGGCCTAGTTCCATAAGGCGGCCGATATGGTGTTGGGCGGCAGGGCGTCGAACAGAGTTGAGAAAAGCGGGCCATTCTTTCCCGACGTCTTCGTTTGAAGGGAGGGAAGCTACATTCACCAGTTCCTTGATCTCGCCCAGAGATTGCTTGTCGAAGGTGGCGATACGGCGGGCCAGAGCATCGACGAAGCTGTTCAGCTCGTTTTCGGGAAAGCTGCGGTTTACGTAACCATAACGCTCGGCCAGCTTGCCGTCGATGTCGTTACCGCTTAGCAGGACCTCTAATGCACGGCCGCGGCCGATAAGACGTGGCAGGCGCGCCATTGGGCCTCCGCCTGGGACAAAGCCGGCGCCAATTTCAAATTGGGAAAGCACTGCCTTGTCGCTGGCAAAACGCATATCGCTGGCCAGGGCCAGTTCACTGCCCACGCCAGAGGCGCGGCCGTTGATCATCGCGATGGAAACCACTGGGGACTTACTCAGGCGTACCAACATGTCCGGAAGGGGCGGCAGGCCGGTCTTCCCGTTGGGCATTTCCAGGGTCCGCTCCAGAGGCTCGGCGAAGTCGTAGTGGGTTAGGAAAAAGCCAGGCACCTTGCTTTCAAAAACCACCACCTTGAGTTTGGTGTCGTTTTCTATCGCGCTGACCACCTTCTCGAACTGCAAGGTAGAATCCGGACCATATATGTTGAAAGGCGGGTTGTTGATCTGCACTCGCCAGTATTCCGGACTGATCTTGTCAATGAGAAACTGGTTGGGGGAGGAACTGGCGGATTTTGGGGGACTGGTAGCAGTGTCGGCGGCAAGGGCTTGACCAACTATGGTACTCCCGCCCAACAGCATGCTAAAGGCGAGAGTGGCGCTTACGATACGTCGTGATTTCATAATGGTGGAACTCCAATTTTATGGAATGAACAACGATGAATTGACCTGATTTCTGTTCAGGACCACGAGCACCGGTTGATGCTCGAATTAGCAGTACCGTTTTGGCAAATATAGGCGCGACGTGGTCATGTTTATGTGCAACTTGGTGATACCCCCTTCTGCCGGCCAGCCAACATCGCCGGTTTTTTTAGGAAAGTTGAACTTGGCTGTGCTTCAGGAGAACGATGGGGTCACTATATTTATGATGATCATCAAGATAAACGGACGATCTGAAATATCAGTTAATACATGGCGTAACTAATCAGCTAAAACTTCAGGAGCGATGGGCTATCGAATCCGAAGTGGCGATTGGGGAATTGCCTAAGCGCTGCTGTTCTGCTCAGTGCAGCTGCCCCAATTCATAGAAAGCTGCCTGTGATGTGTGTCTACGAGTGTAGTGCGGTTCACGGAGCTTGCTCGACAGGCTGCATTTGATCTTCAAGGCGAGGCGGCTATGCAGTGAATATGAACGCAGACCAAGGGGGAAACCGCACCGGTGCACGCCTTTGGATAGGCCATGCTCGTCTGTACCAATGCTCGTGGTTTAGGGCGTTAAGCCGAAATCGCTAACGTACGAAACGCCCGCTGAACGATTTAGCCAATCTGTTGCATCGACCGGTTGAATCCACAGCCAAAAGTAGACACTCAGCAGCCACACTGCCGTGATACTGGAGTTTGGTTTGCCACGACATCAAGATCAGTATTTGAAGTCATGCCCCAGCTCTTTCTGCATCCACTCCAGAAATCTCCTCACTCGAGGAAAATTTGCATGGGCCCTCGGAAAAACCAGGTGATGTGCAGTGATGGGCGCGCTAAGCTCCGGCGCTACCTCGACCAGCGCGCCCCGCGCCAGATAGTCCTGCGCAAGCAGCGTGCTTTCCAAGGCGAATCCCAGCCCGTGGCTGGCTGCCTCCAGCGTCATGTAGGAGCGGTCAAAGCTGAGGGTGTAGGGCTTTTCCGGGCGTGACACGCCCTGTTGGGCAAACAATTGGGGCCACTTTATCAATGTGGCTTCCGACAGGATCAACTGGCTGTCCAGTAAATCCGCCACCGTTCGAACCGAACGTGTTGCCAGCAACTTCGGCGAAGCCATGACCGCAATTCTTTCATTACGTATCGTCCGCACTTCGTAGCTGGGCCAGTTGGGCATGCCGTGGCGGATGTCGACATCGATCTTGTCACGACTGAAATGCAGCGATTCGTAGGAACACGACAGGTTGAGCTGGATGTCGGGATGGCTCTGTCGAAACTGTTCCAGGCGCGGCATCAACCACAGCAGGCCGAAACTGGGGGATGAGTGCAAGCGCAGGCAGTCGAGGCTGACGTCACTGGTGGCGCGCTCGGTCGCCACCGCCAGGCTGTGCAGGATGCCAGACACCTCAGTGAGGTATTGCTCGCCCACCGGCGTCAATGTCACGCCCCTGGCCGTCCGGAGAAACAGCTGGCGACCAATCATTGCCTCCAGTTTTGCCAATTGGTGACTGACCGCCGAGGGTGTCAGGTCAAGCAATTCGGCCGCGCGGGCGACGTTGCCGAAGCGTGCGGTCTGTTCAAAGGCCTGAATGGCTTTCAGTGGTGGAAGGATCGGAGGTGCGTCGCCAGATGTACTCATGATTATTGTTGTTCCGCTGCAAGTGGCGTGGGCCGGGCATGTAGCCATTCAAACATCGGGAGGGTTCATTGGCGAGTGCTGAATTTTTTTCAGCACCGAGTGACATTCGCGTTATTGCTCAGGGCTGGTCTGGGGAACAAGCTGGGTCATCGGTTCTTCGTGGATCGACCCAATAAAAACAATCCGAGGTACTCTTCCATGCTTCTTCAAGGCAAAGTCGCGATCATCACCGGTGCAGCTTCCGCACGTGGCATCGGCCGCGCTACAGCGACCACCTTCGCGCAACAGGGCGCACGTGTGGTGATTCTCGATCTGGACGAATCCGCCGCACGCGATGCCGCTGCCTCCCTGGGCGAAGGCCATCTCGGCCTGGCCGCCAACGTCGCCGACGAATCCCAGGTGCAGCAGGCCGTGGCGAAAATCATCGAGCATTTCGGGCGCATCGACATCCTCGTCAACAACGCCGGCATCACCCAACCGCTCAAGACGCTCGATATCCGCCCTTCCGATTACGACAAGGTGCTGGACGTCAGCCTGCGCGGTACCTTGCTCATGTCCCAGGCGGTCATTCCACTGATGCGTCAACAGTCGAGCGGCAGCATCGTGTGCATGTCGTCGGTGTCCGCCCAGCGCGGCGGCGGCATTTTCGGTGGCCCTCATTACAGCGCCGCCAAGGCCGGCGTATTGGGTCTGGCCAAAGCGATGGCGCGCGAGTTGGGACCGGACAAAGTGCGCGTCAACTCCATCGCCCCCGGCCTGATTCACACCGACATCACCGGCGGCCTGATGCAGGACGAACGCCGTCACGCGATCATCGACGGCATCCCGTTGGGCCGTCTGGGTGAGGCCCAGGATGTCGCCAACGCCGCCTTGTTCCTGGCCAGCGACCTATCCTCATACCTGACCGGCATCACTCTGGATGTGAACGGCGGCATGCTGATTCACTGAGTACATCTGGGCGGGCCTGCAAGGCCCGTGCGGTTCTGGATCGATGACACAGCCAGGCTTGATGGCCTGGCGGTCAATAAAAACAAGAGATCAGACCATCATGACTACCCTGTCGCTCGAAGCGGTTTCGACCGTGCGCTCCAACGCCTACCGTAAAACCGCGTGGCGCCTGATGCCGTTCCTGATGCTGTGCTATCTGTGCGCCTACCTCGACCGCGTCAACGTCGGCTTTGCCAAACTGCAAATGATGAATGATCTGGCGCTCAGCGAAACGGTCTACGGGCTGGGCGCGGGCATGTTCTTCATCGGCTATTTCCTCTGCGAAGTCCCCAGCAACATCATTCTGCACAAGGTCGGGGCGAGGGTCTGGATCGCGCGCATCATGATCACCTGGGGCATCGTCTCTGCCCTGTTCGCCTTCGTCGAAACCGCCTGGCAATTCTATGCGTTGCGCTTTCTGCTCGGGATTGCCGAAGCCGGCCTGGCACCGGGCCTGCTGCTCTACCTGACCTATTGGTTCCCGTCTTATCGTCGTGCCCGCATGACCGTGTTGTGGTTCATCGCCATTCCGTTGTCGGGGATGGTGGGCGGCCCGATCTCCGGCTGGATCATGACTCACTTCGCCGGTGTTCATGGCTGGGCCGGATGGCAGTGGATGTTCGTGCTTGAGGCTGTGCCTACCGTTGTAGTCGGGCTTCTGGTACTGAGCTATCTCAAGGACGGAGTGCATCAAGCCAGCTGGCTGAACGACGATGAAAAAGCGCTGATCAGCCGCGAACTGGCCGAGGACGAGCAGAAAAAAGTGACGCATGCGTCTATAGGCGAGTTCATCCGTGACCGCCGCCTCTGGTTACTGGCCGCCATCTACTTCTGTGTCGTCATGGGGCAGTACGCAATCACCTTCTGGCTGCCGACCCTGGTGCGCAACGCAGGGGTATCCGACCCGATGAAAATAGGCCTGCTGACCAGCCTGCCCTACTTCTGCGCGATTGCCGCCATGCTGTATGCCGGGCGCAGTGGCGACAAACACCGCGAGCGCCGCTGGCACCTGATTGTGCCAATGATCGCCGGGGCCATCGGCCTGACACTCGCGGCCATGATGGGCGGAAACGTGATGCTTTCCATCCTGAGTCTTTGCCTCGCTGCCTCCGGGATTCTGTCCGCGACGTCGATGTTCTGGATGCTGCCCACCACGCTGCTCGGTGGCGTGTCCGCCGCAGCAGGCATTGCGGCAGTCAACAGTTTCGCCAACCTCGCCGGCTTCTGCTCGCCCTACCTGATCGGCTGGATAACCACACTGACCGGCTCCAGCGCCATCGGCATGTATCTGATCACTGGCGTGCTGCTCGTCGGTGCCACCCTGGTGCTGCGCATTCCCGCCGCCTTGGTCAATCGTTGATTCACAGGAGATTTCACCATGACTGCCAACCCTTCATTCGTAACACCGAAAACCCTGACGGAGCGCGCCCACAATATTCGTCGCCACGCACTGCGCATGGGTCAAGTCCAGGGGCAAGGCTACGTCGGCCAGGCTCTCGGCGCTGCCGACCTGCTGGCGGTGTCCTACTTCCATGCTCTGAACCATCGTCCTGAAGATCCTGAATGGGAAGCCCGCGATCGTTTCTACCTGTCGATTGGTCACTACGCCATTGCGTTGTACGCGGCCTTGATCGAAGCCGAAATCATCCCGCTCGACGAGCTGGAAACCTACGGCGCAGACGACAGCCGCCTGCCAATGTCGGGCATGGCCGCCTACACGCCGGGTATGGAAATCACCGGTGGTTCGCTGGGCCAGGGCCTCGGCATCGCGGTCGGTGCCTGCCTGGGTCTCAAGCGCAAAGGCTCACCAGCCTTCGTCTACAACCTGCTGTCGGACGGCGAACTGAACGAAGGCTCGACCTGGGAAGCCGTGATGTCGGCGTCACATTGGAAGCTCGACAACCTGATCGCCATCGTCGACGTCAACAACCAGCAAGCCGACGGTCACTCCAGTGAAATCCTGTCCTTTGAACCCATCGTCGATCGCTGGCAAGCCTTTGGCTGGTTCACCCAGCGCGTTGACGGCAATGATCTGGAGGCGCTGGTCACCGCGTTCGATGCCGCGCGCAATCATCCCGGCACTCAGCCTCGGGTGATCATCTGCGATACCAAAATGGGCAAAGGCGTGCCCTTCCTCGAAACCCGGGAAAAGACCCACTTCATCCGCGTGGAAGAACACGAATGGGATCTGGCACTGAACAATCTTGAAGAAGGAAAAAACCAATGAGCAACGCCGCCAACACGCCGACTTCGACTGCCGAACCGATCAAAAAACGCCTGACCACCTCGGCGATGATCGCTTCGATTGCTTCTGAAGGCCAAGCCACGAAATCAGCGCCTTTCGGTCATGCGCTCGCGGCGCTGGCAGAGCAGCGTTCAAACATCGTCGGCCTGTCCGCCGACCTGTCCAAGTACACCGACCTGCACATCTTCGCCAAGGCGCATCCCGACCGCTTCTATCAAATGGGCATGGCCGAGCAGTTGTTGATGAGTGCAGCCGCCGGTATGGCCCGCGAAGGCTTCGTACCTTTCGCCACTACCTACGCGGTATTCGCTTCACGCCGCGCCTACGACTTCATCTGCATGGCGATTGCCGAGGAAAACCTCAACGTCAAGATCGTCTGCGGGCTGCCCGGTCTCACCACCGGCTACGGCCCGAGCCACCAGGCCACCGATGACCTGGCGATCTTCCGCGCCATGCCCAACCTGATGATTGTCGACCCGTGCGATGCCCTGGAAATCGAACAGGCTGTGCCTGCCATCGCCGCGCATCAGGGGCCGGTGTACATGCGCCTGCTGCGCGGCAATGTACCGCTGGTGCTGGACGAGTACGGCTATAAGTTCGAGATCGGCAAGGCCAAGACTCTGCGCACCGGTAACGATGTGCTGATCATCTCCACCGGTCTGATGACCATGCGTGCACTGGAAGCAGCCAAGGAACTGCAAGCGGACGGCGTCGATGTTGCCGTGCTGCACGTGCCGACGATCAAACCACTGGATGAGCAAACGATTCTTGCCGAGGCAAGGAAATCAGGCCGGCTGGTGGTCACCGCAGAGAACAGCTCGATCATTGGTGGCCTCGGCGAGGCCGTCGCCGGAGTGCTGCTGCGCAACGGCGTGACGCCAACCTTCAGGCAGATCGCCTTGCCCGACGCGTTCCTCGATGCAGGCGCCCTGCCGACGTTGCATGATCGCTACGGCATCTCCACTCAAGCCGTGGCTGCTCAAATCAAAGCCTGGCTTTAACGGTGAGGACAAGGCACCTGGCAACAGGTGCCATTGAGTTCGACAGGAAGGGAGCGGAACGTTGAGGCCACATGAACTGCTTGATCCCGAATTCCACAGCTTTCTGCTCCCTGGCACGGATCACTGGTCGATCGATACACTGCCGACCATCCGGGAGCGCGTCCATACAACCTACAGGATTCAGCAAAACAGCAGCTACGAAGAGCGATGGATAACGGCCGATAAAGAGCCTCTGCGCCTGTGTATTTACCGACCTGATACGACATCAGCAACTGCCCGCCTTCCGGTGATCCTTTACATCCATGGTGGAGGCTTTGTACTGGGCCAGCCTGAAATGGCCGACAACTACCTGGCGGCGCTTGCCGAACAATTGAAAACCCTCATCGTCGCAGTCGATTATCGATTGGCGCCTGAACACCCTTTTCCCCTGCCCCTTGAAGACTGCTATACCGCGCTCGCTTGGTTATTCGGTGATGACCATGACCTGGGCATGGATACCCGAAAAGTCGTGATCATGGGGCACAGCGCTGGCGGAGGCCTGGCGGCTGCATTGGGCATTCTGGCCCGCGACAAGGGGCAGTATCCCATCGCAGCCCAGGTACTTGTCTATCCGATGCTGGATCACCGCACGGGCACCTCGCAATCGCCTCACCAGAACGAAAGCACCGGGACTTTCAGCTGGTTGCCGGCGCCTAACCGGTTCTGTTGGGATTGCCTTCGCGGGTGTTACAACCTTGACGATGATCGTATCGGCCTTTTTTCTCCGTCCATGCAGCGGGACCTTCAAGGCCTGCCTCCAACCTTCATATCGGTAGGCTCGCTGGACCTGTTTCTGGAAGAAGACGTGGAATTTGCATTGAGACTGTCGCGCGCCGGGGTCGCTGTAGAGCTGCACGTCTATCCCGGCGCCCCACACATGTTCGATCAGAATCCAGGGCGCATCACTACGCAATCCATTCTGGATATCGTTCGTGCGCTCAACGAATTTTTAAGGGAACGTTGAACGATACCCTGACATTATCGTGAGTGTTTCTGAGCGAGCATTTCCATTTTGCCTTGGCCTGACCGCTTAGAGCTGTTACCCCTCACGACGGGCAGAGAACAGCCAAAAGCAGTCGCTCGGAGGTGTCTGATAAATCAGGGAAGAGTCAACCAAAAACGCTTTGGGTGGCTCAGGCAAATCAGGCGTCATCTGGCCTGATGCGACGGATAAATACCGGCAAGCCGCGCTATCACGACCCCCACGTAAAAGACGCCTGAAAATTCTTCGACCATCACCAGTGAGCGGGCATGGTTGGTGATCGGGATAATATCCCCGTAACCGGTGGTCGTGAGCGTCGTGAAGCTGAAATAGATCAGTTTGAAGAAAGTGCCGGGCTGTCTGAAATCGAAGTTGCCAGGGCCGAATGAGCCAGCGGCGGAAATCTCGACCAGGGCATAGATGAAGGACCAAACGAAGGCCAGCATGATGTAGCCCGCAAGTGCGCCATGCAGCTTGTCCGCTGTAATCGGCCCGCGCTTGAGAAGGTAGCGCAGTACCCCGCTGAACGAAACCGTAAGAGACACCGCATAGGTTATCCCTGCAAGTTCAAGAGTCGAGATACTCTCGGTCCACAAGGCCGCCCATTGAAGGCCAATCCCGAGCAACGCCAGGCACAGTTTGAGGATGAATCCGGGTCGGGTCTGCCGGGTGGCGAAAGCGCCCACGAGCAGCACAGCCGAAAACAGAATGCCGAGCAACATGCGAGCAATCAGCCCCCCCTCAAGAAAGGGGAACAGGAGGATCAATCCCAGTAAAAGCAGCAACAGATAAGTGCAGGGCCCTAGCCCTATTACCATCTGAGCTAAATCCGCGTCGGATTCGGCTTTATCTTGCGAGCTTGTCATACCAGATTCCCAGAGGTTGAAGTAACGCACGTGACCTGACAAGACCAAGCGCGACGGGGTCCAGTTGTGCATGATAGCCCCAGAAACACAACTGACTTGTCCAATGCCCGCGCAAGCCTCATGCAAGGGGGGATTCCCTCATCCCTACCCCCTTGCGCCCTAGCTGCTTGACACCATACATGGCCTGATCCGCTGCTTTAAGTAATGCGTCGAGAGATTGCCCATGAACAGGACACAGCGAAACTCCGACGCTGCACGACACTGAAAGCTCCCCCGCACTTGTCGCGACTGTCTGGGCGATGGTGTCAAATACCCTCGCCGCTTGCGACTCAGCGCTCTGGGGGTCAGAAAGATTGGAGATCAGCATCACAAATTCGTCGCCGCCGTATCGGGCAGCCGTGTCACATGACCGGGTGGCTTGAAGCATGCGGCGTGCAACCGCTTGCAAAACCTGGTCGCCGACTTCATGACCGTACTTGTCGTTGACCTCCTTGAAATGATCCAAGTCGATCAAAAGCACAGCGAACGGAATCCCTTTCACTTCCCAATCCGAGATGGCCTGGGCAAAACGCTCAGCGAACAGGTAACGGTTAGGCAGTTGCGTGAGTACATCATGGGTTGCCAGATAGGCTGAGCGTTCGTGCTCAACTTCGGCTCTTTCTATCGCCTTGAAATGCGTGATCAATACCATCGGCATCAGCACCAGAGCGCCGGCGAGTACCAAAAGAATCATCAACATTTCTTCAGTAAGGACATCCCCGAAACGAAGTTGCCGGTCGAATACCAGCGTCATGGGCTGCGATGCACTGCGGATCTCGACACGGTCGTTCAATTGCGGCAAAAACAGGCGATCAAGGAAGCCAGCCTGTTGAACGTGCGTGGAAAAAACATCGCTTTCAGAACCGGCTGCGGTCTTCAGCACGGCAGTTATATGAACCAGTGGGTCGACGTTAGCGTGATTGACGGCATCAAGAAGAGAGCCCGTCTTGATCAACAGCAATGACACCATAGTGCTACCAAAAAAATTGGGGCTGGGGCTCGTTCGCTCTTGGTCAGGCCGGCTGACTAACTGCATCAGAATGTAAGCACTACCGCCCTCGTACATGGAAAAAACGGGAGAAACCACGGGTTTCTGGCTGCTTTGGGCGCGTGCCAGCGCGTAGGAAAGGTAAGCGACCGTTTCTAACCTCACCCCGTAAATCGAACTGGATTCAGGGAGCAAGGGGTACATAAACAAAACGGGCCAGGTCTCTTTGAGGAAGGCCTGAGGTTGGGTTGGCTGCCCAGTGAGACTTGGGAAATCCTTGAGCTCAAAGTCTGGGCGCCATGTGCGCCGCAACAGATCCTCAAAGGCGGATTGCTCGGCGACAGGCACGGAGCGGGCTGCCTCGAGCATGTAGATATGCGGGTAGGCCGACAATACGACTGCCGCAAATCGGGACGTCGCTTCGGTATCACTCTGGTCTACGGCTTGCAGGAATGCAGAGAAGCCCGAGAGCACAGCTTCATTGGTATCAAGCTGATTGCGCACAATCCCAGAGATGTTTTGCACGTACTCGGAAAAATACGTTTCCCTTCGCTGAGTCTCGGACTTCAGCAATAGTAACGCCGAAAAAACCACCAGACCGACCGCTAAAAAAATAAAGCCCATCAGCGAGTTGCGCCGCTTTGTCCATATCATCCTGATCTTCCGATTTCGCGGTGCGTCCAAATTACTGTCACGCTCTACAAGCATTCAGCCTTCAGCGAAACAACTTGTATTTTTCCATGCCCCTGACTGTAGCGTCTCGTTTCGTCAGGTGAAAATTTTGATCACGTGGGCAAGCGCCTAAACCACGGTCATGGATTGTCGCTCCGTAAGAACCGCCAGCAACTGCTTGTGGTTAAGCCGCTGACACTCGTCCCGAACTTCCTCTCGAATTTGATAGGTCGTCTTCAAGCGACGTTTTTCTTCGTTGTCATAGATGTTGAAACTGATGGCGCAGTCTCACAATAGAAGCGCATTCCATCACGCATTGATCCAGTCTCTGTCGGGATTGCAGGGACAACAACGAATCTGGAAATCATCTTCAGGCCCTCTCCTAAAACACCCTAAGGTTTAGCGGCTATTTGCCAGCACAACAAGTGACTGGCGGGTGTTTCCGATGACGAGCACGGCGGCCTGAGAGCGGTTCGCATCGCACATAAAGTCGGCTATCCAGGCTGCGACAGGCAAAAAAACGGCCACAAGCACCCGCTGGACACACTAGTGGCTAATCGGTAACGTCGACCCTCGACACTGAATTTGTCCCGTAGTTGAGTCGTCAGGCGTATTGGTTGGAGACGTTGCAATGACAACAATCGATATGAAATTCCGATTCGAAGCAAAGCTTCTCCGCCCGGCAAAGCCTGGTAATGATACGTCCTGGGCGTTCCTGGTATTGCCAGCAGACGCGAGTGAACAGCTTCCAAGGCGAGGAAGAACGACAGTTGAAGGCACAATCAATGGGCACCCCTTCCAGGCAACCCTTGAGCCTGATGGTCAGTTGAGCCATTGGCTGCCGGTCAGCAGAGCGTTACTCGAAGCCGCAGGCGCGGTTGTTGGGGACATCGTTACGCTGGAGCTAGCCTCTGTACAGAAGGAACCCGAGCCTGACATACCGGCAGATTTTCAAGAGGCACTCGCAGCTACTCCTGAGGCGCTTAAAGTCTGGAACAATACGACGACCATCGCACGAGTAGACTGGATACACTGGATCACTTCAGCCAAGCAACTCAAGACCCGCGCGAAACGAATCGGTGATGCCTGCGATATGCTCGCCAGCGGCAAGAAGCACGTTTGCTGTTTCGACCCGTCCGGTTACTACAGTAAGGCCTTCCGTGCGCCCGAGGCGGATAATTCTTGAATGGGGCATTACGTTGGTGCGCTGCACTCCTTGACGGAAAGCAGCGCCAGGAACGATCGAGTTTCGGTTCGAAACCCGTTATGACCAGAATCCTATATGCGGCTCGCTAGCCTCGGCTTCCAGCATTGGTCCCAATACGCTGACCTTGCGCTGGCCCTTGGCAAAGACTTCGCGACACGGCAAAGCAAACGTCGGATTCTCGGGATGATCCCCCGTCAGCCCCAGTAACGAGTGCTCCGACAAGGCATAAACCACTCGCCCGATCCCGGTCCAATACACCGCACCGGCACACATGCAGCAGGGTTCGGCACTGGTGTACAGCGTGCACTGCTCCAGTTCCTGCGCAGACAAAAGCCTGGCAGCGGCAGCCGCCGCGACCAGTTCGGCGTGCTGTGTGGGATCGCCCTCCGGCGGCATCGAATTGTTGCCCGCTTCGACAATCACCTTGCCGTTGCGGTCAGCCACCAACGCCGCGAACGGATGACGGCCGCGCTGTTTTGATGCCTGCGACAAGGCGATGGTCTGGCGCAGCAACGCCAGATCCAGATCGCTGACGCCGGCCGGAACAAGCTGAGTGAATTGATTCATGGGTAACTCCTGGGCAGTGGAAAAACAAAAGATCAGTCGACCCATTCAGCCGCTGAGACGCCGACGCTGTCGGTCGATTTTTTTTCATTGTTGAGCAGCACGTTGAGCACAATGGCGGTGATCGCACCGAGAAAGATTCCGCTGTCCAGCACCAGTTTCAGCGTAGGGCCGACGTGCTCGAACAATGCAGGAAAGGACATCGGCAACACGCCGACACTGACCGACACCGCGACGATGATGCCGTTGCGGGTGCCTTCGAACTGCACGCGTGACAGTTCCTGAATCCCTGCCACCGTGGTCATGCCGAACATCACGATCGCGCAACCACCGAGCACCGGAGTCGGCACCGCCGCGATCAACGCACCCAGTTTGGGGAACAACCCCATCAGCACCATGATTGCCCCGGCAGCGGCCACGACGAAGCGGCTCTTGATGTTGGAGAGCGCAATCAAACCGGTGTTCTGCGTGAAGGCGTTGTAGGGGAAACTGTTGAACAAGCCACCGAGCATGGTCGACAGGCCATCAGCGCGGAACGCATTGCCGAGGGTTTGTTGGGTGGTTGGCTTGCCGGTCAATTTGCCGATGGCCAGGCAGTTGCCAGTGGTTTCGGCCATGATCACCAGCATCGCCAGGGTCATGATCAAAATCGGCACGAGCGAAAATTCCGGCGCGCCGAATGCCATCGGTGCACTCAGTTCAAACCACGCCGCTTCGCTCACTCGGGTGAAATGGGTCATACCGCAGGCTGCGGCAATCAAGCTACCGACGAACAAACCGATGAGTACGCTGAGGTTGCCGATGAAGCCTTTGAATTTGGCGTAGATCACCAGCGTGACACTGACCGTGGCCAGGCCCAGCAGCAAATTGGCGGGGCTGCCGAAATCTGCCGCCTCAGGGTTGCCGCCGCCCAGCCAGATCGCGGCAGCCGGCATCAGCGAGATACCGATGATGGTGATCAGACTGCCGATCACCACTGGCGGAAAGAATCGCAACAGACGGCTGAATACCGGTGCCAGCGCAATGGTTATGAAGCCTGCGGCAATCACCGCCCCGAATATCTGACTGAGCCCAAACTCCTTGCCAATCATGATCATCGGCGCAAGGGCGATGAACGAGCAGCCTTGAATCAGTGGCAAGCGCGCACCAAATTTCCAGAACCCGATGGTCTGAATCAGCGTCGCCACGCCGGACGTCAGCAGGTTGGCGTTGATCAGCAAGATGATCTGCGCCGAGGACAACCCCATCGCGCTGCCCAGAATCAGTGGCACCGCCACCGCCCCTGCGTACATCACCAGCACATGCTGCAAGCCAAAGGTGACCAGCTGCCGCAAGGGCAAAACCTCGTCCACCGGATGAATGCGTTGTGTATTCATGTCACAAGCTCCTGAAGGTGCAACGGATGGTGTGATCGCGGCATTCTCAGGGGCGGTCGCAAGCATGCTCCAACCCCGGTGATCGATTGACGCTAGGCCATACTCGAGCGTTTTTAACGATGAAACAAATTAGCAACCATCGCTTTTTTCGATGGCGTACAAGCGGCACACTCAAGCACTCGTCTTGATGTTCAAACCGCCACGTTCGACCAGGAGTAAACCGATTGCGCTTCTCATTCGATCAACTGCAGATGTTTTCCCAAGTGGTCAAAAGCGGTTCGTTCTCCGCCGCTGGACGCAAGTTGGGCAAGACGCAATCGACCATCAGCGCAGCGATTGCCAATCTCGAAACCGATTTGGGCGTTGATCTGTTCGACCGCACCAACCGCAGCCCTGCCCTCACCGCCAGCGGCCAAAAACTGTTGATCCAGGCCGAAGCCGTGCTCGAACGCTGCATGACCTTCGAGGCACACGCCGAATGCCTGTCGGATAACGTCGAACCCAGCCTGACCCTGGCTATCGAAACGCCCTACGGGCCAATCATGCCGGTGCTCAAGGCCTTCGAGCAGGCGTTTCCCTTCGTCGACCTGATCATCCGCCACCCGGTGCACGGTGACGTCAGTGAACTGGTCAGCAGTGGAGAGGCGGAGCTTGGCGTGGCGTTTTCTCAACCGGGCTACCCGAAGGAACTGGCGTTCCAGCAATTGGGCAAATTGATCATGCTGCACGTCTGCCATCCCGATCATCCGCTGGCACAGCTCGACACCGTTACGTTCGATGACCTGCACGTGCATCGACGCCTGGCATTCAGCGCGCACGCGAACAAACTGCCCAGCAGCGAATACCTGCGCTCGACGCAATTGTGGCAAGCGGAGAACTACCTCGCGTTGCTGGAAATGGTCCGCGCGGCGCTCGGTTGGGCCACCCTGCCCCGTCAACTCATCCAGCGCGAACTGGCCAGGGGCGAACTGGTAGAACTACCCCTCTCGGCCTACCCGCACACCGACTGGCAAATTGGCGTCGACCTTTTATGGATGCGCCAACGGCCATTGGGCAAGGCTGGACGCTGGCTGAAAGAGAAACTGCAGGGCAATAAAGTGTATGAACTGGATCGCAATGGACAGACCACCACGCTGTGACCAATCTCGAACGGCCGCTGACTTGAACAGTTTTACTAAAGCACACAAAAAAGCCGATCCAACTGATCGGCTTGGTTGCTGATGCTGGCAGCCCATGTTCGGGTTTGGGTTACAAAACCTCGAACAATCCCGCTGCTCCCATGCCACCACCCACGCACATCGTTATCACCACGAACTTCACCCCCCGCCGCTTTCCTTCCAGCAACGCGTGCCCAACCATTCGCGCGCCGCTCATGCCGTAGGGATGCCCAATGGAAATTGCGCCGCCATTGACGTTCAGTTTCGCCGGATCGATCCCCAACTGTTGTGCGCAATACAACACTTGGCAGGCAAACGCCTCGTTCAATTCCCACAAGCCGATATCGTCCACCTTCAACCCGTGCTGACGGAGCAGCTTGGGCACTGCCAGTACAGGGCCGATACCCATCTCTTCTGGCGCCAGTCCGGCGACTGCGATCCCTCGATACAGGCCCAAGGGTGCAATGCCTGATCGCGCAGCCACTGCCCCCTCAAGTAAAACGCAGGCGCTGGCGCCGTCGGACAACTGACTGGCATTGCCGGCCGTGACACTACCGCCCTCCACTATCGGCTTGAGTCCTTGCAGATCGCTGAGTTGGGTTGTCGGCCTGTTGCCTTCATCCTGGACAAGCGTGACATCCTGATAGCTCACCGCCCCGCTCTCCTTGTCAACGACTCGCTTGCGTGCCTTGACCGGAACAATTTCGTCGGCGAAAACACCAGCTTCCTGCGCCGCCGCGGTGCGTTGCTGAGACTCAAGCGCATAGGCGTCCTGCGCTTGCCGACTGATGCCATACCGGCGCGCAACGAGTTCGGCCGTTTGTAGCATTGGCATGTACGCATGCTCGCTCATGCGCAGCACGTTGGCATCGAACGCCTCGCTCGCCATTTGATTGTGAGCATTCTGCACCAGGCTGATCTGCTCTTGCCCGGCACCAACGGTCACCTGCATGCCGTCGACGATGATCTGCTTGGCGGCGATGGCAATGGCCATCAGGCCCGATGCGCACTGGCGGTCGATCGTCTGCCCACTGACCGAAATGGGCAAGCCTGCGGCCAGGGCCGACAAACGCGCCGGGTTGATGGCCGCAGTGCCGCTCTGCATGGCCGTACCCAGCACCAGGTCTTCGATCTGGCCTGGTTCGATGCCAGCACGCTCGACTGCTGCGCGAATGGCAATGGCCGTCATACTGGGCGACTTGAGGTCATTGAATGCGCCACGCATCGCCTTGGCGATCGGTGTGCGAGCAGTGGAAACAATCACGGCGTCTTTCATGGTTCAAGTTCCTTGTTCGATGAGGGCTGGCAGTCGCTGACCAGCTCAGTCAGTGCCAGGCGCAGCCGTTCGGGAATCGGCGCCGGGCGGCGTTGAATACGGTCAACAAACACATGCACGAAACGCCCGGTCGCACAGGCCAGTGCCTGGCCTTCACGGAACACCGCAAGTTGATAATGCACTGAGCTGTTACCCAGTCTGCTGACCGCCAGTGCCACTTCGATGGGCTCGGGGAACGCAACCGGCGCGTGGTAATCGCAGCCGGAGCTCACCACCAGGCCGATCACCGGACCTGCGTGGATATCCAGCCCTCCCTGCTGGATCAGGACGCTGTTCACGGCAGTGTCGAAGAAACCGTAAAAGACGACATTGTTGACGTGCCCATACACGTCGTTGTCGTGCCAACGGGTGTTGATCGTTGTGAAGTGCCGATAGCCGGCACGCTGCCTGAGGTCGGTCATCAATATGCCGCTTCATAAATGGCCAACGCGTCGGCTTCGGTGAGTGTGCGCGGGTTGTTCACGAGCAGACGCTGCTGTTGCATCGCGTCACGGGCCAGTTGGGCCAGACTTTCTCTGGGAACACCAACCGCACGCAGCGTGGTCGGTAATTCGCAACGAGATCCCAATTGCGCCAACTCAGAGACAAATTGATCGGCGCGAGAATGGTGATCACCTGCCTGCAACCTTTCTCCCAGCAAAGGCAGAGCGAGTTCGGCGTAGTCCGCCATCGCTACCGGCAGGTTGAAGCGCAGCACATGAGGCAGCACCAGCGAATTCGCCAGCCCATGAGGAATGTGAAAGTGCCCGCCCAGCGGGTACGCCAGCGCATGCACCGCCGCCACCGGCGCGTTGGCGAATGCCTGGCCGGCCAGGCAGGCACCCAGCAACATCGCCTGGCGCGCGCCCAGGTTGCCGCCGTTGTACACGGCCTGGTCGAGGTTGCAGGCCAAAAGCCGTAGCGCCTCTCGCGCCAAGAGGCTGGACAGCGGATTGCGCTTGAGCTTGCTGGTGTAGGCCTCGATCGCATGCACCATGGCATCGATGCCCGTGGCCGCCGTCACGGCAGGCGGCAAACCTAACGTACAGACGGCGTCGAGTACGGCGAGATCCGGCAACAGTAACGGCGAGACGACGCCCATCTTGGTGGTTTCACCGGTGGTGACGATCGCGATGGGGGTCACCTCCGAGCCGGTCCCGGCAGTCGTCGGCACCTGAATCAGCGGCAAGCGCTGGCCCTTGGCTTGGTCGACGCCATACAGCTCGGTGATCGGTTGAGTGCACTGCGGATGCGCCAGCAGCGCGACCAGTTTGGCCACGTCCATCGAACTGCCGCCGCCAAAGCCGACGATCAGGTCGGCACCGACATGCCGGGCCCGTTCAACGGCGGCGAGCACGCAGGCCTGACTCGGATCCGCCGTCACGTCACTGAAGATCGCCACGGCAACTTTTGCGAGGGTGAAACCGGGCAACACATCATCGAGCATGCCCAGGCGAGCAATACCCGGGTCGGTGACTATCAAGACACGGCGCGCGCCGCGTTCCCTGCACAGATTGGCAAGACGCTGCACGGCGCCGGTTTCGCATAGAATCTGCGCCGTAGTGGCAAAGCTGAAAGGCTGCATGTCCGCGACTCCTGATTGTTGTTATAGGTTTTCAGCAACTGAAGTCGCTCGCTGGCATGGCCATCAAGCAGTTCGCGCCACCCAACAAGGCTTCCCGGTGTGCGCTTGCACGGGGTAATACGCGCCGCCAGTAGAATTCGGCAGTCTGTAGCTTGGCTTGATAAAAGGCGTTTTCACCCGTCCCGTTAGCCAGGGTTTCACCCGCTCGAACCGCGGCCTGCAGCCATAGCCCGGCCAGCAGGACGTAAGCCGAATAGGCGAGGAAGTCCACAGAGACCGCGCCGATTTCCTGCGGATCCCGCTGGCAGGCGTCGATGATGGTCTTGCCCAACTCTCGCCATTGCTCAAGACGCTGACTGACTGCACCCGCCATGTCCTGCAGCTGGGGTAGATAGCCCGCAGCCTCGACGTGCTGAGCGAGCTCATCGATCAGCGCGTGCAATTCGGCACCGCCATCGCCCATCAGCTTGCGCCGGACCAAGTCCAGCGCCTGGATGCCATTGGTGCCTTCATAGAGCTGGGTGATGCGGCTGTCGCGCATCAACTGTTCCATGCCCCATTCGCGGATGTAGCCATGCCCGCCATACAGTTGCACGCCGAGGCTGGCGACTTCCTGGCCGACATCGGTGAAGAACCCTTTGACGATCGGGATCAGAAACGCAGCGCGGCGCATGGCTGCGCGACGATCATCGGGTTCTGGCGCACCGTGCTCGAGATCGAGTTGCCGTGCGGTGTAGGCGCCCAGCATCCGGCATCCCTCGGTGAGGGACTTCTGCGTCAGCAACATGCGACGCACATCCGGATGAACAATGATTGGGTCGGCAGCCTTGTCTGGCGCCACTGCACCGGTCAGCGAGCGCGACTGCAGACGTTCACGGGCGTAGGCCAGGCCGCCCTGGAAAGCGGCTTCAGCGATCCCCAGTCCCTGCAACCCGACCTGGAATCGTGCGTCGTTCATCATGGTGAACATGCAGGACAGGCCTTGATTCGGCTCGCCGACCAGCCAGCCCTGGGCACCGTCGAAATTCATGACGCAAGTCGAAGCGCCCTTGATGCCCATCTTGTGTTCCAGCGCGCCACAGCTCAGCGCATTGCGCCGGCCATCGGCAAGGATTTTGGGTACCAGAAACAGACTGATGCCTTTCACACCCGCCGGGGCATCGGGCAAGCGTGCCAGCACCAGATGAATGATGTTGTCAGTCAGGTCCTGCTCACCACCGCTGATGAAAATCTTGCTGCCGGTGATCAGATAGCTGCCGTCGGCGTGAGGCTGCGCGCGGGTGCGCAACAACGCCAGGTCCGTGCCGGCCTGAGGCTCGGTAAGGCACATGGTGCCGGTCCATTCGCCACTGACCATCTTGCCCAGCCAGGTTTGCCTGAGCGCGTCGCTGCCATGGCGGTGCACGGCCAGGACCGCGCCTTCGGTCAACCCGGAATAGATCCGAAACGACAACGACGCCGCCATTAACATCTCGTGGAAACAGGCCGACGCCATTTGCGGCAAGCCTTGTCCCCCGTAGGCCATCGGCCCGGTCATGCTCGCCCAACCGTTATCGACGTATTGACGATAGGCTTCGCGAAAGCCATCCGGCGTGCGGACTTCATTACCGAGCAACTGGCAGCCTTGCTCGTCGCTGTTGCGGTTGAGCGGGGCTATCACCTCTGCGGTGAAGCGCCCCGCCTCTTCCAGAATGCCGTCAAGGGTGTCGCGGTCCAGGTCCAGACCCAGGTGTTGGCAGTGCCCGGTGACATCGAACAGTTCATGCAATACGAAGCGCATATCGCGCAGCGGTGCCTGGTAGTTCATACGCGGCCCTCCCCGACATCGGCAAAGTGTTTGCCGCTGGCCATCAATCGGGAGATCAGTCCGGCAGGATGCCAATGCTCGCCGAAAAGACCTTGCAGACGTTCCAGTCGAGCCAGCAGGGAATTCATGCCCTGCCCATCCGCCCAGCGCATCGGTCCGCCGGTTTCAATCGGAAAGCCATAACCGTTGAGCCATACCTGATCGATGTCATGGCTGCTGGCCGCAATGCCTTCTTCGAGGATCTTCGCGCCTTCATTGACCAGTGCCAAAAGGCAGCGATCAAGGATTTCCCGTGCGTCGATGTCGCGGCGGCGGTAGCCCAGCCCCTGAGATACCTTAAGCACCCATTCGTCCACCAGTGGGTCATGCTCGGCCTGGCGACTGCCGGGAGCATAGCGGTAATACCCGGCACCGCTTTTCTGACCCAGGCGCCCGAGTTCGCACAAGGCGTTGTCGACTTGCACCAAGGGGGCGTCCATGCCCTGCCCGGCCAGTTGACGCGCGCGCCACTCCAGATCGATGCCGATCACGTCATACATGCGGAACGGGCCCATGGCGAAACCAAATTGCTGCAGCACCTCGTCCACCTGCTGAGGGAATGCGCCTTCCAGGAGTAATTTTCGTGCCTCGGCCACATAGCTGCGCAGCATGCGGTTGCCGATGAAACCGGGGCAATTGCCCGCCACCACCGCTACTTTGCCGGTACGCTGGGCGAGCCTGCGGGCCACTTCGAGCACTCGGCTGTCGGTGTCCTTGCCACGAACGATCTCCAACAGTTTCATGATGTGGGCAGGACTGAAGTAATGCAGACCCAACACCTGCGGTGAACGCCCGGTGACCGCCGCAATCGCGTCGATGTCCAGCGCCGAGGTGTTGCTGGCCAGGATCGCCGTGGGCTTGAGGTGCGCGTCCAGCGCGCGGAAGATTTCCTGTTTGAGCTCCAGGCTTTCGTACACCGCTTCGATCACCAGGTCCGCTTCTGCCAGCGCCGCGTAACTTTGTACCGGGCGTACTCGCTCGAGATTGGCGTGCGCCTCGACCTGCGTGATGCGTTGTTTACCCACCTGCTGCGACCAGGTTTGCTCAATCATCGACAGGCCCGCGTCGAGTGTCTGGGTATTGCTCTCCAGCCACAGCACCGGAAACCCGGCGCTGGCCAGACTGATGACGATGCCCCGGCCCATGGTGCCGGCGCCGATCACGGCGACCTGCTGGATATCGAAAGGGGTGCTCACACGCGGTGCTCCTGCATTGGGAAAAATGAACAGCCGACACCCTAAGCAGGCTTCAAGTATTTTTGAAATTTCATTTTCATATGCCATATATTCTGTGCATGAATACTTCAAACTTTGATCTGAACCTGCTGCGCGTGTTCGACATGTTGCTGCGTGAGCAGAATGTCTCGCGCGCAGCGCAACGCCTGGCGTTGACCCAACCCACGGTGAGCAACGCCCTGGCGCGCTTGCGCGATATGCTGGGCGACCCCCTGCTGGTGCGCGTCGGTCGGCGCATGTGCCCGACCCCTCGAGCGCTCGCGCTGGAAGGGCCTATTCGCGCCGCGTTGCAACAAATCGAGCAAACGCTGTCCACCGGTGACGCGTTCGACCCACTGCGCAGCCATCGTCAATTGAGAATTGCCCTGACCGACTTCGTCGAACAACTGTGCATGCCGTCCTTGCTGGCAAGCCTGCAGACGCAGGCGCCGCACCTGCGCATTGATGTTGCCCACCTAAGTCCCAGCCTGCCCGCCGAGGCGCTGGACAGAGGCGAACTGGACATGGTGCTGGGTCGTTTCGATCACGTACCGGCACGTTTCACTCGCCAGCTCTGGCGCACCGAAACCCTGCGAGTCGCGGTGTGTCAGGACCATCCGCGACTGAGTGACGGCCTGGATCTGCAGCGTTTCCTGCAATTGCGCCACGTCTGGGTTCATGGTGGCCAGACCCGCGGCATGGTCGACCAATGGCTGGCCGAGCAGAACCTCGTGCGACAGATCGTCTACACCACGCCTAATTACCTGCAAGCCGCACACCTGGTGGCCGCGACCGAACTCTGTGTTGTGTTGCCGACGCTGCTGGCGCAGCAGTTCGCCCGGCTGCTGCCGCTGAAGCTGTATGAACTGCCGTTCGCGCTACCGCCCTTCGATCTAGAGCTGGTACGCCTGACCCATCGCCAGCACGACCCGGCGCTGACCTGGCTCGAGGCGCAAATCCTGGCCATTCAACCGGGCTGAGCCATTACCCAATGCGATGGCTGGCATGCCGCTCTGGTATTGGCTGCGACTCGAACCGCTCCTTAGAGTGGATCGCCCGAACAATAACAAGGACTGCTCCATGCGTTTTTCACAGCCTTTGCTCACTCTCGCCCTGCTGGTACCGCTGACGAGTCTCGCCGCCACGCCTGCCAAGGATGCGACAACCATTACTCTGCAAAACAACCAGCAATGGCTGCAGCGACTGCCTTTCGCCGATCGTGGAGATTTCGAGGCCGCTGAGCGGGGCCTGATCGAGCGGTATGAGGATGTCGTCAGTAATGCGGGGGGCAAAACAGTCTGGGATTTGAAGCAATACGCGTTTCTGAACCGCACAGACGCGCCTGCGACCGTCAACCCGAGTCTGTGGCGCATCGCACAGCTCAATACGCTTGCCGGTCTGTTCAAGGTCACCGAGGGTATCTATCAGATTCGTGGCATGGACCTGGCGAACATGACCATTGTCGAGGGCGATAACGGGCTCATCGTGCTCGACCCGCTGCTGGCGGTGGAAACCGCCAGAGCCGGCCTGGAACTGTACTTCAAGCATCGTCCGCGCAAACCAGTGACTACGGTGATTTATACCCACCCGCACGTCGACCATTTCGGCGGGGTGCGTGGGGTGATCGACGAAGCGGACGTGAAGGCCGGCAAGGTTCAGGTTATCGCACCCCAAGGTTTTTTTGAGCACGCCATCGGCGAGAACGTGTTGGCCGGACCGGCGATGAAACGTCGTGCCCAATACATGTACGGCGCCGGGCTGCCGCGCGGTGAGCGGGGCCAGGTCGACGCCGGGCTGGGCAAGGGCGTGCCGGCGAACGCGACGGTCAGCCTGATCGCCCCCACCCGGGAAATCAGCAAGCCGTTGGAACGCCTGACCCTGGAGGGCATTGAAGTCGAATTCCAGCTCACGCCTGGCACCGAGGCGCCGGCCGAGATGAACATCTATTTCCCACGGTTCAAGGCGCTGTGCATGGCCGAAAACGCAACTCACGTCCAACACAACGTGCTGACCTTGCGCGGTGCACTGGTTCGCGACCCGAAGATCTGGGCGCATTACCTTGACGAGTCCCTGGTGCGTTACGGCAATCAGGCCGAGGTGGTTTTTGCCCAGCATCACTGGCCCACTTGGGGTAGCGCACAGATACGCGATTATCTGGCTGACCAGCGCGACATGTATGCATTCATCGATAGCCAGAGCCTGCGCCTGATCAATCAGGGCCAGACGCCAATGGAAATCGCCGAGACCCTGAGCTCGTTGCCGCCGCGCTTGGCCAGCAAGTGGTACAGCCGCGATTACTACGGCTCGTTGAGCCACAACGTGCGCGCCGTGTACCAGCGTTACATGGGTTTCTATGACGGCAACCCGGCGAACCTCAATCCGCTGCCGCCCCAAGCGGCTGGCAAGCGATACGTCGCTGCCATGGGCGGTGCCGACCAGGTCCTGAGCCACGCGCGTAAAGCCTTTGACGAAGGGGACTATCGCTGGGTGGCGCAATTGACCAACCATTTGGTATTCGCCGAGCCCGACAACGCCGCTGCGCGCCAATTGCAGGCCGATGCACTGGAGCAACTGGGCTATCAGAGCGAGAACGCCACCTGGCGCAATGCCTACTTGAGCGGCGCTCAGGAACTGCGCGATGGCGTAGCAGCCGCCACCGGCAGCGGCGGCAATACCGACGACATGGTGCGGGCGCTGACACCGACGATGTTTTTCGATTACCTCGGCGTTCGAGTCGATGCACTGAAAGCGGCCGACAACGACCTGACCATCAACTGGCGTTTCACCGATCTGAACGAGGATTACGCCTTGACCCTGCGCAATGGTGTACTCACCCACCGCGACCTTGCACGGCATGACCAGGCCGACGTGCAAATCAGCATGAAAAAATCGACGCTGGATCGCATCGCACTCAAGCAGACGGGTTTTATCAAGGAAGCAACGCTGGGCGATATCACGATCGAGGGTGAACGGGTTAAATTCCTGCGCTTCATGGGTGGACTGGAGGAAGCGGACGCACGTTTCAACATCGTCACACCTTGAGCCCGCGTGGGCGGCGCCTCAGGCGCCGCTCAGCAGCCCGATGATGCCGATAAGCGCGAGCAAACACACCGACATGCCTAGTGCCAGGATCGCCCGCGAGGCTGGCGCTGCCCGCTCCGACTGGAGCATCGCCAATCCCTGACGATAACGGCGGCCTTGCCTTGCAAGCAAAGTCAGCGCGACGACACCGCCCATCCCCACCGACACCTGGTCACCGGCCCGCCCCGCCAGAACCAACACCACCAGCAACGCCAACAGCGTCCTTCGCCATGCCAATTCGGTGCGCTCCGCCTGCAGCCCAGGGTCACCCATGCCAACGGGGCCAAAGCACGCTGGCGATCAGCACGACCGCGGTTAAACAGCCCAATGCCAGCAGTGGTGCGAGCGCCGGCAGAGGCAGCGGCTGGCGCTGACGCAGCGCTCGCTCCACCTTCAGCCAGCGCACGCATGCACCGATGCTCACCAACTGACTCAGTAACATCAAACTGATCGCCATGACCATGCGTAGCCGAGGTTCGAAGACCTCCCCGGCGAGTGCTTCGACGGCGATCCCTCCCCCAAGCAGCGCCAGTGAGGTGCGAATCCAGGCGAGGAAGGTGCGCTCATTGGCCAGCGTGAATCGCGGATCAGGCGACTCACCTGCGCCCAACAGGGTTTCAGTCAAGGTACGGCGCTTTTGCTGCATGCCCATCAGCGCACACCGAAGCTGCGCAATGCGCCCGGTGAAAAGTATGAAAGGCTGGTCGGCAGATTGAAGACATAAGGTTTGCGCTGCTCATTGATCAAACCCGAAACGTGATAACGGCCGCTCTTCAAATCATAGGTGACCTCCATGGCATTGACTGCAGCCTCACCACCGGGGTGGTAAAAACTGTGCGCCCCGGACGTGCGCCACAACGTTCCCCGTTGATCGTAGAGGTCAGCCTCGAGAATCGCCCAGGTGTCTTCGTCGATGTAGTAATGACGTTTGGCGTAGATGTGTTGGGCACCGGGTTTGAGGGTCGCCACGACCTCCCACACCCGGTGCAATTCGTAGCGGGTAGGTACGGGGTCGACATGCCCTGGGCGAATCAGCTCGCTGTAGCGCAGGTGGGGTGAAGCCAGGCGATAGCTGTTATAGGGAACGTGCAGCAACTTCTTGCCTGCCAGATGCCAGTCGTAACGATCCGGCGCACCGTTGAACATGTCACGACTGTCGGCCGTGCGCAGGCCCGCCGTCCCGGGTCCGGTGGTGTCATAGTCGATACCCGGAGCACGCCTGACCCGTCGCTGGCTGGAACTGTAGACCCAGGACAGTCGCGGCTCGGCGACCTGGTCGAGCGTTTCATGCACCACCATTGCATCTCCGGCAAGCCGCGACGGCGCGGTCATGCGGTAAGTGAAGTAGTAAAGGATATTGTCGGCCCCTGCGTCCGGCAGCCCGTCCGGGCGGGCGAATTCCTGACGTGCGCTCATCAGGGTGAAGCGTCCGTTGCCCAACGGCGTCACGCTGTCCGAGACAAGGCTGTAATTGGCGTTGCGGTTGCGCGTCAGATGATTCCAGATGACCTCCAGGCCATTGCGCGGAACAGGGAAAGCGATCGCCCCGGCAAAGCCGTGCAGGCCATTGCCCTGATCCGCCAGTTGCGCGAACTCAGCATTGCGAGCGGCCGATGCGGCAAGCGGCGCAGGGACGGCGACACTGCGATGGGTGGGATAGACCGGCAGTTTCATCGTCTCGGGAAACTTCTTGAGCAAAGCGATCTGCCCGGCCGACAGTTGGTCCTCATACTGCTTGTAATTGCGCGCAGTGATTTCGTACAGCGGTCGCTCGTCGGCGAAGGGGTCGATCGGCGTGCCGTTACTTTCCAAGCGTTGCTGTGCTGCCGTCAGACCACCCTGCCAGGCCGGGATTCGACCGTCAGGGGAAGCACTTCGCTGGGCACCGATGGGCGTCAGGTCCGGGGGCAACTCGCCTGTGGCCAGCGCTGTCGTCGCCCATGACATTCCCAGCAACAGACAGCAGGAAACGGGGGCCATCGACGACCGAAAAAAACCTCGGGTACGGGTTGTCATCACTCTTAACCTCTTATTGTGTTTATCAGAGAGTGAACAAATGCATGCCCCACCGATTGCGCTTCAAACGCATGACGGGGCAGGTGGAAGGGTTAATCTTTATGGGGGTTCCGATAGCCTCTTGTTGAGTATCAATGGATACTAAGTAGGGCCTTGGGCCCCGACAAATAGCGTCTTCAGATAGTTGCCATATCAGTTCGGCATAGCCAGAGATTTGCCCATGACCTTGAAACAGCTGCGTTACTTGATCGCCATTGCAGAAGCGGGAAGCTTCTCCAATGCCGCACGCCGGGCGTTCATCGCCCAGCCTGCCCTGAGCCGCCAGATCGGTTTACTGGAAAGCGAACTGGACATGCAGTTATTGGCCCGCCAGCACGACGGCATTGAATTGACCGATGCCGGCCGACAGTTGTACGAAGTGGCTCGATCGGTGATTCAGAAGCTCGACTCGGTGAAGGACGAACTCAAATCGAGCCAGGGCAACCCGATGGGTCATGTGTCTATTTCCATACCCGCGACAGCGTCGGCTCTGCTGCTGCCCACCATCATCACGCAGGCACAGGCCAAGTTTCCGGGGATCAAGCTAACGATTTGGGATGGCCTGAGTCGCGAAGGCGGCCAGGCGATCGAACTGGGCAAAGTGGATTTCGGGGTCGTGCCAAACGCTGAAGAGCTGGAACATGTCATTGCCGAACCGGTGTTCACCGAAGACCTGTATTGGGTAGGCACACCTGCGCAAGAGGCTGACAACTCGCCCATTACTCTGGCTGAAGCCGCGGCGACCCGACTGGTAATGCCGCCGCGCGCCCTGCACCTGCGCCGGCGTATCGAGCAAGCGGCGATGGAAACCGGGGTGACGCTCGATTCAAGCTATGAACAGCAGTCAGCGCCCGGCATCAGCAGCCTGGTGCGCGCCGGGTTGGCGGCGACCATCAGCAATTGGCCGCCGCTGACGGAACTGCTGGAACCGATATCGGCCCGGCTGATCGTGGAACCACGGATTACCCGAACCATTTCCCTGGCCTATTCGCAGCATAAGCCGCTGTCGTTTGCGGCAACGTGCATGCGTGATCTGGTGCGCGGTCTACTCATCGAGGCTGTGGTCGACGCCCGCTGGAAAGGCAGCTTGATCGAGCGCACGCCCGAGGAAGACTTGAGCCAGGTCCATCGCTGAGGGCGCTGCGCCTCAATGGCGCAGCGCCCGGCGGTGTCAACTGACCCGCGGCGCTGCGACACCGACAACCTGATGCAGCCGCTCCCGGGTTTTCTGAGGATCCATCCGGAACAACCCGATCAGCCCCGCGACCACCAACACCGCGCCGCAGACCAGGAACCCCTCCCCGTAGCCGGCCGGGTGCTCGGCGCCCGCGCCCTGCACCAAAATCCCGGTGACCACAGGCGCCGACAAACCGGCCAGCGAAGCGATGCCGTTGCCAATCGCCAGAATGCCTGCGCGTTGGCTGCCGGGCGTGAACTCGGCGAGCATGGCCGGCCCCACCGAATACATCACCAGTGCCAGGCCGCCGCTGAATGTCAGGCAGACGATCCGCTCGATGCTCGACAGCCCCGGCAGGAAAAGCGCGGCGCTCAGAAGACCACTGGCAATCAGACAGATCGAAACGAACGCACCTCGTGACCAGCGCGTCGCCATGCCGCCGCGCATCATGCGCTGCGATAACCAGGCCATGAACAGGCTCAGCGGCGTGGTGACAACTACGAACAGCACAAACACCCGGCCGGTCATGATCGGATCGATACCCAGGCCATTCTCCAGATAGCTCGGCACCCAGGTCAGCGTCAGCGCCAACGACCAATTGGCAGCAAAATGACAGAGGTAATTGCTCAGTACCGTGCTGTCCGTGAGCAATCTTTTATAAGGTACGCGCTCCTCGTCCTGCGCAAGCTGGCCGGGGCGAATGCGATCCAGCGTGCCTTCACGTCCCAGCAGCCACCACAACACGCACCAGACTGCGCCGATTGCAGCGAGGACGATGAAGTTCATGCGCCATCCGTAATGCACGCTGATCCACGGGATCATCGCACCGGCGACCAGCAAACCAAAGGCACTGCCGGTATGCAGCAGTGCGACCGGCAGGTTGCGACGGTCGTTGGGAAACCATTTGTACAAGGCGTGGGTGGCTACCGGCGACGCCGGCCCTTCGCCGATGCCCAGCAGCACACGACAGGCGACGATTGCCCACAAGGAGGTGACAAACAGCATCGGCAGTTGAATGAGCGCCCAGAACGCGCCCATGCCCAACAGCAGGGTACGCGTGGGGCGGCGATTGGCGACGAAGCCGCCGATCACTGCGGAAATCGCGAAGAACCAGTGCAGTGCGCCACCTACCAGACCGAACTCGGTCGGTGACAGGCCAAGCTCCTTGGACATCGGCACTGCAACCAGGCCAATGACGACCTTGTCGAGGAAGTTGACCAGCATCAGCAGTGCCAGCAGTACCGCAACCATCCAGGCCGTGCCCAGACGTGCGGGGGTTTGAGTGTGGGTCATGATTGTCTCTCGTTATTGTTCTTGTCAGAGCGTCCGGCCAGGTGCGGCCGGACGTGCGGCGGGCACTGCTAGCCAGGCATCAGAACGCCCTTGGCAATGGTGTTACGCTGAATTTCACTGGTGCCGGTGAGGATGCGCATCATACGGGTCGCGCGGAAAATCCACTCAACCGGATTGCCGCGCAGCAGCCCCGCTCCGCCGTGAATCTGCACCGCGCGGTCGGCGATACGGAAAGCCGTCTCGGACACGAATAGCTTGCACATGGGTGCCTGAGTACGGATATCCCCACCGGCATCATTCACCGCGGCTGTCGCATAGACCATGCTGCGCGCAGCATGCAACTCGGTCGCCATGTCGGCAATCATGTGGTTGATCGACTGGAACATTGCGATCGGCTGGCCGAACTGCTTGCGCGTTCGGGCGTAGTCGATCGACAGGTTCAGCGCCAAGCCTGCCAGGCCCAGCAAAGTCGGGCAATGCAGCAAGCGATTAAGGGTGATCCGCCCCATCGCCAGCTTGAATCCCTGCCCCTCCTCGCCAATGCGGTTGGCCACGGGCACCCGTACTTCGTCCAGGAAGATATCGCCATGGGCGCCACCGCCGGACATCACCGCATAGTCGCTCTCTATGCGCACGCCTGGCGCCTTCAGATCGATGAAGAACGCCGAAATCCCCTGGGCGCCACCGCCTGGTCCGGTAACGGCGAGCAGCACCGCGATATCGGCATAGGGCGCACCCGAGATGAAACGCTTGCTACCGTTGAGCACATATTCTTCACCGTCACGGCGTGCAATCGTCTTGATCGCCGTTGCATCGGAGCCGGCTTCACTCTCGGTCAGCGCGAAGCACACGGCCTTCTCGGCACGGCACACCGGCTGCAGGAAAGACTCGATCTGCCAGGGGCTGGCGACCTTGAACAGATGCCCGATGCGCGGCGGACCGGACAGTTCGCCAAGGATGTGCGGAGCCAGCATGGAACCACTCAGTACCGTGGCCTCCTTCACTGCACACAGGTCTGAAACGTTCAGCCCGGCGCCGCCGATGGCCTCGGGCAGCATGATGTTGTAAAAACCCTGGTCGCAGGAGCGCTGCCAGACCTCTTGCAGCACATCGCGAGGATGGGGCTTGGCCCAACTCAGGCCTGCGCGTTGTTCAAGGGGCAGAACTTCGTCGCGAATGAAGCCACCGATGGCCTCGATGATTTGGCTGGCTTTTTCACTTGGCTGATACATGGTGATCTCCTCCTCAGATGCGACGGTCGCAGTTTTGCCAGTAGGCATCGCGAATAAGACGGCGAACCACTTTGCCGTTGGGGTTCTTCGGTAGTTCGCTGACAAAATCCACAGCACGGGGTTTCTTGAACCCGGCCAGGTTTCGCGCGCAGTGTTCGATAACCTCGAGCTCACTGAGTGCGGTGCCCGGCTTGAGTACGATGACGGCTCGCACCGACTCGCCCCACTGCTCGTCCGGCACGCCGACGACCGCCGCCTCGAAGACTTGAGGCAAGTTGTAGAGCACCTGTTCGACTTCCGTCGGATAAATGTTGAAGCCCCCGGAAATGATCATTTCCTTCTTGCGGTCGACGATGAACACATAACCCTGATCATCCACCGTCGCCAGGTCGCCACTTAGGTAGTAACCATCGCGCATGACCTCGGCGGTGAGCTCTGGCGCGCGCCAGTAGCCCTGCATGATGTCCGGTCCCTTGACCACGATCTCGCCGATTTCGCCCGGCTTCACATCCTGGAAGTCCTCGTTGACCACCCGCAGGTCGGTCTCGAAGTAACAGCGCCCGCAGGAGGCGAGGCGTCGATAGTCGCCGTTTTCGCACAGGTGGTCCCGCTCGGTCAGTACCGTGACCAGCGAACAGGTTTCGCCGGCACCATAACCTTGTGCCAGGATCGGCCCGAACACTTCGATGGCGCGCTTGACCAGAGAAGGTGCCATCGGTGCAGCGCCGTACATGACCAGGCTCAGGCTGCTGAGGTCGTAGCACTCCACGCCCGGGAAATTCACTATTCGGTTGATCATCGCGGGCACCAGGAATAACCGGGTGACGCGTTCACGCTGAATGCTTTCGAGCAGCAGTTGATCGTCGTAGCGTTCCAGCAACAGGTTGCAGGCGCCAACCGCCAGCAACGGCATCAACTGCATGCCGCTGGCATGGGTGATCGGCCCGACGTGGGCCATGACATCGCCCGGCGCGGCACGCCGGGTGGGGCTGGCGATGCTCTTGCGGATCAGCGCCTTGCGATTACCGACGCTGAGCATGGCGGCCTTCAGCACACCGGAGCTGCCGGAGGTGTAATGCAACACGGCCAGGGCGTCGTCCGACGGGTCGCAACTGACCGGTTTATTGTCGCCTTGGCTCAGCAGTGCCGAGTAGGCGACATCACCGCCCTCATCTCCCAGCGCCACGATCAGACGCAACGCGGGGACCTGAGCCCGGCGGGCAGTCAAGGCCTGGGCAAATACAGGCGTGGTGATCAGCGCGACGCTGCAAGAGTCGTTGATGATCTGGATGACCTCGTCCAGTGACAGGCGCGCATTGACGGGCACCTTCACCAGGCCGGCCTTATAGAACGCGACTTCGGCTTCGACCAGTTCAACCCGGTTCTCGGCGAGGATGGCGACGTGCTCGCCAAGGGTGATGCCCAGGCCCAGTAACGCCGAGGCAAGCTGGTTTGTACGCTGTTCAAGCTGAGCGAAGGTCACTCGCGTGTTGACATCAATGACGGCCATTCGCTCAGGCCAATACTTGGCACTTCGACTGATTATTTTTCCAAGGTTCACGTTGTTGTTCTCGTCGACAGTTAAGACCGGAACGATCCTAAACAGCGGCGCAACGGCAAACGTAATATCAGTTCTTGATGCCGGGTATAGCGGTTTTAGCTGGCTCTACTTGTCGTCTCAAACGCCCGCGTAGCCATGCCAAAGTGTTATGGCAACAATCCAAAGACGCTATTTGTGAGCGGATCCGCCGCCTACCTATTATCCCTCGCGACCGACAACGAACCAGCCAACGGCAGTCAATCGCCCGGATGTTCGTTCAGTTGTCCCACCCCCTCACTCTCTAATAAGCACAATAAGAGGTTAAGAGTGAACGCTATCCTTGCCCACCGGTTTCGCTCATCACTGCTACTACTGTCGTGCAGTCTTCTCGTCGCACCCGTTGATGCCATGCAATTTGAACTCGGTGAAATTGAAGGCCAATTCGATTCGGCACTGGCATTAGGTGTCGGCGTCAGCACAGCCAATCCGGACAAGCTGCAGGTGGCGGCCGCCAACGGCAATGACGGGCGGCGTAATTATCGATCCGGGGATGTGTTCTCGACGATATTCAAAGGCACCCATGACCTGGAACTCAAACTCGACAACCTGGGCATATTCGTGCGCGGAACCTACTGGTACGACACGGCGCAGCGCGATCACAACCAACGCTTCAAGAACATCGACGACAACAATCGCAAGACATCGGCAAAGACCGCAGGCTCCCAACTGCTCGATGCATTCGCCTATTACTTCTACGACATAAACGGTGAGCCAGGCTCGGCACGCTTGGGTAAACAAGTGGTGAACTGGGGCGAGAGCATTTTTATCCAGGGCGGTTTGAACGTCGTCAACCCCTTTAACCAGGCCGCGCTGCGCCGACCAGGTTCGGAGGTCAAGGACGCGCTGGTGCCGGTCAACTTGCTGTACGTGACACAGAACATCAACGAAGCACTGTCCTTTGACGCCTTCTATCAATTGGACTGGGAACAGACGCAACTGGACAATTGCGGCACATTCTTTTCGGGCAATGATTTCATACCCGAAGGTTGCGAGAGCCTTGACGTCGGCGGTCGGCAGGTCAACCTCTCAGCGGCAAATCGAGGCCTCGGGCCATTCGGCGTGGTCATGAACGAGGAAGGTGTACGCATTCCTCGAGCGGGCGATCAGGATGCTCGCGACAGCGGCCAGTGGGGCTTGTCGATTCGCTGGTACGTCACGCCGCTGGATGCCGAGTTCGGTGTTTACGCCGCCAACTATCACAGCCGATCGCCTTATCTGGGAACGGTCAGCAGCCCCTATTACAGCAATACCGGTTTCGCTCCCCAGCTGTGCAGCAACCTTGGGGTGCCATCGGCCGGCTGCGGCGCCTTTCTGGCTTCCAGTTCAGGCCAGTCCCTGGCAGGCGCGTTGCGCATGGGCACTTCCCAGTATCTCGCACAATACCCTGAGGATATCCGCCTGTACGGCGCGACATTTTCCACCACCCTGCGCACCGGCACGGCGCTTCAGGGCGAGCTGAGCTATCGCCCGAATATGCCCGTGCAACTCAATGGCACTGACGTGCTGCAATCGCTGCTTAACGCCAACGGTCGCAGCCCTTTGTCCGAACCCGGGCAGCGACCAACCACCGACTCAACATTGTTCAATGGCTATCGGCGCAAGGAAGTCACCCAGGCGCAGGTCTCGGCGATGCACTCTTTCGGCCAGGTCATGGGCGCCAATCAAGTGCTGCTGGTCGGTGAGATCGGCGCCACCTATGTCGGCGGCCTTGAGGGGAATAACGGACCACGCTATGGCCGCTCCGGGGCCTATAACAATGGCGAGCTGATAGACAACAACGTCTGCCTGTCGATCTCGAACAGCCCTGAATATTGCAACGATGAAGGCTTCGTCACACCGTTCTCCTGGGGGTATCGGATGCGGGCGACCTGGAGTTATTCGGGCGTGATGCAGGGGCTGGACCTGCGACCCAACCTGTCCTGGTCGCATGACGTAAAGGGTTACTCGCCAGGCGACGGCTCGGCCTTCAACGAAGGTTCGCGCTCCGTCAGCCTCGGCCTGGACGCTACGTTCATGAGCAAGTATTCGATGAGCCTGTCTTACACCGATTACATCGATGGCACCTACGGTACGCGTGGCGATCGCGACTTCGTTTCGATCGGTGTCGGTGCCACCTTCTAAGCGTAAAGGAAACCACAATGCCCAAATGTCCCACCCAGCCCGCATCTGCCAAGTCCACAGCCAATCTCGTACTGGGGGTAGCGCTTCTGCTCAGCAGCGCAACCTGTCCGGCTCTCGCGGCAAATGCCCCGACCGATAACGGCGTCATGCAAGGTTTTCCACCTGCACTGGAGTTTCGTGTGAACAAAGTCAACGCCTTCCAACCGCCCTTCCTGCGCTGGTCAATGCGTCACGCCCGTGAAGTGTCCGCGACGCGCAGCATCGGTCGTGCTGCCCACCCCCTGTCGTTGCTCGACGCTGCAACGCGCGATCTCGACCAGGTCACTTTCAAGGCCGGCGAAGAGGACCTGACACTCGCCCGTTACCTGCAAGATACCTCGACCGATGGGCTGATCGTGCTACAGCGCGGCAACGTAATCTTTGAGCGTTACCTTGAAGGATTCGAACCCGGCCAGCCACACATCTGGGCTTCGATGACCAAATCGGTCACCGGCCTTTTAGCGGCACAGTTCATCGCCGAAGGCACGCTCGACCCCCAGGCGAAACTGGCCAGTTATGTCCCTGAATTGAGCGGTACGCCATTCGGCGAGGCCACGGTACAGGCCAACCTTGATATGCAGGTAGCCGTGGCATACCCCGAAGCGGTGCCACCTGACCTCGGCCTGTTCGCCGCGACCGGGTTGATCCCGCGTAACGCAACAATGCCCGGCGATATCTATGCCTTTCTGAAAATCGCGCAAATGACCCCTGGCGAAGGCAGATTTTTTTACCAGAACGGTTCGCCCGAGGCGATGGCCTGGGCCATGCGGCGTATATCCGGAATGAATTGGGCGCAACTGGTCCAGCAACGCATCTGGTCGCGCTTCGCCGAGGAAGATGCCTATGTCCAGATCGACGAATTGGGCACCGAGATGGCCAGCGGCGGCATCAGCAGTAACCTTCGCGATACTGCGCGCTTCGCCGAACTGGTACGCCGAGAGCTGGCCCGAACGCCGAGCAGCGACAGTTTCAACCAGGCCGTGCGCAGTACTTTCCAGCCGGGTGACCCAACGATTTTCGCTCAAGGCAACCTCGCCCCAGGCCGGCCTGGCTACGCCTACCGCAACTATTGGTTTCAGCGAAATGATGGTGAAGGATCGGTGGAGGCCAGTGGACGTTTTGGACAAAAAATCTACATCAACCCGAAGCGCGAGGTCGTCATCGTAAAATTGTCCTCCACCGCCGACCAAGCCAGGCGTGCCACCAGTGCCGATGGCGAAGCAAAGGTTGCTGCCCGGGTGATCGATTCACCGGTTACGTTCAACAACATGGTCAATGCGGTATTGGCGCAGTTGAGGGACTGAAATCCGGGTATGGATGATGGGTTGGGGAGTTGCTTTTTCGGCAGGTAGCCATTGGTCGGTTGCGGGTTTAGTGATAACCAGGGCAAATGAATCCGTCACCTTTCTTCTTCCTCACCGGCGAACAAGGCGGCACCCTACGCGCCGCCATCGCCCAGCAGGGCCAATTCGGTAAGGTGACGCGCGCCATTCACAAAATCCACAGCTGTTACCACGAGCATCTGGATGTAGAAGCCCTGGCCCAGGAAGCGCAGATCAAAAAAATAGATCCGTCCCCTTTATTGTTAATCAGAACCAACTCGCCCTCGAAGCCGCGATCATGGAACTAACGCTTTGGGTTGAGCAGCATGGCTCAGCGGAGGTTGCCGGTAACGTGCGCGGTGCTTTGGACACAATCAGCAAGAATGAAGAGTTCATCAACATGACGCTTGCGGTGCTCATGACGCGCGAATTACACCGATCGCCCGTGAGGGCAAATAGCAGGAGTTTCGCCCCCCTACCCCTGACCTCGTAGCATCGCAATATCCCTCTTAGGGGGTACACCAAACAGACGGCTGTATTCCCGGCTGAACTGAGAGGGGCTTTCATATCCGACCTTGAAGGCCGCACCGGATACATCCTGGTGCTCATTGAGCATCAATCGCCTTGCCTCATTCAGTCGCAGCCACTTTTGGTACTGCAAGGGGCTCATTGCGGTGAGTTGGCGGAAGTGGTGGTGAAAGGTCGGCGCACTCATCTGCACACGGGCCGCAAGTTCATCGACGCGAAGCGCCGAGGTGTAATTCAACTTCAGCCAATCGATGGCTTTCGCGATCCGATAACCTTGGCCATCGACCGAAGTTATTTGTCGAAGCCGGCTCGCCTGATCACTCTGCAAGAGACGGTAGTGAATCTCGCGTTGGATCAAGGGGGCGAGAACAGGGATGGACTCCGGCTCTTCGAGCAGTGCCAATAAGCGCTCGAATGAGGCCAGTATCGCAGGGGACACTGAACCAATTCCTACCCCCTTCGCAACGGATCGATCACGGGTCGGTGGCAGGTCACTTTGCGCTATCAACTCAGCCAGCATGCGCAGATCGAGTTTCAACGTCAGCCCTAAGCACGGTTGTTCCGGACTTGCCGTCAGCACTTCTGAATTGGCAGGCAAGTCCAATGAGGTAATCAGAAACCGCGATGTGTCATAAAGGTAGCCCTCGCCACCTACCCACAGCTGTTTCTCGCCCCGGGCGATGAGGATGATGCTTGGCTCAACCATGCAGACGATGGGCGGTGCTGGATGTTCGCGCCTGAAGAAGCCGAGACCTGTAATGGCCGTTCCGTAATCCCCTGGTTTCGAGATCTGCGCGGCGATGAACTGCGCAAGCCTTTCTTGTGGCGATGTCTGTTGAGGAGCGCGGTCGTATTTGATCGTCATGTTCGTCTTGTACCTCTTCACTGAACTCTAACTCGCCAGCACCTGTCCGTCCTGCCAAAAAACAGAGACTCATAGAATCAGGCAAGTAATCAAGCGGAATGCACTACAGAGAGCATTGGTAGACCGGGAAAATGTCCATCCGACAAATCCTTTGAGGTCTCTCCCATGCTTGTACAAGCCTATGGCGCTCACGCTGGCGACAAACCCCTTGAACCGTTGCAGATCAACCGCCGCGAACCGGCAGCCCATGATGTTCAGATCGATATCGCCTTCTGTGGCATCTGCCATTCGGATTTGCACCAAGTGCGCGCTGAGTGGGCAGGCACGCAATTTCCTTGTGTACCTGGGCACGAAATTGTCGGTCGCGTATCGGCGGTGGGTGCACATGTAGCGGATTTCAAAGTCGGCGACCTGGTTGGTGTCGGCTGCGTTGTCGACAGCTGTAAGCACTGTGATGACTGTGACACCGGCCTGGAAAACTATTGCGATGAGATGGTTGGCACCTACAACTTCCCGACACCGGATGCACCTGGCTGGACGTTGGGCGGCTACTCGCAAAATATCGTGGTGCATGAGCGCTTCGTGTTGCGCATTCGACATCCCGAGGCTCAACTAGCTGCCGTCGCCCCTCTGCTGTGCGCGGGCATCACCACCTACTCTCCTCTGCGTCACTGGAACGCCGGCCCAGGAAAAAAAATTGGTGTGGTCGGAATCGGTGGCCTGGGCCACATGGGTATCAAACTGGCTCATGCGATGGGCGCCCACGTCGTGGCGTTCACCACCTCTGAATCCAAGCGCGAAGCAGCAAAGGAGTTAGGCGCCGATGAGATCGTTGTATCGCGCAACCCTGAAGAAATGGCTGCACATACCAAGAGTTTCGACTTCATTCTCAACACCGTCGCAGCCCCAAACGATCTTGATGCTTTTTTGGTTCTGCTCAAGCGCGATGGTGCGCTGACGCTAGTCGGCGCGCCGGCTTCGCCGCATCCGTCACCCAACGTGTTCAACCTGATCATGAAGCGCCGAACCATTGCCGGCTCGATGATTGGAGGTATACCTGAAACACAGGAGATGCTGGATTTCTGCGCCGAGCACAACATCGTAGCCGACATCGAACTGGTTCGAGCAGACCAGATAAATGAATCCTACGAGCGAATGCTCAAAGGTGACGTCAAGTATCGCTTCGTGATCGACAACTCCACATTGGTTGGTTGAACGCTCTGATCCTAGAACGCAAACGGACACAATCCAAAAGGAAGAAATATCGGATGAACAGATTCTTTCTCGCCCTGTGGCTGCTAATCGCCTCTTTCTCATCAATGGGAGCTGATATGTCTAACGGTGCTGACAACTTCTACAAGAGCGATAAGGTGACCGCTGAAAAGGTGACCTTCAAGAACCAATACAAGATGAACGTGGTTGGTAACCTCTACATACCCAAAGGAATTGACCCCAAGGCCAAGAGCCCCGCGATCATCGTTGGACACCCAATGGGCGCCGTCAAAGAGCAAAGTTCTAGCCTCTACGCTCAAAAACTCGCCGAACAAGGTTTTGTAACTCTTGCGATTGATCTGTCTTTCTGGGGTGAAAGCGAAGGCCTGCCACGCCAGGCAGTATCACCCGACATCTATGCTGAGGACTTCAGCGCTGCCGTGGACTTCCTGGGCACGCGGTCTTTCGTTAATCGTGAGCGCATCGGCATCATTGGCATCTGTGGCAGTGGTGCCTTTGTAATCAGTGCAGCCAAAATTGACCCTCGCCTAAAAGCAATTGCCACGGTCAGCATGTATAACCATGGTGACCTATACCGCAAAGGGCTTGATAATTCGACGACTCCGGAGCAGAAGCGCCAAGCATTGGCAGAGGCAGCAGAACAGCGTTATGTGGAGTTCACTGGCGGCCCGACTAGATACACTTCAGGAGCTCCGCTGAAACTGACCGGAAACGCCATCGGCGATGAGTTTGTGGATTTCTATCGCACACCTCGCGGCGAAGTAACCCCTGCCGGTGCAACGCCGCAGACTTCCACCATGCCGACGCTGACCACCAATGCGAAGTTCTACAATTTCTACCCGTTCGAAGACATCGAGACCATTTCGCCACGTCCGCTTCTGTTTATCACCGGCTCCGAGGCTCACTCCCGTGAATACAGTGAAGATGCCTACAAGCGTGCAGCGGAGCCTAAAGAACTGGTCATCATCCCTGGCGCCAATCACGTCGATCTCTACGACCGGGTCAACCTCATTCCATTCGCCAAGTTGACCACCTTCTTCAAAAGCAACCTGAAGTAGCCTGATCGGTGCCCTGGCCGGGCATCGCCTCTCTCGTAGCCTCGTCTTCGGGGCAACGACGCTTCGCGCAATACAGGATTCAAACAATGACTGATCACTCCCTCCCAGTGCCCCATAAATCATGGGGCGCCGTATTCGCCATGTCTCTTGCCGCCTTCGTGCTAGTGGCATCGGAGTTCATGCCCGTCAGCCTGCTTACACCGATTGCCTTAGATCTGCACATCACCGAGGGGCAAGCCGGCCAAGGAATCTCCGTATCGGGACTGTTTGCCTTGTTCACCAGTCTTCTGATCGCGTCGGTGGCTGCGCGGGTCGACCGCAAACCGCTGCTCATTTCGCTGACACTGCTTATGATCCTTTCTGGGACAGTTGTCGCGTTCGCCCCGAACTACTGGGTGTTCATGATCGGGCGCGCGCTGATCGGTGTTGCGATAGGTGGCTTCTGGTCATTGTCGGCGGCAACCGCCATGCGCTTGGTGCCTGATGACCAGATCACTCGTGCCATGGCAATCGTCAACGGCGGCAACGCTTTGGCGACTGTGATAGCAGCACCATTGGGCAGTTTTCTCGGCGCCTTGATTGGCTGGCGCGGTGCATTTTTGTGCGTCATCCCAGTCGCGATAGTCGCCTGTGTCTGGCTGTTGTTAAGCCTTCCGGCAATGAAATCGCACAGCGATTCAGGCGCTGGCAACGTCTTCAGGTTGATGAAAAACGTACCGGTCGCGTTAGGTATGGTGGCGGTCAGTGTGTTTTTCATGGGCCAGTTCATGCTGTTTACCTATTTGCGCCCATTCCTTGAAACGGTCACTCATGTCAGTGTCTCCATGCTGTCGCTGATGTTGCTCGTGCTGGGTCTGGCGGGCCTTGCCGGAACCTTCCTGATTGAAGCGTTCTTGAAAAATAACCTGCATCGAACCCTCATCGTCATCCCGATCTTGATGGCGATGATTGCACTGGCGCTTGTTTCATTGGGTAGCTCGGCGACCACCACGACCGTCTTGCTTGGCGCATGGGGACTGGTTGCGACTGCAGCGCCCGTGGGATGGTGGACATGGCTGGCGAGAACGCTGCCAGACTCAGCTGAAGCGGGAGGCGGATTAATGGTGGCGATCATCCAACTGGCAATCGCCTCTGGGGCAACCGTTGGCGGGCTGGTCTTTGACTTTAGCGGCTATCGAGCGACCTTCGAGTTGAGCGCAGCCTTGCTGGGCGTGGCAGCCGTTCTTGCCTTCCTGGCTGCACGCGCAGCAACGCGGGAGTCTTCTGCATTGGCGAACATTGCTTGAAAACAACCACAAGACACGCCAACGCATGTCTTGTGGTTTCGGTTGAGCATACGCTCGGAGGTTGGACGTGACTGTCAGCGTGCGCTGTCGATGATTTGATCTTCATCCGGAGTAAGGCTGTAACCCGTACATCAGCCTTGCATAATCGAGCTCCACGCAGCCTTCGCAAGAAAATCGCGGTACGCTTTCGGACTTTTTTTGACCCTCCCGGAAAGCCAGGCACGTGAATAGCTTTCCGTCGATCCGATGATGAGAGACGGTATAAGCTCTGTGGGAAGGTGACTGAACTGCTCTTTTCGGCCCTCGATACTCATCCAGTCCAGCAGTTGCTTGTTGCGTTGTTTATTGCGTTCGAGCAATTCGTCTTTGAAAGGCCCGCTTGAAACCGCATAGCGACTTTGGAACATAAAGCGAGCCCAATCCGGTTGCTCATCCACCCATTCAACGTAGCTATAAATCAGTGCCGCGACACCAGTTTGAGCCGTCTGCGCGTCTTTTAAAAAGCTATCCCGGAGCGCTGCTTGATCTTCTAAAGCAGCGAAAAAAAGAGCTGCCACTAGACCTTCTTTATTGCCGAAGTGATGGTAGATAGCCCCCACGCTCGTTTCGCATTGAGCCCGAATTGTCTCAATGTTTGTGGCCTCGATTCCTACCTCGTTAAAGCAAGCAAGCGCTTGACGCATGATGGTGCGTTTGAGCTCACTGCGCCTTCCGGGATAGATACGCTCGATTAGATCAATGGAATGCATAAGAGAAACGCCAAATAAACTTAGTTTATAGGTTGGACGCCCCGCAGAGAAAGCGCAGCTTGACAGACTTCAGAAATACAGAATATTGTTCCGTTACAGAATTTTATTCTGCAACCTGACCAATGAGGTATCTCATGAGCCAAGCTCTAAGCATGTTCAATAGCGTAGGCCCTGCCGCGTTCAGCAATATGGCCTGCCAGATGGCGCCTTACTTCAGCACGATCGCCCCTGAAATTTCTGAGCTAAGCCCAGGCCATGCAGTCGTCAGCGTGCCGTTTCGCAAGGAAATCACCAACCATCTGGCGTCTGTGCACGCGATTGCCCTGTGCAACGCAGCCGAGCTAGCGGGCGGAATGATGACTGACGCTTCGATTCCTTCAGGCGCCAAATGGATTCCGAAAGGAATGACTGTTGAATATCTGGCAAAAGCAAAATCTAGCATTCGCGCGGTTGCTGATGGCAGTGGTATTGATTGGGAAACCGCCGGCGACAAGTTCGTCCCGGTTGATATCTTCGACGAGGGCGGCGTGAAGGTTTTCACTGCCACAATCACGATGAATGTAAAAATCGTCTAAGCTGTAGCTGCCGTTCGCGATGGGCAGCTATGGCCAAATGCACTAGCAGTAAATCCGAGCACCTGCTGCCCTTCCCTCACATTTCTACCTGAGTTCCCAATTCAATCACTCTGTTCAGTGGCAATTTGAAATACTTCAAATTGCTGTTGGCGTTCTTCAACAGAAACGCGAACAGGCTCTCTCTCCAGCGCGCCATACCAATGCGCTTGGTGGGGATCACCGTCTCCCGGCTGAGGAAATAGGTCGTGCGCATCGGGCTGAAATCCAGCTCATTCAAGTGACAGAGACTCAAGGCCAAGGGTACGTCAGGCTCTTCCATAAAACCGAAATGGAGACTGACACGGAAGAACCCTTCGCCATAGGCCTCTACCTCAAACCGTCGATCAGCGGGTACCCGAGGGCTGTCTTCGGACACTACGGTGAGCAACACCACCTGCTCGTGCAGCACTTGGTTATGCAGCAGGTTGTGCAAGAGTGCATGGGGAACCGCATCGGCCCTGGCCGTCAGAAAAACCGCGGTGCCTTGCACCCGATGCGGAGGCTGTGAACGAATGCTGCTGATAAACAACGGCAGAGGCAGCGCGGTCTCGTCCAGACGCTCGACGATGATCTTTCGCCCCCGCTTCCAAGTGGTCATCAAGATGAACAGGCCGATACCGGCAATGACCGGGAACGCGCCCCCCTGGAATATTTTCGGCGCATTGGCCGCGAAGTACAGGCTATCGACCAGCAGAAAGCCGAGCAGCATCGGGATGGCCAGCCAACGTGGCGTTTTCCAGAGGAGCAGCACGACAGCCGAAGACAGAATGGTGGTGATCAACATGGTGCCCGTCACAGCGACCCCATAGGCAGCTGCCAATGCACTGGACGACTCGAAACCGATCACCAGCAGCACCACACCAACCATCAACGCCCAGTTAACCGTGCCGATGTAGATCTGCCCCTGCTCCTGGCTTGAGGTGTGCTGGATAAACATCCGAGGGACGTAGCCTAGCTGGATGGCCTGGCGCGTAAGGGAGAAAGCGCCGGAGATCACGGCTTGAGAAGCGATAATGGTCGCCAGTGTCGAAAGCGCCACCATCGGCAGCAGTGCCCAGCTCGGCGCGAGCAGATAGAACGGATTGCGTACAGCTTCCGGACTCTCAAGGATCAGGGCACCCTGGCCAAAATAATTGAGCACCAGCCCTGGCAACACCAGAAGGAACCAGGCACGGGAAATCGGCTTGCGGCCAAAGTGACCCATGTCGGCATACAGTGCCTCTGCACCGGTCAAAGCCAGCACCACGGCACCCAAAATCGCAACGCCGATGCCTGGGTGAACCATGAAAAACTGCACGCCCCAAGCAGGATTGAGGGCTTGTAGCACTTCCGGGCGTTGCAAAATCCCGTAGATTCCAAGTGCACCCAACACCACAAACCACAGCACCATCACTGGGCCAAAGAGGATGCCGATACGCGCCGTTCCATGCTTCTGGATCAGGAACAGCGCCACCAGCACGATCACCGACAAGGGCACCACCCAGTGCTCTATTCCGTCAAACGCCAGCTGAAGCCCCTCAACCGCAGAAAGCACCGAAATTGCCGGGGTAATCATGCTATCCCCGTAAAACAGTGCTGCCCCGAACAGACCGAGCAGAACCAGCACCTTACTCATGCGCGGAATCGGCGCTGCCGCACGGCGAGCCAAGGCGGTCAACGCCATAATGCCGCCTTCGCCCTGGTTGTCTGCTCGCAGAATGAATAACACGTATTTGATCGAGACGACCCAGATCAGCGACCAAAAGATCAACGACAGAACGCCTAGCACGCCGTCGTGATTGACCTGAACACCATAGTGACCGGAAAACACTTCCTTAAGCGTATAAAGGGGGCTGGTGCCGATGTCTCCGTAAACGACGCCGACAGCAGCGACGAGCATGCCCACGCCTGACGTTTTGGTTGAAGAGTTTTCGTGTGCAAGGGTCGCTGTTTCACTCAAGGCGGCATCTCTCAGTTAACAGGGAATAACTGCACGCCATCCTTGGGCAATACACTTTTCCACGGCCCTTGAAAAAGCCAGGCTCATGGACGTTATAAAAAACGCCGCCAGTATCGTTGCGGGCAGAAATGCTGACCGTAAAGAAAGCGTAAAAAAGTTGCAGCACCACAGCAGGAATCTGGCTTTATGCGCTCCCGGTTCGCGGAACAAAACCATCGCGTAGGGTTCATTTTCTCAATGGCAGATGTCACGCCGCGTCGAGGAAATCCATGCAGTGGCTAGGCCGGTGAATTTCTTCAGTTGATCGCGGTACGCTGATTGCCGTTGCCCCACAGACCAGATGTCCACTCAAACTAAATGAGGAAGTACGGGGATGCGAATTATCGGGTTCATGGCGGTTGTGGCGCTCTTCGGTGCGACCTGCGTGGTTGCCCAAGGTGTTCACCAGGAACCCCGGCAAACCAAGGCGGACATCACGACCGACTACGCTGACGGGTTTTCCGGTGGCCCCGATTATTGGGACGTCGCAAACCTCTCAAGCGGCGAAACTCTCAACGTGCGCAGCGAGCCCGGTGTCGGCAAGCAGATCGTCGGCGCGCTAGTGATCGGCGACCGGGTACGCAACCTGGGCTGCAAACCGGTGGGTTCCAGTCGTTGGTGCCAAATCGAGGCTGGCCTCAAGCAGAAGTTTACCGGTTGGGTAAACGGCAGGTATCTGCGCGAAGCCGCCGGCCCACCATAAGGTGCCACTTCCAGCAGCGCTGCCACGGGCTCGCTGCCTTGCGCGACAACGCTCGGTCAGTCGAGCAGCGTTTTGCTCTTCGTCATAGTCAGGCTCAACAGTACCGAAACCAATATGATGCCGCCGACAGTCGCCAGCGACCATTGGATCGGCACGTGCCACCACGGCGCGACCAGCATCTTGCCGCCGATGAACACCAGTACGATGGCCAGGCCATATTTGAGCAAGTGGAAGCGGTAGGCCAGGTCGGCAAGCAGAAAATACAGTGCGCGCAGGCCCATGATGGCGAAGATATTGGAGGTGAATATGATGAAGGGGTCGGTGGTGACGGCGAAGATAGCCGGGATGCTATCGACCGCGAAGACCAGGTCGCTGGCCTCGATCAGTACCAGCACCAGGAACATCGGCGTCGCCCAGCGCAGGCCGTTCTGGCGTACGAAGAAGCGCTCGCCATGAAAGCCATCGGTGATGCGAAGATGGCTACGCAGCCAGCGCAGCAAGGGGTTCTTTTCGAGGTCTGGCTGCTGGTTGGCGAAGATCAGCATCTTGATGCCGGTGATGATGAGGAAAGCACCAAAGACATAGAGTAGCCAGGCAAACTCCCGCACCAGCCAGACACCGGCGAAAATCATACCGGCGCGCATGATGATGGCGCCGAGCACGCCATAGAGCAGGACGCGGCGTTGCAGCTCTGGCGGCACGGCGAAGTAGCCGAAGATCATCACGAAAACGAACATGTTGTCGATCGACAGCGACTGCTCGATCAGGTAGCCCGTCAGGAATTCGAGCGTTGTACGCTGGGCGATTTCGGCGCCGAACATGCTGCGCAGATACCACCAGAGCAGGACGGCGAAGACCAGCGCCAGACTGATCCAGGCGATAACCCAGGCCAGCGCTTCGCGCACCGAAACACGATGCGCCTTGCGCCCGCCGAAGACGAACAGATCGAGGGCCAGCATGGCAAGGACGAATACGATGAAGGCGGCCCACATCCAGGGTTGGCCGACGCTGATGGCGGTCATTGACTGTCTCCGCATGAAGCAGCAATAGGCTGGAGGAGTCATGCTAACGAGCCTGTTACATCAGCAAAAATCGTTTATTCATTGCCAATAGTTCGTTTTTTACGAAGTGTTGATTCAGGTGCTCAACTGCCGGCAATCGCATTGGTTGTGCTCCATGGTCAAGGCGGGTGGCATGGCCCGCGGTTCCAGCGGCCCCGTTTACTGCGCGGTCGTGATGAAAAGGTCTGCTATATCCTTCACCAGCCCTGGCAACTGGCAAGCCGGTGATGCAGGCGTATATTGACAGTGTCGATCCAGGTAGTGAGGCGATAAAAGATCGCCAATGGTGGGACAAGCGAAAGTGCTGGGGGCGCTAGCCAACAACCCAGAACGTTTGGAGGTGTCACATGAGGCAGTATCAACGACTCTTTCTGATCGCAGGTCCGACCATGCGTCACTCGCCGGCGATGGAGCGGGCAATCGCACTGGCCGACGCCACAGGCGCAGCGCTGCACATCGCGGTGTTCATCGAAGACTTCGACCTTATGCGGTTAATGAGCAACAGTGAACAACTTCGCGAGAGTTGCCGGCAGGAGAACCTGCAGTGGTTGGAGGATGAAGCCGGACTCATGCGCAGGAAGGGCATCAATGTGACCACCGAAGTTGCATTGCCCCGTGACCCGCTGCAACAGATCCTTGAGCATGTGGCTGAAATGCAGCCGGACCTGACTATCAAGGACGTACATCATGAATCAGCGCTCAAACGCGTATTCGTCACGCCTTTGGATTGGCAGTTGTTGCGCGAATGTCCCACGCCCATACATCTGGTCAGCGAAGTCAGGTGTCCGCTTCCTCGGGTAATCGTGGCAGCGGTTGACCCATCGCATCCAGAGGGTCAGATCAGCGGAATCAACGACAGTGTCATTCAGGCGGCGAACGAATTGGCGACGCAGTGTGACGCTGAATTGCACCTGCTGTATGCCTATGAACTGACACACACACATTTCTCTGATGCAGGTGCTGGCGCCGTGACGATGCCAGGCTTCAGCAACGACGTGCGCCGGTCACTCGAAAAATGCTTCATTGCCTTGGCGGCGCGCCACGGCGTGCCACCTGAGCGACAACACTTCATTGCAGGACCGCCAACCAAAGCAATGGCCGACTTTGCCACTCATACTCGAGCGGACGTCTTCGTGATGGGAAATACCCATCACAAAGGCGTGGACAAGCTGGTTGGCAGTACCACGGAGCATGTTCTGTATCAGGTGCCTTGCAGCGTTTTGGCCATCAAGGGAGAAACGGATGCCTGAAGAAAAAACCGCCACTATCGCAGCCGGCTGTTGGTGTCGATGTGGTTTTGACCCAAGCTGCTGACTTCAGCTGACCCTGGGGCGGTCTCCAGGAAGACACGCAGATCGAGCCTTCAGCGGCCGCTGCTGAGTCGGGAGATGGGCCAGCGATAGCGCGGCGTGCGGACAATTCGCGCCTCTGGTTTACGCCCTGGCGCTGCATCGCTGTGAGCGTCGATAACCAGGAACCTGCGTCGCTTCGGCAGACTCGGCCGGTCGTTTGGCGACGTACGGCAACTCACCTTTTAGCGTCCACTGCCGATAAGTTGGTGTGCAAATGAGTTGTTCTCACCGACTGCCGGGAATTTATGCCTAACGATCTCCCCACTATTTCTTGTTCCCCAACCAATCGTTCAAGCGTGGCCCTGACCCGCGCTTCGCTGTTCAAGTTTGTTGGTCTTTTGGCAGGCGTGTTTTTGCTCGCGTGCGCCTCGCTTGTTTATCTTGCGCAAAAACTGGATGGAGCGGAGGAAGTCAAGAGTGCGTTCTACACCAGGAAGGCCGTGCAATCGTTGGAAAATTCGCTGCGCTCTACCGTCAAGGATTACGCATTCTGGGGCGATGCTTACAAGCACTTGCACACTGAAGTAGACACCGACTGGGCGTATGTACGACAAAATATCGGCACCACTCTTTACACGGACTTCGGATTCCGCGGCTTGTTTGTCGTCAATGATCTCAATCGCACCGTTTATTCCGTGGTCGACGGGGAGAAGGTGTCAGTTGAAGCAGAACAATGGCTCGAGCAGTCCATCGACGCGATTCTCGACAAGGCCCGCGAGGGAGCCGAATCCGAAACGCCTACCACTACGTTCGTCAATATCGGAGGGATACCCGCCCTGATCGCTGCAGCAGCGATTACCCCGGGAACCGATCCGACGGTTAAAACTGATGACAGATCGGCGTCGGTGCTGATTTTCGTGGATCCGTTGGACAGCGCCAAACTTGCAGCGATGGGTCGGGACTTCGGAGTGGAAGGCCTGCACTTGGCCACTGCCGATGATATTCACTCGCAATCTGTGTACCCCTTGGGTGAAACCGGCGCCGCAGGCAGTCTGCACTGGAGCCCGCACAGGCCAGGTCTGCAATTGCTCGCACTCGGGCTGCCCCTTGTGGGGATCGCTGCGCTGTTGGTGTGCCTGATGACGTGGGTCATCTTGCGTCGAACCACCGCCGCTGCGCAGGCACTTGATGCCAGCTATTTATCGCTGCAATGCAGTCAGGCCGACCTCGCCACCAGTGAGGCGCGCTTTCGCGATGTCGTAGAGGCCAGCTCGGACTGGGTCTGGGAAATGGACGGTGGCTGGCACTTCACTTATCTGTCAGAGCGGTTTGAAGAGGTCACAGGCCTTTCCCGGGAGGCATGGATTGGTGCGGCAATGGATGATCTGTTGCGCACTGAGCTAGGCACGGTCTCTCAGTGGCTCAGTATTCCGAATCGTCGGCCGGACATCAGCGTGCAGTGTCGTTACCTGGATACAAATGGCCAGGAACGAATCACCCGTCTATCAGCGCGAGCAATGGCGGGAGGAGGATTCCGGGGAACGGCAACCGACGTTACGGAGGAAGTCAAAGCTCGCCGTCGAATCGAATTCCTCTCACAGCATGACGCCCTGACCGGCCTGCCCAACAGGACCCGTCTCCAAGAGTTTCTGGATGGCAAACTCAAAGCTGTGCCGACGGTGGAACAACCCTTGGTCATGCTAAGCCTGGACCTTGATCGATTCAAACCGGTCAATGACCTGCTAGGACATGCAGCAGGCGATCTGGTGCTCAATCAGGTCTCGAGCCGTTTGGCAGAATGCGTTCGCCACGGAGACCTTGTCGCCCGTATTGGTGGGGACGAGTTTGTTCTGATACTCACCGATGTCGGTTCCCAGGAGGAAGTCGAGACCCTTTGTCGCCGTCTGATCGAGTCCGTCGAGCAACCGATAGAGGTCAGTGAACAAGAGGTGTTTGTCAGCGCCAGTATTGGCATTGCCATGGCACCCAACGACGCATGCGAGGCGAGCGAGTTGCTACGTTATGCCGATATCGCGTTATACGAAGCAAAGGCCGGAGGACGTAACACCTGGCGTTTTTATGCGGGAGACATGAACGCCAGAATTATTGAGCGGCGTCGTCTGGAAAGTGATCTGCGCTTCGCGATCAGGAATGGAGAACTTCGACTGCATTTCCAGCCGCGCTATCGGATCTCGGACGGAGAGATGGTCGGCGCCGAAGCGCTGGTACGGTGGCAACACCCTGAGCGCGGTTTGATAGCGCCGGATACTTTTATTCTCATTGCTGAAGAGTCCGGGCTGATTCTTTCCTTGAGCGACTGGGTCATCGACACGGCCTGCCGTTGCGCCGCAGGGTGGCCGGAACATTTGTTTGTATCGGTCAACCTTTCACCTAGCGAATTCAAGCGAGGCAACTTGGTGGAACGCGTGCAGAAAGCGCTGCACGACTCCGCAATCGACCCTACCCGGGTGGAGTTGGAGATCACTGAAAACGTCATGCTCGAAGATGCCACCGGCGCACTGGAACTCATGCGTACATTGAAGCGCCTGGGCGTGCGAATAGCCATGGACGACTTCGGCACGGGTTATTCATCACTGAGTTATTTGCGCACATTCCCCTTCGACGGCCTGAAGATAGACCGCAGTTTTCTGAGCAAACTGGTAGAAACAGATGATCAGTCCATCATCCAGGCGATCGTGGGATTGGGCCGCGCCTTATCGCTCACCGTGACGGCAGAAGGGATAGAAACCGCCGAGCACTTGAAGTTGCTCAAAGCGGTATCGTGCGATGAAGGCCAGGGCTTTTTTCTGAGTCGGCCTCTTGAAGCCGACGACTTCAACGTGTTGGTGAAGGCCAGAAAAAGTACAGGCTCCCCGAGCAGGGTTTGAAGCGCGGCCCTGCGTCGGCGAGCTCGCTCCTTCAGGGTTCGTCGTGCTCAGGGTTTGCTCATTTTTCTGCCTTGCGTGGATCATCATGGCTATCGATGTATTCAAGCCCCAGCGGCCCTGTGCCGTAAACCTGCGAGATGTACTCTCCTGACTTCGCCCAATGAAAGTGCGGCGTATTGGCCGGCAAAATCACGACGCTTCCGGGGCCATAAGCAACCAGTTTGTCCGGATCAAAAACAGTGCCAAAGCCGATATAGAACACCCCGGACATGACGGTATAGATACGATCTTCAGGATGGGTATGGGGCATCAACCGGGTGCCATTCGGCACTTTGACTCGCACCACGTAAGGTGCCGGCTTACTGGGGTCGCCAGCCACGACAGCGAGTTTCACTTCTTTCGGGAATGCGGGAAAACTGCGCCATTCCACCTCTTCATTGTGTAACGCAGCCACTTTATCGAGTGGCAATGGTTGTGCCTGAATAAAAGGCGCGCCTGCGCTTGCGACAAAAAGTGCCGCCAGAGAAGCCGTTTTGAGAATGCTCTGAATCATGAGAGACACCTTGGCGATGCAGTGGACATATCGACGGGCTGACTCTATTCGTGATTGGCATTGCTGATAATGGCGCGGCCGCGCAATACAGATGATCCACGATGTAATCAATGTGCCGACGAAACCGCGTTTGCCAGGGCGCGCCTCATCATCATGCTCAGCGTAGTCACGCCGTACGCCCTATCAATACTGTCGATGTTCACCATCACGGCAATGAAGTTCTCTTAAAAAATCCGCGGCGTAACATTGGCTCCATACCAACCAAATACACCCCCGGAGCACACGATCATGAAACGCCAAACCATCCTCAGCATCGCTTTCTCGGTTTTCGCAATCAACGCTTTTGCCGCGACTTCTGTTCAACCCGTCGTCGCTGAAGGCGGCTCGGATCGTCTGATCGAAAGCCGTGTGGCTGAAGGTGGCGCTGATCGCCTGCTGGAAAAACGCAATGCTGTAGCGGCTGATGGTTCGGATCGTTTGAAAGGTAATGAAGTCGCCGCCGATGGCTCCGACCGCCTGCAAGGCAACACCGTCGCCGCTGACGGTTCCGACCGCCTGAAAGGCAACGAAGTCGCTGCCGATGGCTCCGACCGCCTGAAAGGCAATGAAGTCGCTGCCGATGGTTCCGACCGCCTGAAAGGCAACGAAGTCGCTGCCGATGGCTCCGACCGCCTGAAAGGCAATGAAGTCGCTGCCGATGG
>NZ_RCNY01000060.1:141437-243965 GCF_004307635.1 Pseudomonas sp. Sample_22
AAGTCGCTGCCGATGGCTCCGACCGCCTGAAAGGCAATGAAGTCGCTGCCGATGGCTCCGACCGCCTGAAAGGCAACGAAGTCGCTGCCGATGGTTCCGACCGCCTGAAAGGCAATGAAGTCGCTGCCGATGGTTCCGACCGCCTGCAAGGCAACACCGTTGCCTGAAAGTTGAATCGCTTCCCCGCAACACCTCGAAAAGCCCGGCCTGATCAGCCGGGCTTTTTCGTGCGTGCTTCCACAAGGATTGACACGGCAGCGTAGTCATCAACGACCGATCAAAGCACTCGACAACAACGTCTCCAGCCCCATCGGCTTGGCGAAGTAATACCCCTGGGCCTGCCCCGCGCCTATTTCGCGCAGCAGATCCAACGTGGCTTGATCCTCGACGCCTTCGGCCACCACGCTCAGGCCCAGCGATTCGGCCATGCGCACGATGGCCCGAACGATTGCACGACTGCGGGGGCTGGTGGTCAGCTCAAGGATGAACGACTTGTCGATTTTCAAGCCGCTGAATTGGTACTGATGCACGTAGCTCAGGGATGAAAAACCTGCACCGAAGTCATCGAGCACCACCGACATGCCGTTGTCGGCCAATTGCTGCATGGTCTGTTGGGCAATCGCCGGCTCAGCCACCAACGCCCCCTCGGTCAACTCCAGGCAGATCCGTGAAGGTGAGACCCCGTGCAGCGCCAACAGGGCAAGTACATCATTGGCGAAATCCGGGCGCGTCATGCTGTAGCTGGAACAATTGACGTGCACCGCAGGCCAGTTGGCATGCTCGGGCCGGGCAAGGATCGCGGCGATGCTGGCCAGCATGTACAGGTCCAGTCGGCCGATCAGGCGCAACCCTTCTACATCCGGCAAGAACTCGCCCGGTGCGATCACCCGGCCGCCAGGCTGATGCCAGCGGATCAGCGCCTCAAGGGCCAGCAGTTCGCCGCTTTCGACGCTGACAATCGGCTGGAAATACGGGAGCAATTCGTCGGTACGCTTGAGGGCGTTGCGCAAGGCCCCTTCCCGCTCCATCTGGTCCGACACTTCGCGGCGCACTTCCTGGTTGAACACCGCGTAGCTGTCACGCCCGGCACTCTTGACCCGGTACATCGCCGCATCGGCATCGCGCAGCAAGTCGGCTGGCTCGTTGTGGTACTGCTTGTCGGCGCTGACAATTCCGATACTGCAGGACGAAAAAACTTCATGGCCATTGATGAAAAACGGCAAGTCAAACGCCAGCAGAATCCGCTCGGCGATTTCAATCACCGCGTCCAGCGACGCCTCGGGCGCGAGCACCGAAAACTCATCGCCGCCCAGACGCGCCAGCATGTCAGTTTCGCGCAGGCAGCCGCGCAGACGGTGAGCGGCTTGCATCAACAGCAAGTCGCCAAAATGATGACCGAGACTGTCGTTGACCATCTTGAAGCGGTCGAGATCGATGAACATCACCGCCAGGTGTCCGCCTTCGCTGCCGAACCGCGACCAGGCCAGATTGAGGCGCTGTTGCAGGTAGGTGCGATTCGGAAGCCCGGTCAGCGCATCGTGGGAGTTTTCGTGTTGCAGTTTGGCATTGGCATGATCGAGCTCGCGGGTGCGGTTCTGCACCCGGGCTTCGAGTTTGAGGTTGGCGGCATGAATCGCTTCGGCGGCGGTGCGGCGCGACAACGCCGTGTCGATGTGGCGGGACACGAACGTCAGCAGTTCCTGGTCGCGCAGCGTGTAGCACACTTGCGAGGTATAGCTTTGCACCGCCAGCACGCCGCGCACGACGTCGCCATCGAACAATGGAATGCCCAGCCAGGAATAGGACCGGACGGACTCCCGGGCCAATTCGATTTCACCGTTTTCGGCCAGTCGTTCAGCCTCGCCAACGTCAATCAGGCAAGGCCGACGTTGGCGAATCACATACTCGGTGAGGCCCCGGCGACCTCGCCGTGCCGCCGGGCAAATGGTCTGCCGCTCATCCACATAATAGGGAAAGGTCACTTCGCTGGTGGCGTCGTCGAACAGCGCAATATAGAAATTCTGCGCGAACAGCAGGTCACCGACGATGCCATGCAGGGTTTGGAACAACTCAGCCATGTCGCCTGGCTGGCTCGACAGTTCGGCGATCTGGAACAATGCGCTCTGTAGATGCTCGGCGCGCTCGCGTTCCGCCACTTCCTGGCGCAAGGCGTCGTTGAGCGCCGAAAGCTCCAGGGTACGGCGCATCACCGTCTGCTCCAGGTCCTCGCGGTGCAGAATCCGGTCCAGTGCCATCGCCACGTGTCGCGCCACCACCAGAAACAGCGCGCGATCTTCAGCGCTGTAGATGCGGGAGACATCGTAGACCTGCATCGCCAGCATGCCGAACACGTCATCCGAGGCGTTTTTCAACGGTGCGCCCATCCAGAACTCGGGACGATCACCCACACAGTAGAAACGCTTTTCGGACTGAGCCGCGAGGATCCCGGCGGCGTCGATCAGCAATGGCTGGCCAGAGGTCAACACTTGGCCGGTCAACGACAGGCGCGCGGGATCAAGGTATTCGTAGTGCGAAGACTCCACGGCATCAACATCGATGATGTCGACGTAATACGGATAATCGATCTTGCCACTGTGCGGGTCATACAACGCGAGATAGAAGTTCTCGGCGTCGATCAGACTGGCCAGCAGTTTGTGCACCCCCACCAGAAACACGGAACGGTCGCGGGTTGAACTGGCCAGGTAGGTGATTTCATACAACACACGCTGAGTAATCTGCGCACGGGCAAGGGTGTTGGTCTGTAGCTGAACGCCCAGACGCAGGGCAAACTCGGCGAGTGCCGGATCCGCGGCCTCGGTTTGCGGCGCAAGTAGCCAGCCCAACACACTTTCGCCTCTACCGGTCGGCCAGCAATGCAACTGCCGGGCCTGGCAAAAGGCTTCAAACGCTTGATGCTCGATGTTTGAGGGCCACTGCTGCTGCGGGTTGCCTTGGCCGACCCAATGCAGCTGTTCACCGGCGCGGTAAAACACCCATGCGGTGGTGTGGCTCCAGTTACACGCCGGGCCGAGCAACTGCTCAAGCGAGTCGTCACGGCCAATGCCGGCCATACCGACCCGATCCGGATTGTCGTTTGATTGAGGTGAAGCTGTTTCGCAATCGAACGATTGCCGTGGGGAGTCGGTCAATCCGGCAAAACTCATCAGCGCTCCCTGAGCCAAAAACTGGCGATACTGACCAACTGCTAGCAAAGTGCCAGTTATCTTCCCATTTAAAGCTTACAGTGTTTTTTTTCAACAACTTTATTGGTTTGAATGACGACCGTGAGACGGGCAGCCAGTTATTCGCGATTTGTTGAACAGAACAACCGTGCGACGCAACTCAACAACTATGCCCTACCCCCAACGCTTCCGCCATGCGAACCAGGTCGGCAAAGGACCGCGCGTGCATCTTTTTCATGGCATGGGAGCGGTGGATCTTGATGGTGATTTCGCTCAGATTCATCTCACCAGCGATCTGCTTGTTCATCAGGCCTCTTACGGCAAGGGCCATGACTTCTTTTTCCCGGACCGTCAGTGACTGGTAGTCGGCATGCAGGTTCGAAGATTGCCGTTCGAGTTCCCGGCGCTTGATATCGGTTTGCAGCGCAGACGACACCGCGTCGAGCAGGTCCTGTTCACGAAACGGTTTTGCCAGAAAATCCACGGCCCCTGCTTTCATCGCCTTGACCGACATCTCGATATCGCCATGGCCCGTGATGAAAATAATCGGGATCGCGGTGTTTGACTCAACCAGTTGACGCTGGAAATCCAGGCCACTATTGCCTTGCAGGCGCACATCGAGGACCAGGCAACTGGCGCTCGCGGTCTTTGGCTGAAGGAGAAACTCCGTGGTTGAAGCGAAGGTTTCGACACGGATGCCGGCAGAGCGCAATAGATTGCTCAATGCATCGCGAATGGAGGCGTCGTCATCGACCACGTACACAATAGAACCATTGCTTTGCGGCTCACTGGAGGGTGCGCTCATGCATGGAACTCTTCGGAAAATTGAGGAAAAAAAAGTGTAGCACAGCCTGATTGGGTGTCTGGGATGCCTTTCCTGCCAAGTGCCAGCAGCACAGCCAGGCACTTGAAGCTATGCAATAAAACGCGGCTGCAACGCTGAAATCAACGAGAAAAAACCCCGTGGCGAACGCAGTAGCGCGTCGACCTGGGTACTGTAACTTTTCCCGCGAGTGCACCAACTGCAAAAGTGTTCGCAGTTATTGGAGAAAATCCGGTAATGGCGTTCACCGACTCTCGAGCGCGCGCGACTGACGATTTCATCGCTGGAATATTCGCAATGTTCCCGCAGTACCCAGACGGGTTTGCCGCTGGCGAAACTGTCCAGATCAGTCACCTCGATCGGCCCCGGTTTGATTGAACTGCTGTACCCGGCGTAATGGGCGACACAGCCGCCTCCAAGGTAGATCCCATGATGGACGTAAAACCGGCGCGGACTGATCAGATGCGAGCCCACTGGCACTTGGCTCAGTGACCGTTCGATGTTTATCAGCGGTTCGGCGCACAGGTAGTTCTGTAACAGGCGAGCATCTGACACCCGGTTGAAAACGGCGGTTATCAGCGCCACTGCTTGCAATGCTTTTGCACGCAGAAATGAACACTTTTCGATGACATTGGCTATTGAGCTTTTCACGATAAAGTTCTCCGCAACCCTTGAGGCTCAATATATCGCCGGGGTTGCGGAGCTTCATTTGTACCTGCGATTAGTTCGTTCGAACCATTAATATGCCCCACTTAAACTTAAGTATTAAGTCAGCCCTGCAGCACCGGCAGCGTGAACTGGACAGTGGCCCCGCAAGGCTGGTTGGCACCTGCCCATAAACGCCCGCCATGGGCTTCGATGATCGAGCGACAGATCGACAAACCCAACCCCAGGCCAGTCGGCTTGGTGGTGTAGAACGAGGTGAATACCTGGTCGGTGTTGTCCACGGGAAATCCCGGGCCTGAATCACTGACGCTGACCCGCAAATAGCCGGCATCGCCCGGCACCACGCTGATCTGCAATTGCCGCTCGCCTTCCTTGGTACTGCTCATGGCTTCCAGGGCGTTCATGATCAGGTTCAGCAGCACTTGTTGCAGCTCGACACGATCGCCTTCAACCAGTGGCAGTCCATCGGTGAGCTGGGTCTGCAATACAGTGCCACTTTTCATGATCTGGCTACGGGTAAAGCCGATCATTTCGCCAATGGCCGCGTTGATGTCCACCGGCCCTTTCTGCGGCGGCGCCTTGCGGATGTGCCCGCGGATCCGCCCCAGTACATCCGCTGCCCGGTTGGCATCCTCGATCAGGCGGCTGAGCACATGACGGACTTCGTCGAGTTCAGGTGGCTGGATATTCAACCAGCGCTGCGCGGCATTGGCGTTGAGGATGGCGGCAGCAATCGGCTGGTTGACTTCGTGAGCGATCGACGCCACGAGCTGGCCCATGGTCGCGACGCGGTTGGCGTGGGACAACTCGGTCTGCACCTCACGATAGCGTCGTTCGCTTTCGCGGATTTTTTCTTCCGCCTGCTTGCGTTCGCTCAGGTCCAGCACGAAAGCCACGCCTTCCTTGCTGTCCGCTTCAAACATGGCCAGCCCCACAATGACTGGCAGTCGACTGCCATCCTTTTTGAAGTATTCCTTTTCGAAGGGTTGGGCGTGGCCGGTTTGTACCGCCTCCAGCATGGAGCGCTCGCTGGCTTCGCGATACTCCGGCACCGTCATCTCACGCCAGCTCATGCGGCCCGAGACAAGATCCTCGCGAGTGAAGCCCAGCATGCGCAGGAACGCATCATTGGCCTCGACGATGTCACCTTCGGCGTTCCATACGACAATGCCAATGATGTTGGCGTCCACCAGACGCCGGATTTTTGCCTCGCGCTCTGCGACCTCGCGGTACAAACGAGCATTTTCCAGCGAGATCGCCGCCTGCGACGCCACCAGTTTGAGCACGGCGATCCGGTCGGGGCTGAACACCCTGGCGGTCAGATTGTTTTCGAGGTAGAGCGCCCCCACCAACTTGGCCTGGATCATCAGGGGCAGGCAGAGAATCGACCGTGCACACTGCTGACGAATGTAGGGGTCGGTAGCAAACATCGCCTCGGCCGCGGCATCGTCGAGCACAAGACTCTCGCGGGTGCGCAACACATGATAGAGAACAGACTCCGGCAACAACTGCGCGCTGACCGGTGAATCGCTCAATTGCGTTGTATTGTCGCTGGTGACTTGTGCTGCTATGCGCAGCTCTGCCCCTTCCGTCAGGATCAACAACCCCCGTTCGGCACCGGCCTGTTCGATGGCGGTGAACATGACCGTATCGATGAGTTTTTCCAGCATGATTTCACCCGACAGGGCCTGGGACACCTTGAGTACCGTGGCAAGGTCCAGGTGTTCGACCGCCGCGGCCATGGTGGTGGTCGGGCCGAGCCTGTGTTCTTCGGATCTCAGCGAAGGATACTTTGCGTCCAGCTGCCGCACCTTGCCATCGGCGCCCCAACGTAAATAGCCGTAGCGGGCGTCCTGCAGATAGGCATGGGCAATCCTGACCAGACCGCGCTTGGCGTAGAAGCGTGATGCAAGTTCGCTGGCAAGCGCCTCTATATGGACAAAGCCGGTCTCCTGTGCCTGGTGAATCGCTTGCTCGTACAACAATTCGGCATCAACCACACGCCCCTCGATTCGGGCAATTTCAGCACCGACCAAAGTTGCCCTGCTGGCAAAGTTTTCCGGGCACTGTTCCGCCCAGGTCTGCAGTTGCCGACAGTCAGCCGCCATGGCGAGCAGATGTTCCGCTTGCTCGCTCACCGGGGTGCCATCGCAGCAGGCTGCACGGGCCAGTGCATCATAGAAATAAAACTCGGCTTCCTCGAAGAACGCCTGACAAACCCAGAGTAACCGCTGCGCCTTGGCGGCGGCTTTCATGGCCGCTTCAGGTTCATCGGCGAGGTAGCGAGCCTGCAGTTTGCGGACCCAGTACAAGCACTCAGCCAATACCAGATCCGGGCTACTGGACAAGTGGGCTTCGGTGCCTTGCTCATTCAACTCGCCTTCATCAAGACGACCGAAGGTAGGCGTCAGGCCTCTCAACATCCGGATCAGCTTCAATTGTGTGACGATAAAATCAACCACCAAACCGAAGCGCACCTTCCTGGCGTAAGCCAGCCCCTGTTCAGACTCACCTTGCACCTCGGACAACGGCTCGCCGGCGAAGAGCAAGTCGGCAGTGAGATTGTTGCCGGCATAGGCGCCATAGGGCAGATCACCGATACGGTTCGCCGCCACAAACGAACGGCGCAGCAGGTCGCGGCATTGCTTTACGGGTTTCATCCAGCGCACAGCGAAACACGAGAAGCACAGATAGGTACTGGCCTCGAATCGAGTCAGGCCGCGCTGTTCAACCAGGTCGCAACCCAACTGACCGAATCGAAAGCCTATCTGGTAGTCGCCGAACCGCCGACCGGCGACCCTGAACACGTTGGCGTAGAGCACGCACGACGCATCGCAGTTACCCCACTCGAGGCTCAGGCTGACCGCCTTGCAAATCAGCAGGTCCGTCAGGTTCGCATCGGTCTGTAAGGCAGGCGCGAAGAGTTTGCCCAATGCATTGACTGTCACAAGGGACGTCGGATCAGTCATCAACGGCAGATCGATAAGTTCCTCGATTGCCCGATCCCCCAGCAACGATCCGATGTGGTCATACTCGCGCCGCACTTCATCGTCACTCGGATGTGCCGACCACTTGATACCCACATGCTGCAGGTAAGCGAGACAGACAGCGACCGCAGCATCGCTGCGGTCCAGAAGCAGGTAGACGTCCATTTGCAGACAAGCAACGCTGGCTCGCTCTGTCACCGTTATGGCGCGCGCCGAAAGCGCCGTCAGACGTTCGTTCGCGATAGCGAGTTGACCGGTCAGGAGTTCGCATTCGGCCCTGTTCAACTCCAGTGCAAAGATCAGCCCATGCCGGCGCCCCCAGCAGTCTTCACCCGATAATTGCACACCCATGCTCAGATAATTAAGCGCGGAAGCGTATGCAGTCGAAGCCTTGGCACGCTGGCCTGCAATCAGGTTGAACTCGGCCAATTGCTCCCGCTCGCCCCGCTCAGTGAGCAGCGACGCGCCGAGATTAAGCTGGCCGACGATTTCAAAGATTGACGCTTCCAGATCCTCTGCAGGCGTCTGCGACGCCAGCAGCCGGCCGATTCTCAGGTGGGCCTGGGCGCGTGAGTCCTTGGGGATCAGTGAATAAGCGGCTTCATGGATGCGGTCATGGACAAAACCATAGGCATCGTCCAGCCGTTCGACCAGCTCCTGGCGAATCGCCTCCCACAACACGGTACGAACCTGCGCCTTGGGTACGCCCATGGCAGTCGAAAGCGCGGTGATGCCGGCAACGTGCCCCAGACAGGCAAGTTGCTGCAACGCCTGCTGTGTCTCGGCCTTCAAGCGGGACAGTTTATCGACCATAAGGTCGACGATGTTCTCGGTATAACCCTTGGCATGGATACGATCCGGATCCCAGCACCAGCGCCGCGCCTCATGATCGAACGTCAGCAGTTGCTCCTCGGCGAGCGCTTGCAAAAACTGGATCACGAAGAAGGGATTGCCGGCGGTTTTGTCCAATACCAACTGCGCCAGAGGCTCGATACGCGCCACCTCGGCATGCAGCGCCTCGGCGATCAACTGTTCGATGTGCGACTTGGCCAAGGGCGCCAGGGTGATTTCATCGACCCGACCGCCCGCATTGCGAATGGCCCTGAGTTTGCTCGACAGCGGGTGCGTGCCATCCACTTCGTTGCTGCGATAGGCGCCTACCAGCATCAGGTGGCGCACATCCGGACTGGTCAGCAGGTCTTCCAGCAGATCGAGTGTCGCCGCATCGAGCCACTGCAAATCGTCGAGAAACAGGGCGAGCGGGTGTTCGGCCCGGGCAAAAACGCCGATAAAGCGCCGGAACACCAGAAGGAAACGCCGCTGCGCCTGTTGCGGGTCCAGGGCCGGGACCAGTGGCGGCTCGCCGAGGATCAGCTTGAGTTCCGGGATGAGGTCGGTCATGAGCCGCGCATTGGCATCCAGCGCCTGTTGCAAGGCCTCACGCCAGTTCGCCAACTCCGTATCGTTCTTGCCCAGCAGCGAGCGCACCAGGCTTTGAAACGCCTGCACCAGCGTCGAATAGGGGACGTCGCGCCGGTACTGATCGAACTTGCCGGAGGCGAAGATCCCGCGCGGCGGTACCAGCACTTTGTGCAATTCGTTGACCACCGACGACTTGCCGATGCCGGAATAGCCGGTGACCAGCACCAGCTCCGGTGCACCGTTTTCAACGATTCGGCCGAACGCGGCAACCAGCTTGTCAACCTCCCGCTCGCGCCCGTACAGTTTCTCGGGAATCAGCAAGCGGTCGCAGGTGCCGTGTTCGCTCAGGGTAAATGCATTGATCTGGCGCTGTTGCTGCCAGTCGGCCAGGCATCTGCGCAGGTCATGCTCAACGCCCGCCGCCGTCTGATAGCGATCCTCGGCGGTTTTGGCGAGCAGTTTCATGACGAGGTCGGACAGTGCTTCGGGAACGCTTTCAACGCGCGAGCTCGGTGGCAGCGGTTTCTTCGCGATGTGGCAATGCACCCACTCGATAGGGTCGGTGGCGGTGAACGGCAGCGAGCCGGTCAGCATCTGGTACAGGGTGACGCCGAAGGAATAGAGATCGCTGCGCGAATCGATCGAGCGATTCATCCGGCCGGTCTGCTCAGGCGCCATGTAGGCGAGCGTACCGGCGATGGTCTCCGGCGCGTGCCGCTCGCGGGGCAGCCGTGACGCAAGACCGAATCCGGTGAGCCGGGCCTGCCCGTCGGCACAGTTCACCAGGATATGACTGGGCTTGATGTCTTTATGCACAAGTCCACGCTGATGAAGCTTGCCCAGGACCACTGCAATGCCAATGGCGTGATGCAAAAAGCTGGTGATGTCCATGGGCGCCTCCAGCAACCGAACCAGCGGCTCGCCACCGGGGTCTTCGAGCACCAGTTGCATCTGCCCGGCTTCACGCAGCATTTCAAGCGGCCGTACCGCCCAACTGCCTTCCAGCTCATCCTTTAATGCAAATTCATGGGCGAGACGGCCAAGACAGGCCGGCAGCGGCTGTTCGGCAGCGGGACGCACCACCAGAACGTGGCTTTCACCGCCGGCACTGGAGCGTAATTCCCGACAGAAGATACGCTCACCATCGTCCCAAAGAATTTGCATGTTGTTATCCATCGCAGAGGGAACAAAAGTCGTGTTTTGCCTGGCATTTGCCGTCGGATCAGCCATCCGGAAGCGTCGCGCCGCTTCAGATTAGCTGTTTATTGGCACGCGCCAAGTACGCATGCTCGCCATATGAGCAATTGAACACCGCCCACGATGTCATTGAATGGTCGGTGGTACATCAACACTTAGATCTTAGCGACCTATACATAGATATACTTTTCCCCCTTTCAGTACCGCGTATCGTGTAGTAACGACAGGCGCATTCACGAGCCAGACCACATGACGCAAAACACCCCGATGCGCACTGCAACCACCATTGCCATCGTCGATGATGACGATTCCGTCCGCGGTGCCCTGGAAAGCCTGGTGCGATCCAGTGGCTACAAAACCCGAACCTATTGCAGCGCCGTGGAGTTCCTCGACGCCAACGCCACCACTGAAACAGATTGCCTGGTTTCCGACATCCAGATGCCGGGGATGAGCGGCGTGGAGATGCTTGAGCGTCTCATCGCGACGGGTTACCACATCCCTACAATTTTAATCACTGCCTACCCAGGAGCGGCTCCGCCCCTGGGCTCCCATTCCCCAGAGCTGATTGCCTGCCTGCCCAAACCCTGCGACGCCGACAGGTTGCTCAACTGCATCGAAGCCGCCCTCCTCCAGCGTCACTGAAAACCCGCATTGATGCCATTCGAATGCCGTCTCGAAGAGTTTTTGCCCGTACCCACTTGTGCAAAACGGATTGAATTCATGACCACGTCATCAGCGGCCACAGGGCGGCAGTGACCTGCCACCCGGCCGTCGCGTATCGATGAGTCCGGATCACTTTTTGATCGGCGTCACCAGAGGCATATCCCCACTGTCGACGACGAACACCGCCAACAGGCGCGCAGGTTCGGTGTCGCTGGCGTTGGCGCTGACTTCGTGCACGGAACCCGGCTCTTCTACGAAATTTTCGCCGACACGGTAGATCTTTTCAGGCTCGCCTTTGATCTTGATGCGGAACGAGCCCTCGAGGACCGTGGCATAGATGAATGCGGTTTTCGGATGGGTGTGTGCTGGCGATGCGGCGCCTGGCCCATACTCGACCATCACACCTTTCATGCTCTTGCCGGGGATGTTGGGAATGGGACGGTCGAACACGACGGTCACCTTGCCGGGGGGTGGCTCAGCGGCCGAAACCGACGCTGCACCGATCGACAGCGTTGCAAAGACAGCGGCTAACAGCAGACGAGTAACCATGGTGATTGCTCCTTCGTGGAAGCGAAAGTGATGATGCGCAGGGTTATCGGGTCGAGGACTGAGCGAGCCAGTCTTCGAAGCGGATGGCGCCCAGGCGTGCGTTCTTGCCGGCGGTCAGCGATTGGTCGTCGAGCACGGAGCCGAAGTAACGTGCGTTCACGTCCGCAACGACCTTGCGGTTGTCCTGGGTGGCCCGCAGGAAGCGCCTGACCAGTTCGTCGATCGGCAAGGCTTCGGGACCTGCGACTTCGACCGTGCCATTGACCGGTGCCGCCAGCACCACGTCGGCCAGCGCCGCCACGACGTCATCAGACGCCATTGGCTGAATCAGCGCCGGCGATGCGTAAATCGCGTCACCGACGGCGAACGATTGGGCAATGCCGCCGACGAACTCGAAGAACTGCGTGGCCCGCAGCAGCGTGTAAGGAATGCCGGACGCCTTGATCAGTTTTTCTTGCGCGACCTTGGCCCGGAAGTAACCGTTATCGGGCAACCGATCAGTGCCGACAATCGACAACGCGACATGATGGCGAACCCCGGCAGCCGCTTCGGCGGCCAGCAGGTTGCGGCTCGAGGTTTCGAAGAAATCGAGAACGGCCTGGTCTTCCCACGACGGCGCGTTCGCCACGTCCACCACGACATCAGCACCATCCATCGCTTCGGCCAGGCCTTCGCGGGTGATGCTGTTCACGCCTGTGCTCGGGCTGGCGGCGAGCACGTCATGCCCGCGTTCCTGAAGGATGTTCACAAGTTTCGATCCGATGAGGCCGGAGCCTCCGATGACGACGATCTTCATGGGCTTTCTCCATTTGTCGACTGCACCCGTTGCGTCGGTGTGGAACAAGAATGCCTGGGCATCCGGACCGAGTCCTTGCGCCGGCCTTGGCTTTGTCTTGGCGAATCCTTGGATTTATGTCCAAAGCGGCTGTCCAACCGCCCGGATCGCAGACGGTGCAGCGGCTTTTGAGCTGCCGTATCATTAACGTTCAATCGACAATCGCCTGGGACACGGAGTCGAAGGCGCTGCGCCAGGGGAAGCTCACGTTGCAGTTCGCATTTGATGATTTCGTGCTCAATCAGGATCGCCGGGAACTGACTTTGCGCGGGCAGGCCGTCGCTGTCGGCCCGCAGGTCTTCGATCTGTTGCTGCTGTTCGTCAGCAACCCCGATCGCGTGGTCAGCAAGGACGAATTGCTTGAAGGGGTGTGGAGCGGTCGGATCGTCTCGGAGTCAACGATCACCAGCCACATCAACGCAGTGCGCAAGGCTATCGGCGATACCGGCGAAGAACAGCGTCTGGTGCGCACGGTGGCCCGCAAGGGTTACCGTTTCGTCGGACAGGTCAGGGTCGACGACAGCGGACAAGCGCCACCAGCCGACCTTGATCGACAGCCCGTGCCCCCCAGGCAAGCATCCCCTGCTGTTCTCGCCCTGCCGGACAAACCCTCGATTACGGTCCTGCCTTTCCATAACCTGAGCGGCGATCCGGAGCAGGAATACTTCGCTGACGGCGTCGTGGAAGACATCATCGCCGCGCTGTCGCGTATCCGCTGGCTGTTCGTCATCGCGCGCAACTCCAGCTTCACCTACAAGGGCCGGTCAGTGGACGCTCAGGGTGTAGGCCAGGAATTGGGAGTGCGTTATGTGCTTGAAGGCAGCGTGCGCAAATGCGCAAACAAGGTGCGCATCACCGGACAGCTGATCGACGCGACAAGCGGGACGCATATCTGGGCGGAGCGCTTCGAAGGTTTGCTCGACGACATCTTCGAGTTGCAGGATCGCATCACCGAAAGCGTGGTCGGCGCCATCGCGCCGCAACTGGAACAGGCAGAAATCGAGCGCGCCAAACGCAAGCCGACGGAAAGCCTGGGCGCCTACGATTACTATTTGCGCGCCATGGCCAATCTGCACAGCGGCAGCCGCGAAGCCATCGAGCAGGCGTTGCCGATGTTCTACACAGCGATCGAGCTCGACCCGGAATTTTCCTCGGCCTATGGCATGTCCGCCTGGTGCCACTTCTGGCGCAAGCTCAATGGCTGGATGGCCGATCGACCTGGCGAGATCGCCGAGGGCATTCGCCTGGCGCGCCTGGCGGTGGCTTTGGGCCGCGATGATGCGGTTGCATTGACCCGTGGCGGCCATGCACTGGCCCATCTCGCGGGTGAAGTGGACAGCGGCATCGCCCTGCTCGACAGGGCCAGGCTGCTCAATCCCAATCTGGCACCCGCCTGGTACCTGGGCGGCATCCTGCGCGCATTGCACGGTGAAACAGACATGGCCATCAAGGATTTGAGCCATGCCGTGCGCTTGAGTCCGCTGGATCCGGAAATGTTCAGAATGCAAGTCGGGATGGCGCTCGCGAATTTCTTCGCCGGTCAATTCGATGCCGCCGCCCACTGGGCGGAAAAGGCACTGGGCAACCTGCCCAGCCTGCTTCCCGCCGCGGCGCTGCTGGCGGCCAGCCATGCCTTCGGCGACCGAATGGATAAGGCGACACTGGCGATGCAACGCCTGCGTGAGCAGGACCCAACGTTGCGCCTGTGCAACCTCCAGGACTGGCTGCCGATCCAGCGGCCTGTGGATCTCGCGCTGTTCGCCGACGGACTGCGGTTGGCGGGCATGCCGGAGTGACAGACAGCCCTTAGGCCGCTGGTCGCATGCCACTTGATCTATAGATTCATAATGCCTAATTTTGTGTCTATGGACTCAGTCAGGTAACGAACATGGCCGTCGCCGCGCAAGCGCAATCGTTCAGCAAAAACCAGTGCGTCACCGGGCTGCGTGCCGCCGTGAGCATTTTGGAAAAATGGCAGGCCAGCAGCGAGCAGGCGTGTCACATTCTGCGCATTTCCCGCAGCACCTACACCCGCGCACGGCAGCGTGACCCTGACTGGTCAGTGGCGCTGGATGCAGACCAGATGCAGCGCATCAGTTTTGTGCTGAACATTCACGCCACCCTGCGCCTGGTGTTCGATAACCCCGAGAACGTCTACGGTTTCCCGTCGATGGCCAATGACAACGAGTTTTTCAATGGCCGCAGCCCGCTGGAGATCATGGCCCAGGGCGACATGATTTCGTTGTACGAAACCTTCCGGCGCATTGATGTGCTGCGGGGCGCGCAGTGGTGAAGGTGGCTGAGCTGCCGGTGTTTGCCGGCAAGCCGTTGCAGGCGTATCGGCTGGTCAACTCGAAGTTTCCGCCGATTGCCTTGTTCGAAGACGTGGCTGACGCGGACGAGTTCGACGTGCTGTTCGAGATTCAGGCGCTGGTCAATCCCCGACTGAAGAATGAAGTGGGTCAACTGGAGCTGATTCCACGAAGTGAAATTCCGTTCGGCATCCCCGGGTGTTCCTATGCGACGGCGCCGTTTACGCACGTCAATCCGGCCGGTTCGCGGTTCAGTGATGGCAGCTTTGGGGTGTTGTACCTTGCCGACTCGATGGAAACCGCGCTGGCCGAGGTGCGGTATCACCAGAGCCTGTACTGGTCGAAAGTGCCAAGCCTGAACTATGAACGCTTTGTGTTTCGCGGGCTGACCTGCACTTTTGGTGATGCGGGAATGAAGGACGCGGCCACCCTGCCGACCCATGACCCGATCTATGCGCCGGACGACTACAGCCAGTCACGAGTGCTGGGCCGGGAAATCAGGAAGGCTCGCTGCCCCGGGCTGCGCTATCACTCGGTGCGTCTGCCGGGCAGCTTGTGCTGGGCATTGATGACGCCCAAACCTGTGTCGTCGATCATCCAGAGCGCCCATTACGAGATGGTCTGGAACGGCCAGATCACCAGCGTCAGCCAGATCAGCGAGGCTTGAGGCGGCGTTTCTTGCCTGCCGATCGGGCAGCTCAATGGCAACAACGCTGGCCGACCCGGCAGAAACACGATGCCGATATCTCCACATCGGCACGGGCCATGGCCAGATCGAGGCGGATCTTTGCAGCCGCCGCTTCTGCCTCGCGCCCCAGGCGCGTCAGGCATTCGACATAACCATGCAGGCTCCAGACGTTGTCCAGATGCCAGGATGCCCGGCTGAGTGTGTTATCCAGTCCCAGATCGGCGCGATAGGCCTGCAAGGCTTCTTCTACCCTGCCCTGCTCAAGCAACAGGGCGCCAAGCGCGTGGCGTACCGGTTGCATCCAGCCCCAAGGCTCGTCATACGGCAAGTGATCGTCCAGCGCTTGTGCCTCGCGCAGGTGGGCGAAGGCCTCGTCCACATGACCTTTGCGGTACTCGATTTCCCCGCGCAACATGCCCCCGGCCACGGCCAGGATGTCGTTGCAGGTGTTGTTGAACAGGTAGCGAGTGTCCGGCACCCGTGCCCAGGCTTCGAGGAAGTGCTGCTGTTCGGCTTCAGCGGCAGCGACCTGCCCGCACGCCGCGTGCGCCACGCCTTTGGCGTAATGCAGCATGGCGGTGGTCACGCAGTACAACGCCGGATCGTGGGGTAACGGCGTTGCGAGAATGTCCTGCCATTTGCCGAAGCGGATCTGCACGTGCAGCTTCATCGAAACGAAGCCTTCCAGCCAGTCGGCCATGGGCGGTTGCTCAACGCGCAGCAGTTCTTCCTTGATCGTCGCGCTCATCTGTTCGGCAGCGTCCAGCGCCGGTTGATACTGGCCGAGAAACATCGCTGCATAGAGTTTGAAGTGGTAGTTGTGGCATCGGTACAGGGTGTAGAAATTGAGCGGGCCTTCTTGCGCCAGGTATTGGCTGTCGACCTCGATCGCGCGGCTGTTGGTGATCATCGCGCCACGGTAATCGCCGCACAGCACGTCGATGTGCGACGGCATGTGGCGCAAATGACCGGCGTCCGGCACCAGGTCCCGCAGCATGTCGCCGGCGCGCAGTGCCCGTTCCGGGTACGGCGACATTTCCATGGTATGCACATACATATGCAGCACGCCGGGGTGCGGTGTCTCACCCTTCGGAGTCATGCGCTGCAGCGCCTGCTCCAGCACGGCCACAGTTTCCAGCGTGTCGGCGCCGGGGGCCGGAGTGCCGGTTTTCAGATCCCAGAGTTGCCAGGGCGTGCGGTCGATCAACGCTTCAGCGAACAGTGCCGTGACATCCGGATCGTCGGGAAAGGCTTGGTAGACCTCACGCATGGCGGCGGCGTAAGCATCGTTCCAGGTGAGGAGTTCGTCGACGGTCGTGGCCTGCTCGGACTGATAGCGTTGCTGCAGTGCGCGAATCAGCGCCTGTTCCACCGCCGTTGCGCCGTCCAGGTGCACCAATGCAATTTGCGTCGCCAACCGGGCCTGGGCCACGGCCTCCTTGAGTTCCTGCTCGATGAAAGCATCCCAACGCTTGTTGTAGTTGGGGCCGCTGGCATAGGCGATCCCCCAGTAAGCCATCGCACATTCGCGGTCATGTTCGAGGGCTTTGTGAAAGCAGCGGATGGCCTCGTCGTGGTTGTAGCCGTAGCACCACATCAGGCCGCGGTCGAACCAGAGCTGGGCTTGTGGCGAACTCGTTGTCACCGGGCGGCTGTAGGTGCCCAAATCGTAGTAGTCATGCATCGGTTTACCCTCCCGATCAGAGCGTGAAACCCGCGAAGAAACAGGATACCCCCACGCTTGTGCCCAGGCAGTGCAGCCGACGACAGGTCAGGCCGCATCATCACGCCCATGGGAGGTAGCTCGTTCGCTCTATCAATGCCGTCGATGTTCACCATCACATCAATGAAGTTCTCTTAAAAACTGCGCGGCGTAACATCAGCTCCATACCAACCAACAACACCCCGGAGCACACGATCATGAAACGCCAAACCATCCTCAGCATCGCTTTCTCGGTTTTCGCAGTTAACGCATTTGCCGCGACTTCTGTTCAACCCGTCGTCGCTGAAGGCGGCTCGGATCGACTGATCGAAAGCCGTGTGGCTGAAGGGGGTTCGGATCGTTTGATCCAGAATCGTGTCGCTGAAGGCGGCTCTGATCGCCTGATCGAAAACCGCGTCGCTGCCGATGGTTCGGATCGTTTGAAAGGTAACGAAGTAGCCGCCGATGGCTCGGATCGTCTGCAAGGCAACACCGTCGCTGCCGATGGTTCCGACCGCCTGAAAGGTAACGAAGTAGCCGCCGATGGCTCGGATCGTCTGCAAGGCAACACCGTCGCTGCCGATGGCTCCGACCGCCTGAAAGGTAACGAAGTAGCCGCTGATGGCTCCGACCGCCTGCAAGGCAACACCGTTGCATAATCAATCGCTACATCGCGGTACCCAGCAAAAAGCCCGGCCTGATCAGCCGGGCTTTTTCGTGTGCGGCATCATGCGACCGATGGGAACTTCTTGCGGTACGCCGCCGGCAACAAGCCCACGCGCTGGCGCAAGAGCCTGCGGAACGAGTTTCCAACTTCGTAGCCCACGGCGTAGGTGATGCTGTCCAGGATCATGCGGGTGGATTCCAGCAACTGGGTGGTGATGCGCGGCCTGTTCCGTGCAGCGAAAGGTACGGTGCCACCCGGCGAATTTGCCCGCGAACTGGGGTTGTCGGAACAGTCGATGCAAATGCCTTCGTGGCTGACGGAGTGGTCACAAAGTTGCGACGACATGAGCCTTCATCTGCAGGACGAAGAGGCGCCGCGGGCTCGACAGGCACAGGCCGTAGAATGACAGTCGCGGGGGTGCACTTTATCCTGTCGCTCCATCCACTGCCCGGAGACACCTGTGCCCCCCTTCACTGCCCGCGAGGTTTACCAGCAATTGCGCGACGCCGCCCTGGGCCTGCGCTCGCTCCAGCGTCTTGATGAACAATCTGAGCCTGGCATGGTGCAGGTCGATATCGATGGCTGGCGTTTGAGCCTTGATATCGACGCTGGTCGCCTGCGCCACTGCCTCGGCTGCCAGAGTGCGGACGGGCGGATTTTCGATGGAGGGCAACGTTTCGGCACCGATCCGGTGAGCTTGCTCAGCACCTGGGAACTGGCGCAGATTGAGCAGTTATTGGCTGCGGCTGTAACAGATTGATTACACCATTGAGCTTCGTACCAACGTCTGTGCTGTGATACATAAGACCTGATGCGCATCCCATGCCCAAGAGGTTTGCTTATGTTCCACTGCCCACGCTTGCCGCAACTGCTGAGCGGCGCCCTGCTCGGCTTGGTCGCCGCAGCTGCTCACGCTGCCCCTTCCCCTGCCCCCGATGCCCTGCAACCGTTACTGGCAACCATCAATGAGCGCCTGAATATTGCCGATCAGGTGGCGCTGACCAAGTGGGACAGTGGCAAGCCAATCCAGGATACAGCCCGCGAAGCGCAAGTCATTGCCAACGCCCGCAAGCAGGCGGTTCAGCAAAAACTTGACCCGGACGAAGCGGCCGAATTGGTTGCGGCGCAGATCGAAGCCAACAAACTGGTGCAGTATGGGCTGCTCGCTGTCTGGCAAGCCGCCCGCAAGGCACCCGACGTGCCACGGCCCGACCTGAGTCAAATCCGGCCAAAACTGGATATGCTGCAAGTCCGCCTGTTGCAGCAATACGCCGATTTCATGCCCTATCGCGTCGACCCGGAATGCCCTAACTGGCTGGCCGAACAACGCGCCAGCCTGATCAAGGATGCCCTGCATGGCCAGGCATTGATTCGCGCAACCGGTGAGTTATGCGTGACGGATCAATGACTGCATCCATTGACTGCGTCGATAGTCACCATTGATTCAATGAAGTTCTCTTAAAAACTGCACGGCGTAACATTGGCTCCATACCAACCAACAACACCCCGGAGCACACGATCATGAAACGCCAAACCATCCTCAGCATCGCTTTCTCGGTTTTCGCAATCAACGCATTTGCCGCGACCTCTGTTCAACCTGTAGTCGCGGAAGGCGGCTCGGATCGACTGATTGAAAATCGTGTGGCTGAAGGGGGTTCGGATCGTCTGATCCAGAATCGTGTCGCAGAAGGCGGTTCCGATCGCCTGATCGAAAACCGCGTCGCCGCCGATGGTTCGGATCGCCTGCAAGGCAACACCGTCGCTGCCGATGGCTCCGACCGCCTGCAAGGCAACACCGTCGCTGCCGATGGTTCCGACCGCCTGAATGGCAACACCGTCGCCTAAATAAATAGCTACACCGCAACAGCCAAAAAAGCCCGGCCTGATCAGCCGGGCTTTTTCGTGCACGTTGAAAAAGGGACTTTCGCCCATGGCAATTTCCTGCACGAGATCGAGCCCCATCCCATACAAAACAAGGATCAGGCTGATATTCAAAACGAGCGGTAACCGTTGAAATATCGGTTTGGGAACTCAGCCGGGAGACACGCTTTCAACCACCCATCATGCTGCAGTTGACCCTGAACCCCCTGCTCAACCAGAATGCCGGAGGTAGCGCTGATGTAGCTACAAATTAATAATGAGGTTACTGCCATGGGTGCATTACTGAAAACGACTGACGTGCGTTGCCGTATTGATGAGGATTTGAAAGCACGAGCTACCGAAGTTTTGAGTGCGTGCGGCTTGAGCATCAGTGACGCCATGCGTCTTTTTCTTCGTCAGGTTGTCGCGACTCAGGGACTACCGTTTGAAGTTCGCGTCCCTTCCGAGAAAACGGCTCGCGCCATGATGCAAGCACGCGAAATTCGTCAGCGGTTCGACTCGATAGACGAAATGCTGAGGGATGTTGATGGCGAAACCGGAGAAAAAACAAAAACGCGCTGAACTGCCAAAGCAGTGTGCACAGACCTCGGAGTTCAAGAAGTCGTGGGAACGCTACAAGCGTGCAGGCCAACGCAATATGAATGAGGTTCGTCAGGTAATGGTCATGCTTTTCTTGGGAGAGCCGTTACCAGCAAACTACCTTGATCACGCGTTGTCGGGAGATTGGAGCGGTTTTCGAGAATGCCATATGGGTGGTGACTTCTTGCTGATCTATCAGCACACACGCCCCGACCTGCTCACATTTGTCGACCTCGGCAGTCACTCCGAACTGTTCAAATAACGCCGAACACCAGCAAAAAACACCAAGCCTCGATTGATTCGGGGCTTTTTCGTGGGCGGTTTTTAAGCGAACCTATGCCTCCTTTCTGCGGATCTCTCCCATGAGCAAGACCGAAGCGCTGGCCAAAATCATGCTCGGCCCTGTGTTGCTGATGCAGGGTGCGTACACGCGGCGGGTTACGCCGAAACTGCCCGAAGCCGAGGGGGAGCGCCAGGGTATGGCGGGCAGTGGTGAGGTCCTGCGCCTGTTGATACTGGGCGACAGTGCCGCCGCGGGTGTCGGGGCGTCGACCCAGGCCGAGGCCTTGAGCGGGCAACTGGTCAGTCGCTTGGCCAGGGATTACCAGGTGAGATGGAGCCTCTGGGCACGTTCGGGTCTGGACTCGCAGGCGTTACTTGAAATGCTTGAGCAGCAGCCACCGCAGGTCTTTGATGTAGTGCTGCTGTCGATTGGGGTCAACGATGTCACCAGTACACTGACGGTTGATCAGTGGATCGCCCGGCAACAACAGTTATTGGCTGTGCTGCGCGGCCGATTCGCAGCCAGGCAGATCGTGATGTCCCCTGTCCCGCCCATGCATCTGTTTCCTGCGCTGCCGCAACCGCTGCGCTGGTATCTGGGCAATCGGGCGGCGCGTTTCAATACACGCCTGGCGCAACTGGCAAGCCGCGAAGATCACTGTACGATGCTGACAACCGACCTGGCCCCCGTGGCCGGTTCGATGGCGCGGGATGGTTTCCATCCGGGGCCGGCCATCTACAGCTTCTGGGCAGATGACGCCGCGCAGGTCATTGCCCGCCAACTGGGTAAACCCGCATCAGGCAAGCTTTGAACAACAACAAAAAAACAGGAGTTGAATATGTCTGAACTGCAACTGCACCCCAAAGCCGCGGAGTCCTTGAGCCTGTGGCACGCGATGATCCGCACTGGCGATTTGAAATCCTTGCCAACGTTGCTGGATCCGCAAGCGGTGTTCCGTTCACCGATGGCGCACACACCGTATCCGGGCGCGCCGGTGGTATCGATGATCCTCAACACGGTGTCCCAGGTGTTCGAAGACTTTACCTATCACCGTGAACTGGCGACCGCCGACGGCTTGAATGTCATCCTCGAGTTCAGCGCCAGGGTCGGCGAGAAACAGCTCAAGGGCATCGACATGATCCGCTTCAACGAGCAGGGGAAAATCGTCGATTTCGAAGTGATGGTTCGTCCGCTCAGCGGCTTGCAGGCACTGGGTGAAGAAATGGGCCGACGCCTCGGTGCCTATCTGGCCGCCAGCAAGGCCTGATCGCTGCGCAACGCCGGTCGGGCCTTGGGCACCACCTGCAACTCGACCGGCTCACAGAGAAACGCACTGCAGCGCGAACGTAACCAGCGCTGGCCTGAATCTGCGTGCGCTGCTGCGCGCCAGACCATCGACAACTCATGTACCGGCAGGTGCAGCGGTGCCGGCTCAGCCCGCATGCCCGCCACCGATGCCATCGCCTTGGCCACGTAATCCGGCACGATGGCCAGCATGTCGCTTTGCGCCAGCAACCCCGGCAACGCACTGAACTGTGCAACGGTCAACACCACCTTGCGCTGTCGGCCCAGCAGGCTCAGGGCGTGGTCGGTATCATCCGTGGCATTGCCCATGGACGACACCACGACATGCGGGCGCCGACAGAACTCGTCCAGGGCCAACGGTCCAGGCCGAGTGTCAAAACGCAGCAGCGTCGGGCGAATCTGCCGCAGCCCCTTGCGTCGCGCACTGGCCGGCAGGTCGAGGGTATGGCTGATGCCCATGGAGATGTCGCCGTTCACCAGCCTCTGCGACATCTGCTGTTGATCGACCCGAAGCATGATCAATTTGATGTTCGGTGCCTCGATACGCAGCTGGCGCAACAGCCGTGGCAGCAACGCATATTCGACATCGTCGGACAGTCCGATGTGAAACGTCGTATCGCTGGTGCGTGGATCGAACGACTGGCAACGGCTCAACGCAGCGGCGATGCCGTCCAGCGCCGGCGCCAGGTTGGCAAAGATTTCCTCGGCCCGCGCAGTCGGCTCCATCACCCGCCCGCAACGAATGAACAGCGGGTCATCGAACAACACGCGCAAACGGCCCAGGGCACCGCTGATGGTGGGTTGCCCAAGGAAAAGCTTTTCGCCGACGCGACTGACATTTCGCTCATGCATCATCGTTTCGAAAACCACCAGCAGGTTGATGTCGGCACGACGCAGGTCATTTCTGTTCATGAGGTTCGCTACCCGGCACACGGCCATTGAGTTCGGGAAGGTGCCTGTACAGGTTATGAGTGTGGTGGCGGAACGTCTGTCGTACATGGGGACAAAACGATCATGCATTAGGTGAGTGTGCTGATACTTCGGTATAGCGCCCTGTAAAAAGCGCATTTAAATGAATGACTTGCCTATGCCCAATATAAGCGCCACATGACGCCGTGGCAGGTTTCACGGGTTTTTTGTCCTAACGTGTGGCACGCCCGTGCTTCTAGGATACTGAACCGATTCTCCGCCCCAGCCCGAACAAGAAACCGAGGCGCGCATGATCGAAACGCCCACACAAAAGCCTGCCCCTGAGCGCACGCCGCCCTTTGCAAAAGGAACCTGCAGCAAGATGCTGTTCAACACAGGCCAAAGGACCTCTCGTCTCTTGCTCGGTCTCAGTCTCAAGCCGCTGGAAGCACCCCTGGTGTGGCTGATGGGGTTGATCGTGGCGTCCTGCATATTGATCAACACCGAAACCCGCACCGACCTGACCACCACCACGCTGTACATCGCGCTGTTGTTGATGGCGATCAACCTGCTGTCGATCAGCGCAGTGATCGTTGTTGCGTTGTTTTGCATGTTGGTGCTGACGACGATGTGCTTGTATCAGGGCGGGTTCCAACACTGGGAAACCGTCACTGATTTGCTGCACAGCCTGGCTGTACTGGCGGCCATTGTCTATCTGGCGCTTCGCAGCAAACGGGTCTCCGACAACCTGCGCCACAAGGAAGTCTATATGGTCGGTGCCCAGCGCCTGACCCAGACCGCTTGCTTTGGCTTTCGCGCCGACCTCGGCAGAATGGGCTGGTCGGAACAGGCGGCACGGATCCTCGAATACCCAACGGGCACACCGCCCTCGGTGGCGTTGTTCCTGGAGCGAACCCACCCCGATGACCTGCCGCTGGTACTGGCCGGTTTCGACAAGGCTGCGCGCCATGAAACCCTGATCGAGGTCAAACACCGCCTGCTGATGCCCGATGGTCGAATCAAGCATCTGCATTTGTTCGCCACCCCGCTCTTCACCCGCAAAGGCTGCTTCGAGTATCTGGGCGCGCTGATGGACGTGACTGCCAGCAAACAAGCCGAAGAGGCGCTGTGCCGCGCCCAGACCGAATTGGCGCACGTCACCCGCGTGACCACCCTGGGCGAATTGGCGGCGTCCATTGCCCATGAAGTCAATCAGCCGTTGGCGGCGATCACCAGCAGTGCCGAGGCCTGCCGCAATTGGCTGAGCCGGCCGCACCCCGATGTACTCGAAGCGCGTCAGTCACTCGAACGCATCATCGCCAGTTCGAGCCGCGCGAGTGAAATCACCCGTCGGGTCAGGGCGCTGTCGCGCAAGTGCGACCCGTTGCGCCAGAACGAATCGCTCAACGACATCGTCAGCGAAACCCTGAGCCTGGTGCGCTGCGAACTGGCGCATCACAAGATCAATCCGAAAATCGAACTGAACGCATTCGGCGGCCAGGTCAGTGCCGACCGCGTGCAGCTGCAGCAAGTCATCATCAACCTGATCATCAATGCCTGCCAGGCCATGGAGGCAGTCAGTCCTTGCGAACGGGTGCTTTGCATCCGCACCTGGGTCAAGCACAACGAAGTGTTGCTGGAAGTAGCCGATCAAGGCCCGGGCATACCTGCCGACATCTTGCCGCAGTTGTTCACGCCCTTCTTCACCACCAAGGCAAACGGCCTGGGCATGGGCCTTGCCATTTGCCGTTCGATCATCGATTTCCACGAAGGGCGAATCTGGGCCACCAGCGCAACCGGCCAGGGCAGTTCGTTCCTGTTTGCCCTGCCGATACGCGTCGCCAACGATCAGGGTTTCGCTGCGGCCATTTAATACACAGGTATGAGTGCCGTCTGTCGGACTGACAATTAATGTAGCGTCCCTCGCCAGGAACACAGCCCCGGCGGTTGCGCGTCCACCCCTTGGGAATCAGCAATGAACGAACAACATCCACTCAACAAAATTACCCCAGACGAGTCCATGGTTTTCATCGTTGACGACGATGCGCCGCTGCGCGAATCCCTCGGCAGTCTGTTGCGATCGATCGGCCTGCGGGTCGCGTTGTTCGGTTCGGTTGCCGAGTTCATGAAGTACCAGCGACCGGACACGGTCAGTTGCCTGGTGCTGGACGTAAGGTTACAAGGCAGCAGTGGCCTGGACTTTCAAAACGAATTGGCCACTGCCGGCATCAACGTACCCATTGTGTTCATCACCGGCCATGGCGATATCGCCATGACGGTGCGCGCGATGAAAGCCGGCGCGGTGGATTTTCTGACCAAGCCGTTTCGCGAGCAGGATCTGATCGACGCCGTGTGCGCCGCACACAGCCGGGATAAACAACGTCGCGAGTCCGAGCGCCATGCCGATGAACTACGGGCGCGCCACCAAACCCTCACCGCCCGGGAACAAACGGTTATGGCGCTGGCCGCCTCGGGCTTGATGAACAAACAGATTGCCGGGGAAATCGGCTTGAGCGAAATCACCGTGAAGATCCATCGCGGCCAGGCCATGCGCAAAATGGGTGCGCGGTCCTTTGCCGATCTGGTGCGCATGTCTGAGGTGATCTCGGCCCAGCCCGCAATCAGGTGACTATACCCACGTATGCTGTGCGTCCTTTCGGGACAGCGTATCTTGCAGTGATGGCGCAGAGCCTTTTCAGTGTTCTGCGTTACCAGGCAGGACACCACTATGTGTAATGAGGCAATGATTGCCGTTGTCGATAACGATGAATCCGTTCGAATGGCATTAGACAGTTTATTGCGATCCAGTGGTTATCGGGTTCGTACGTACGGGGGAGCAAAGGAGTTTCTTTTTTCCGAGGATCTTTTAGTGACGTTCTGTTTGATCTCCGACATACAAATGCCGGAAATGGACGGCATCAGCATGTATGAGCAACTGGCGGCCCGAGGCATCCATATACCGGTGATTTTCATAACGGGCAACCCTTATGCACAGCGGCCTCCCGGCCTCGGCGCGAAGAAACCGATTGCCTTTTTCCCCAAGCCTTTTTCCACCGACAAGTTGCTCGCCTGTATCGAAACAGTCCTCAACCGACGCAACTAACTTCAGCCGGTTAATACCTTGGTATAGCCCACTCATACTTACTCATACTCGCGCTGACCCAATGTAGCAGTGTCAGATTCAAACCGCTCGAATACCATCTGCTGCAGATCAAGCCGAACCGTCTGCGCCGCGTTTTTTTTACCACTACGCGAATGATTGGCCACAGCGGTAGTGCTTACATCGCAACAACTTTCTCCCTCGATTGTTCTTCAGGAGCAAAACAATGAAACAGCAAATTTTGATTATCGGTGCAGGTTTCGGTGGTGTATGGAGCGCATTGAGCGCTGCCCGTCTGCTGGACAAGCACGATCGAAATGACATCGAAATCACCGTGCTGGCTCCTCAAGCTGAACTGCGGATCCGCCCGCGCTTCTACGAGCCCGATGTACACACCATGAAAGCACCGCTGAACGATCTGTTCGATGCCGTGGGCGTGAAATTCGTTCAGGGTTCGGCCGAGGTGATCGACGAGAAAAACAAACAGGTTGGCTACACCAACGTCGCCGGTGTCCAGGGCAAGTTGAGCTACGACCGCCTGGTGCTGGCTGCCGGCAGCAAGCTGATGCGTCCGCCGCTCGAAGGCCTGGAGCATGCGTTCGATGTCGATGAAATCGAATCCGCCACCGAACTGGAAGCGCACATCAAGGCGCTGAAGGACCAGCCGGCCAGTGCTGCGCGCAATACCGTAGTGGTGATCGGCGGTGGTTTCACCGGTATCGAAACCGCCACTGAAATGCCGGCACGCCTGCGTGCCGCGCTGGGTGATGACGCCGACATCCGTGTGGTCGTTCTCGAACGCGCCCCGCAAATCGGTGCCGCTCTTGGCGACGGCATTCGCCCATCCATCGTCGAGGCGTCGGAACATCTGGGCATCGAATGGCTGGTCGGCGCCACCACGGCCTCGGTCGATGCAAACGGTGTGACCCTCACCGATGGCCGTCGCATCGAGTCCAACACAGTGATCTGGACCGTGGGTTTCCGCGCCCACTCGCTGACCGAGCAAGTGCAAGGCACCCGCGATCATCAGGGTCGTCTGCATGTGGATCAGAACCTGAAAGTGCGCGGGCACGCCGATGTCTTCGCCAGTGGTGACGTGGCCTATGCCGCCACCGATGATCAGGGCAATTTCGCCGCCATGTCCTGCCAGCACGCGATTGCTTTGGGTCGCTACGCCGGCAACAACGTCGCCGCCGAACTGCTGGGCGTGGAACCGATGGCCTACAGCCAACCCAAGTACGTCACTTGCCTGGACCTGGGCACCTGGGGTGCGGTGTTCACCGAGGGCTGGGATCGCCAGGTGAAATTGGTGAAACAGGAAGCCAAGGAACTCAAGACCCAGATCAACTCCGTGTGGATCTACCCGCCGGCGGCAGATCGTGCCACCGCGCTGGCCGCGGCTGATCCATTGATTCCAGTGGCCTGACACCAAGCCGCAGGTGATCGATATGTATGCTTTTTTCGAAGATCCGTATCGGGTACTGAGGCTGTCCCATGTACTGCTGATCGGTGGGTTGTTCGCGCTGCTCATCGGCGCCGTTCTGGCTTACGGCTATGACGCGTATCTGTCATTGCCAGGCCTGGTGATGGCCCATGCCTTGACGATACTCGGTCCGACAGCCATCAAGCTGGGTTATGTCATGCGCTTGCTGTCTTTCAATCGGCTGCGACAAAACCCGCTGACAACGCTGCAGGGTTTCACCGGGTGAAGTGAAGTTAAACGCCCGTATCCCGGCCAGCCCACTCCTTGCTGGACCGGGACATTTCCCAAGCGCCCGCCACTGGTTTTTCTGGCGGGCGTTTTTTATCACGTCAGCTCTACCGCAATTCCCGATGAACATTTGCTCCAAAGGACAACTGAACAGCCCATTTCAGTAGTGCTTTTGCACAACAACACCAACGCCCCTCACTAAGAGTTTGCCCGGCATCACCGATGCCCTGCGAGTTGCCGTTCGATAGCAAAAACCCGGAAGAACAAATGTCTATCATTAAACGTTGCAAGAAACTTTTTTTTTCAGATGCCTTGGCCTGGCTGGCTGCCATTGCGGTCGGCAGCATGATCTTTATTACCAACTCTTACCTTGAACTGGATGTTGCGCCGACACTGTTCTACATCACGCTGGTGTTCATGTCGGCGAACTTCTTTCCTGTTCCGGTTTTCCTCGCCGTCGCTTTCGGTTGCGTAGCCATCCTGAGCGCCACCTTCGTCGTCGAAGAAGGCTACCGCGATCACAGGATGATCGCCGGGTTCGTGCGTTGCCTGATCGCACTGACCACCATCACCTTGCTGGCGCTGCGCAGCAAGCGCGCGACCGAGACGTTGCGTCGCAAAGAAGCGTTCTTTCTGGGTGCAGAAAAACTCAGTCACACCGGCAGTGTCGGTTTTGCCATCGATGACGAGGTGATCGTGTCGTGGTCGGATGAAGCCTCGCGCATTTTCGAGTACCCACTGGGCGAAACGCCAACGCTGGCGATGGCCCGCGAGCGCACACATCCTGATGACCTGGCGATTTTCGACAGTGTCCTGGAACAGGCTGCCCGCCAAAAAAGCCTGATTGAAGTGGAGCACCGGCTGGTCATGCCCGATGGCCGGATCAAGCATGTGCAGATGATCGCCAACCCACTGTTCAAGCATGGCAGGCGCATTGAGTACGTCGGTGCCTTGATGGATGTGACCGGGTCAAGACACTCCGAAGAAGCGCTGTTGCACACCCAGGCCAAACTCGCTCACGTGACGCGGGTGACCTCCATGGGTGAATTGGCCGCGTCCATTGCCCATGAGATCAACCAACCGTTGGCGGCGGTGATCACCAGCGGTGAATCCTGCAAGCGCTGGATCAACCGCCCCGAGCCGAACCTCGAAGAAGCTCGCCGCTCACTGGACCGGATCATTCAGAATTCAGCCAGGGTGTCCGATGTCATCACCTGCATTCGGGCGCTGTCGCGCCAGAGTGAAGTGCAGCGCCAGACCGAAGTGTTCGACGAAATCGTCAGTGACTCACTGACGCTCATGCAACATGACATCTGCAATCATCAGGTTCGTCCACTCGCACAGCTGGGTGCCCCCGGCGCGCACATCCACGGTGACCGGATACAACTGCAGCAAGTGATCATCAATCTGATCATCAATGCCTGCCAGGCCATGGCCAATGTGCATGACCGGGCACGAACGCTGCGGATTCAAACGTCGGTCCAGGATAACGAAGCGCTGCTTGAAATCGCCGATTCCGGCACCGGCATTGCCGAAGACATTCTGCCATCGCTGTTCGATCCGTTCTTCACCACCAAACCCACCGGCCTGGGGATGGGCCTCTCGATTTGCCGCTCGATCATTGAATTTCATGGTGGGCGCATCTGGGTGTCCAGCGAAGTGGGAGTGGGCACGCAGTTTCTGTTTGCGATTCCGCTGACGTCCCCGAATCACGATGAATAACCTTCATCCACACATGCCGCCATGCGGCGCTTTGGAGAACTCGCTGTGTCTATCAATGAAACAAGCCCGCATCCTGATCATGCCCAACCGCGCACCATCGTGTTCGTGGCCTACCCGCAAATGGGTCTGCTGGACCTGACCGGTGCCCAGACAGTGTTCTGGGTGGCCAACAAAGCCATGACTGAACGCGGGCTCCCCGGCTATGCGCTGCATACCGCCAGCATCACCGGTGGCGAAATCCAGTCGGCCGAAGGCCTGGTGGTGCAAAGCCGGAAGCTGAGCGAGTTTGACGATAACCCGGTCGATACCCTGATCGTCCCCGGCTCCCCGAGCATTCGCCAGATCCTTGCCGAAAGTACGGCGCTGGTGGACTGGCTGCGCCAGGCTTCAGCCACGGCCACGCGCACGGCGTCGGTTTGCAGCGGCACATTCTTGCTGGCCCAGGCCGGTTTGCTCGATGGCCGACGGGCCGCAACCCATTGGGTGATGGCCGAATGGTTCGAGCGCCTGTTCCCCCAGGTCGAACTGGATCAGGAAGCGATCTTCGTGCAGCAACAGTCGGTGTGGACCTCCGCTGGCATCAGTGCCGGGATCGATCTGGCCTTGGCGCTCGTGGAGGCTGACGGGGGGCGCGAAGTCGCGATGCAGGTCGCGCGACACATGGTGGTGTATTACCGCCGACCAGACAATCAGGAGCACTGGGGCGCATTGCTGCAATCGCAATTCCAATGCTGACGCCCATACCCAGGTATGACGACTGTAGCCCCATGTGCTACGCCACTGTCTTGAGGTAGGAGTGTTGTCAGGCGTGTATCGATTTACGCTGGGCACCTTGAATGAATCAACTCATCGCGCCGACGCGCTGACCCGGGGACGGTTGTCATGAACGCACTGCAAAAGCTGTACATCGTCAGTCATCCGCTGCGCATCAGTCGCTATGGTGCGCATACGTCGCTGTCCACTTGCGAGCGAGTGGAGATCATCGACGCGTTGACGCAAACCCTCAACACCACGCTGGGCATTCTTGCGCAGCTCAAACGGGGTCAGCAGACAGTACGAAACGTCAGCTTCCTGCCGGTGCAACAGCTGTTCCATCGCTTGGTACGCGTCAACGCCGATTACGCCGAATTCCTTGCCGACGGCATCACCGACCTCGGCGGATACGTTGAAACCGCGGCGCTCTACAGCCTGAATGACAGTCGTGAATCACAGTGTTTTGCCGACTGCCTGACCGGGATTTGTCAGGGTACGCGCCGCCTGCGAGCCTTTGATGCCTTGCTGCGCGACTGCTGCGACAGCGCTATCGAAAACAAGGACACCGCCAGCAAACGATTCTTTGAAGAGTGCGCACGGCACAACGCGCGTTTCCTGTCGCTGCTCGAGGACAACCTGGCCCGGGAACAGCCGTACTGAGAACGCTGCTGTATTTATCTAAAATCAACCAACAAACATACCCAAGTATACTATTCCGCTTTTTTTGAGCGCGTATCTTGCAAGTATGGCGGGCGCCACTTAGCGCCACTCGCAATGACGCAAGGTTTCCACATGTTCAACTCAGCTATTATTTCAGTTGTTGATGATGACGAACTAATTCTTATCTCGCTGGACAGTTTATTGCGTTCTTACGGTTACACGGTAAACACCTACAACAGCGCCTACGCGTTTCTTGAATCCAGCGGCCCCGAGCAGACCGACTGCCTGATCTCCGACATTCAGATGCCCGGTATGTGCGGGGTACAGCTGTACGAAACGCTGGCGGCCAGAAACACCCATATCCCAACGCTTTTCATTACCGGAAAGCCTGGCCTGCCACCGCAGTTCAGCGCCAGCGTGCGAAAACCCGAAGGATATTTTGCCAAGCCTTTCAATACCGATGCATTGCTGGCGTGTATCGACAGGGTGCTTAAGCGCCAGGTTCGATGCTGACCGCCTGGCCAATAATTCTTAACACCTTGGTATAACAAACTCAGACTCAAGCAGGCACTTTTTTGCCGTTTGCAAAGCTGCGCTGCAACACCGAAACAAATAACATTTTCATTATCAGTTTCTGTTTAGTTAAAACTTTGATTCTTCCTGCCCAACTAAAACCTCAACGTGAAGAACCGTGACATGCCAAAAAACAAACTGACCTCGATCAACGGCGCTCCCGTCGTCGACAACTTCAATATCCAGACCGCCGGCCCTCGCGGCCCAGCGTTGCTGCAGGACGTCTGGCTGTTGGAAAAACTCGCCCACTTCGACCGCGAAGTCATTCCCGAGCGACGTATGCACGCCAAAGGTTCCGGCGCCTACGGCACCTTCACCGTGACCCACGACATCACGCGCTACACCAAGGCCCGGCTGTTTTCGCAGGTGGGCAAACAAACGCCGATCTTTACCCGCTTCTCGACGGTTGCCGGTGAGCGCGGCGCGGCGGATGCCGAACGCGACATTCGTGGTTTTGCCCTGAAGTTCTACACCGACCAAGGCAACTGGGATTTGGTCGGCAACAACACCCCGGTGTTTTTCTTTCGCGACCCATTGCGCTTCCCGGACCTCAACCATGCGGTCAAGCGCGACCCGCGCACCGGCATGCGCAATGCGCAAAGCAACTGGGATTTCTGGACGTCATTGCCCGAAGCCTTGCATCAGGTGACCATCGTCATGAGCCAGCGTGGCATTCCGCGCAGCTACCGGCACATGCATGGTTTCGGCAGCCATACGTTCAGCCTGATCAACGCCAACAACGAACGGCATTGGGTCAAGTTCACCTTCAAATCCCAACAAGGCATCGACAACCTGAGTGACGAACAGGCTCAGGACCTGATCGGCCGCGACCGCGAAAGCCACCACCGGGATCTGTTCGACAGCATCGAAGCGGGCGACTTTCCACGCTGGACGTTCTACATCCAGGTCATGACCGAGGACCAGGCCCATGATCACGGCGTCAACCCGTTCGACCTGACCAAGGTCTGGCCGCACAAAGACTACCCGTTGATCGAGGTGGGTTACTTCGAGCTCAACCGCAACCCGGAAAACGTCTTCGCCGAAGTCGAACAAGCCGCGTTCTCGCCGTCGAACGTCGTACCCGGCATCGGCTTCTCACCCGACCGGATGCTGCAAGCGCGGTTGTTTGCCTACGGCGATGCCGCGCGTTATCGCCTGGGGGTCAATCACCACCAGATCCCGGTCAACGCCGCCCGTTGCCCGGTACACAGCTTTCATCGCGACGGCGCCATGCGCGTGGACGGTAACTACGGCGGTCAATTGGCGTACGTACCCAACAGCGATGGTCAATGGGCCGATCAACCGGACTGGCGCGAACCGCCGCTGAAAATTTCCGGCGCTGCCGGGCATTGGGATCATCGCGTGGACGAAGATCACTTCGAACAGCCCGGCAACCTGTTCCGCCTGATGTCCGAGTCGGAGAAACAAGCGCTGTTCGACAACACCGCGCGCTCGCTCAGTGGCGTCTCTCAGGAAGTGCAGCAACGGCATATCGCCCATTGCACCCTGGCCGATCCGTTTTATGGCGCCGGGGTTTCCCGAGCATTGGCCGAACTCGACCGGTAAAGCCCAGACCCTGCAGGAACGAGCCTGCTCGCGATTGCGGAGTGTCAGTCACTTTAAAGGTGACTGGTACACGGCAATCGAGAGCAGGCTCGCTCCTGCAGGTTTATCGCTACAGTTGAAGATATCGACCCAGAGACCGGGCTTCGGCGTGTACGCAAACGGAGCGTTGATGGCATCATCCCCCGTCAGATCGACAGAGGAAGCGTCCTGATGCACTCCAAATCAATGCCGGCGTGCGCCGATGTGCGCCCGTGCCAGCCGCCCGGAATCACCCAATGACGGCCATCGTTCGGCCAAGGCCGATGCTGATTTCCCTGGGTCTGTTATTGCTGCTGGTGTTCTGGTTGTCGCTGGCTCTCGGGCCGGTCAGCCTGCCGTTGGGCGATACCTTGCTTGCCGGCCTGCGTCTGCTTGGCCTGCCAGTGAATGGCGGTGACACGCAACAGGCGCAGCTGATCCTCGGGCAGATCCGCCTGCCACGCAGCTTGCTCGGCATTGCGGTCGGTTCGGTATTGGCACTGTCGGGCGTGGCGATGCAGGGGTTGTTCCGTAACCCATTGGCGGACCCGGGCCTGGTGGGAGTGTCTGGCGGTGCGGCGCTCGGCGCGGCTTTCGCCATCGTTGGTGGCAGCATGCTGGGTGGTTTGTCACCGGCCATCGAACCGTATCTGCTGTCGATATGCGCTTTCGCCGGTGGCTTGATCGTCACGGCGGTGGTGTATCGCTTCGGCCGCAGCAATGGCCAGACCAACGTCGCCACCATGTTGTTGGCGGGGGTGGCGATGACCGCCATGGCCGGTGCAGGTGTCGGCTTGTTCACTTACCTGGCCGACGACGTCACGCTACGCACCCTGACCTTCTGGAACCTGGGCAGCCTCAACGGCGCCAGCTATCCGCGCTTGTGGCCGTTGCTGATCGTGGCAGTGGGCGTGGCGTTGTGGCTGCCACGGCGCGCGGCAGCACTCAATGCGATGTTGCTCGGCGAATCGGAAGCCCGGCACCTGGGTTTCAATGTCGAGCGAATCAAACTCGAACTGGTGCTGTGCACGGCGCTGGGTGTGGGTGCCGCCGTGGCGGCGGCAGGCCTGATCGGTTTTATCGGCCTGGTGGTGCCGCACCTGATGCGCCTGCTGGTCGGCCCGGATCATCGGGTTTTGTTACCGGCCTCGTTGCTGGCCGGTGCCAGCCTGCTGTTGTTGGCCGATCTGGTCGCCCGACTGCTGCTGGCGCCAGCCGAATTGCCGATCGGTATCGTCACGGCGCTCATCGGCGCGCCCTTCTTCCTTTACCTGCTGGTGCGAGGGCGTGCCTGATGCTGCGGGCAAACAATTTGCTGGTCCGACGCGGCAGCCGCACCGTGCTGGCCGACATCGATATCGACTTGCGTCCGGGTCAAGTACTTGGCGTATTGGGGCCTAACGGCGCGGGCAAAAGCACCCTGCTCGGCGCCCTTTGCGATGAGTTGCCGATCAGCGCAGGCACGGTCAGCCTTGACGGGCGCAAACTCGCTGACTGGCCGGGCCAGGAGCGGGCCAGACGCCTGGCCGTGTTGCCGCAGAGTTCGAGCCTGAACTTCGCTTTCTCGGTCAATGAAGTGGTGGGCATGGGCCGTCTGCCCCATGCCAGCGGACGTGTGCGCGATGCGCAAATTGTCGCCGAAGCCCTGAGTGCCGCCGACGCCTTGCACCTGGCCGGGCGCAGTTATCTGGCGTTGTCCGGTGGCGAGCGCCAACGTGTGCATCTGGCACGGGTGCTCGCGCAACTGTGGCCGGGCGCCGAGGGGCAGATTCTGTTACTCGACGAGCCGACCTCGATGCTCGACCCGCTGCACCAGCACACCATCCTGCAAGCGGTGCGCGATTTTGCCGGACGCGGTGCGGCGGTGCTGGTGATCCTGCACGATCTCAACCTGGCGGCGCGTTATTGCGATCAGTTGCTGCTGTTGCAAGACGGTCGTCCACACGCCTGCGGCCCACCGGATGAAGTATTGACCGCTCAAGCGCTGGAAGCGGTGTACGGGCTGCAAGTGCTGATTCACCGACACCCGGAACGCGGCCACCCTTTGATTATCGCGCGCTGATTCCCCGGCGTGCGAAAGGCCATGTCTGATGAGGAAAACCGATGCGCATTCTGCTGTTATGCCTGGTCAGTCTGCTGGCTGCCTGCCAATCCCATTCCGTCACTGCCCCACCCGCGCCGATCGCCCCGCAAGGTCGCGATCACGCTGACCACCGGGTGATCCGTGAACTCGCCACCGGCCGCACCCTCACCCCGCAAGCGCTGGTCGAACGCCTGGCGGCTGCGCCACGGGTGCTGGTCGGTGAACAACACGACAATCCTGATCACCATGCCCTGCAACTGTGGCTGCTGCGCCAACTGGCGGCGCGGCGTCCGCAAGGCAGTCTGCTGATGGAAATGCTCAACCCCGATCAACAGGCGAAAGTCGACGCCGCGCAGGCCGATACCCGCGCCGGTCAGCCACCGGCCAATGTCTATCAGGCGCTTTCCTGGCAAGCCAATTGGGATTGGAGTGTTTACGGTGCCGTGGTGACTTACGCCCTAAGCCAGCCCTACCCGCTGCTGTCGGCCAACCTTGACCGCGCGCAGATCATGCAGATTTACCAACAGCGACCGACGCTCAGCGGCGAAGCGTCCACCACGCAACAGGTACAAGCGACCTTGCTGGAGGACATCCGGGAATCCCATTGCGGACTTCTGCCCGAATCACAGATGCCGGCAATGCTGGCGGTACAGCAACAGCGTGACCGTCACATGGCAGAACGCCTGTCAACGGCACCGACGCCTGCACTGTTACTGGCCGGCGCGTTTCATGTGCGCAAGGATCTCGGTGTGCCATTGCACCTCAAAGACCTCGGTGCCGGCAAAGGTAACGCGGTGCTGGTGCTGGCCGAAGCAGGCAAGGCCGTGACAGCAGAAAGCGCGGATTATGTGTGGTACACCGCCGCGCAACCGGAGCAGGATCACTGCGCGAGCTTGCGTGGCGGCACGTCATCGACAATGCAGCGATAACGTGCCGCGTAAAGTTGTGGAGAGTTTGATTAGTCCATCACCTGGAAGGATCTTTTCGACCGTGCGCCAGGAAAACCTCACAGGCCCAACCGAAACTGCTTCGGCGTAATCCCGAACCGCTTGCGAAACGCCCGAATGAAATTACTCGGTTGCCGATACCCAAGCCGTTCGGCAATCCGCTCGATGGGCTGGTCCCCCGCCGTCAGCCAATGCCGCGCCAACTCCAGACTGTCACCGCGAACGTGCTGTGAAGCTTCAGTCTGCCAGTGGCGCAACATGCTCTGATGCAAAAACGGATTAGCCCCCAGCAATGGTTCATCGAGACTGGCCAGCGGCAGGCTCAGGCACGGATGGGGTCCGCGCTTCACGTCAACCCCGACACCGCGCAACCACTCGCCAGCCGCCTGCTCGGACGTCAGGGTCACTGCGCAAAAAACCTCACCCGGTGCCCGCCCCAGTCGTCGGGCGATGTTGCGCACCAGGCTCAACGTCGCCGCATCCAGCCCAAAAAAATGTGGTAGCCGGTAAACGCTGCGCAAGTGCAGGTGGGCCTGCCCATCGACTTGCTCAAGTTGCGCCTGAACATAATTGGTCACTCGGGGCAGAAACTCGGTGAAGCACAGCAGACTGACGCGCAGGGTCGCGGCGGAATCGAGCAGAATGTTCAAGCCTTGCAGAGTGGTGGTGGCCATGCCGTTGACCAGTTCACAGCCGAATGTTGCGCTTGCACCCAGCCGCTCGCATTCACTCCACAACTCCTCGACCAGGTGCGCCGGCACCTGTGAACCTTGCCCGTCCAGTAACGAAAGGCAGATACCGGCCCGCTTGAGCAACTGATCACGACACAGCCCTGACTGCTGGGCGTGACTGAGGATGGTGCGGGTGAAGGCGCTGGAAATGAACGGTTGACTGGTCATGGCACGCTACAACGAAAGACAGGCGTGTACTTATGCCAGCCTCTGTGATATCGATCCAATGCATTAAAAGTATCTACGCAATGCAGGAGACGCATGATGGATCTACGCCAGCTTCGCCATCTGGTTGCACTGGCCGACTACCGCAACTTTGGTCGCGCAGCCGAGGCGATCAACCTTAGCCAGCCGGCCTTCAGTCGCAGCATCCAGACCCTCGAACGGGACCTCGATTGCCTGTTGGTGGAACGCAGCAGTCGCGAATTCCGTCTGACCGGTCAAGGCGAACTGGTGCTGCAACATGCTCGCCGCTTGCTCGCCGGCAGTCAGGCCCTGCACAACGAACTCACCCAGTACAACGGCCTGACCGGCGGCGAGTTGCGTTTCGGTTGCGGCCCCTATCCGGCTCAATTATTGGTACCCGAAGCCCTGGCAGAATTTATCCAGGCCCATCCGGCGATCCGCATCAGCTTCCATCAGGGCGATTGGCAACAACTGGCGTTGTGGTTGCGTGAGCAACAGATCGAATTCCTGGTGGCCGATGCGCGCTATTTCACCGGTGATCCGCAATACCACGTGCAACTGTTGCGACCGCGGCGCGGGCGTTTTTTCTGTCGTATCGGTCATCCCCTGGCCAAGCGCAAAAACCTGTCCTTGCGCGCCCTGCTCGATTACGCCGTCGTGGGCACCCGCATTCCGCCGATGATCCGCAAAATCCTCGCCGATGCCCAGGGCGAGCCGGACTTCAATCCCACTGTCGAATGCGCTCAATTCGATGCCATCTGCCGCGTGGTGAGACGCTCCGATGCGGTAGGCATCGCTACCATGGAAGCGCTCGCCGAACAGGTCGAACAAGGGTTGATACAGCTTCTGGAATTTGTCGATGCGCCCAGTGATGACCCTGGTCTGCTTCTGCATTACGGCATCGTCAGTCGCGTCGGCTATTCCCTGACACCCGCAGCGCTGGCAATGATGGAGGCGATAGTGCGGGTCGATGAGCGTTTGCTGGCAGCGACCTCGATGTAAACCCGGTGGGGGCCAGCAGGCTCGCTCCTACAGGATTTCGGGGCGCGGCATCAGGCCCGGCGTGCCAATGCTTGCACCGAACGAGGTTCACCCAGAGCCCGCAGCAGGCAATGCATCGCTTCCTCACGACTGCGCTCGAAGCGATAGCGCGCTTCGATGTACAGCGCCAGTTTCAACTCCACCGGCTCCTCAAACGGCAACGGCACATGTTGCAACCCCAATGCACCGGCAACCCGGCTCGGCAGGCTCATGCCGAACGGATGCCGGTCGGCCATCACCTTCGCCGCCAGCGTGCTTTGGGTGCTTACCGCCAGTGTACGGCGCAACCCCTTCAGGCCGAGTTGCAAATCCACCGGGCTGAGCCCGTCGCGGCGGCTGGAAATCTGGATCTGCGGTTGCTGCAAATAGGCTTGCAAGGTACTCGGCGGCTCCTTCAACGCGGCGCCGTAAGCGAACACATAGCGATCGGCGGGCAATACCTGTTTATGCAAGCCGGCCAACCCGGCCAGGGGTTGGTCGAGGTCGATCAGGATGTCCAGTTTGCCGCTCGACAGTTCCTGCAAGGCATCGCGTCGACGTGGCTGGAAGTAGCGGACCTGCCAGTCGGCGTGGGGCGATTCGAGCAAGGCATCGAGCAAAACCGGTTGCAGGCAATCCAGGCAACTGATGCGCAACAGCGGATTGTTCTGCCGTGCGGCGGGAATCATCCGCAAGCCGTCGCGCAGGGATTCCAATGCAGCGCGCACGTAATCGGCCAGGCGATGGGCGACCAGCGTCGGGGTCACGCCCAGGCGACTCTTGATGAACAGCGGGTCGCCGCATAACTCGCGCAGGCGGCGCAATGCGTTGCTCATGGCCGGTTGCGACAGGCACATCACTTCGGCGGCGCGGGTGACACTGCGCTGCTGGTAGATTGCATCGAAGGCGAGCAGCAGGTTCAGGTCGAGCTGGCGTAAATCAAGCATGGTCTTGCTCCGGCAAATCGCTTAACGTCGCGCAGCCTAACCAGTGTTTCGCCAGACGCCGTGAGCCCTACATGACAAAAAGCGATCAGGCATCGTGCAAGCAACCTTTGCCCAATGCGTTCTATGCCCCGACCTTGCTGCCGGCCATCGAGGAGTTGCTCGCCCGCGGGGTTGCCCGCGACCGTATCGAGGCGCTGTTCCGGCGCAGCCTGTTCGAATTGCGCACACCGTTCATGCGCGTGCCACTCTTCCTGTCGCGGCGTTTCTGGGCGTTTGCGCAAGAACAGACCGGCGACCCGTTGATCGGTCTGGCGGCAGGCCGGCGCTTTGTTTCAACCGCCACCAATGGTCTGACCTATCTGTTCGACGTGGCCGCGACGCTGGACAGCGCGTGCCAGTATTTCGTGCGCTTCTTCCCGTTTTTCAATGGGCACTTCGAGGCACGGATTGTGCGCGGCGAACACGATGTACAGCTGCAATTGCTCGAACGTGGCAGCGTCAGGATCAGTGCGCCGAGCGCCGATTACATCCTCATCAGCCTGTGCAGCATGCTGCGGCGCAAATTTTTGGCCAGCGGCCTTGAACGCGACCCGATCCTTGGCGTCGATCTGGCGTGTGCCTGCACGAACAGCCCTGAACTGCATGAGCAGGCGTTCCGCGTACCGGTAGGCTGGGGGGCACCACAGCATGGGATCCGTCTCGATTCCGAGCTGTTCGTCACGGCGCTGACACCTGGCAATCATGAACTGGAAAACACCCTGATCGATTTGCTGGAGCAAACCCGTCGCAACAGCGAACCGACCTTGCTGGAGCAAGTGAGCGATCACCTGATCGCCGACCTCGCCAATGCCAACTGGCAACAGTTCTGCAGTGCTCGGCATTTGCTTGAGCGCACGGCGGCACGACGCTTGAAGGCGTTGGGTTGGAGTTTTTCAGAATTGCTGGATGAGTATCGCCGCTGCCGGGCCGAGGACTATTTGCAGGGCGCGGACCTGGAACTGGTGGAGATTTCCGACCGACTCGGTTACAGCGATGTGCAGAGTTTCAACCGTGCCTGTCTGCGCTGGTTCGGGTGTGCGCCGGGGGTGTATCGGGCCAAGTGGGCGCAGCCGTCAGTTCTGGGTTGAATGAACTGGCCCCATCGCGAGCAGGCTCGCTCCCACAGAGTTATCGGGTGTACACAACACCTGAGTTAAACCCGATGGGCAAGCCCGCGATGAGGCCAGACCAAACACTACAAATCCTACTGCCCCACCGCCAAGCTGGTAGCCGCCTGCTCCGGCGTCACAATGCTGTTCAGGTCGATATGCTTCCACTCGGGCTTGGCCCCCAGCCGCGCATTGAACCGATAGTTGAACGTGAACTCATCGCCGGTCGCCACGCTCAGCGGCTTGCCATACACCGCCTCGACGCCCGCCAGGTCGTAGCCCATCAACTGCAACAAGGTCGGGAAAATGTTGTAGTGACTCGAACGATCCTTGTTGGCGGCCAGTTGCGCCTGCCAATCGAGGGTTTTCAAACCGCTGCCCTGGATCACCACCAGCGGAACCAGCCCTTCCTCTTCCACCGGGTCGCCACCGCAATGGGTGTTCAAGCCGGGATTGCCCCGTTCATGCAAATCCTGTCCGTGATCGGAGGTGTAGATCAGCAGCGCGTTGTTCAAGTTGGCCTGGGCAAACACCCGTGAGAAAAACTCGCCGACGTTCCACAACAAGGTGTTTTTGTAAGCATTGCGATACAGCAACCAGTCATCCGGCTGGCCGTTAAAGCCATTGCGTTCACCGGTGTCGGCCACTTCGGTGAACTGTCCGCGAGGCAATGTCGGGCGGTAGGCCATGTACGCGTCCGGGTATTTATCGTGCACCGGAAAATGCGCGCCGACCTTGTTCATCACCACCAACTGCGGCTTGTCGTCGTTGAGCAGTTCGATCAGTTTCGCCGCTGCGGCCATGTCGCGCTCGCGCACACTGGTCTGGTCGAATTGCACGAATTCGTTGATGTCTTTTTTCTCGGTTTCGTTCATCAGATTCTGCAGATTGCCGCCGGTGCGCTGGGCGTCGATGTAGACCGTACGCAAACCAGCGTTTTTCGCATACTGCCAAATAGACGGCTGCGTGCTGTTGATGCGCATGTAATCGGCGCGGGTTCCGCCATAACGCAAGGTGATGTTGGTGTCGGCGCTGCAGTTGGCGATCGCGGCTGCGTACCCGTAGTTGAAGATGTCGACCCCGGGGCGCGGCTGCTTGAGATTGCTGTGCACGCCGAATGGCGCGTTGATGTCCAGGTAATTGCCGGAAATGCTCTCGTCGATGATCAGCACAATGTCGTGGTTCACCGCTTGATCGACGCGCGCCAGGCTCACCGGTTCGCGCGGGCCAACGGTGTTGTGCAGGGATTCATAGGCAAACAGGTTCAAGTAAGCCAGAGGCGTGTACATCTGTGGCAGCCCCCGTGCGCCCTCGCCCGCGCGCACGAACAGCACCGCGCTGAGCAGCAGCACCGCCATCAACGGTGCCGCCACCAACACCGCCCCGGGAACAGGCCAGCGCCGACGTGGCTTCAAACCGATACCGATCAGCAGCGGCAAACCACCCAGCACACCACTGATGATCGCATCGCGGTACTGGATGAGCGCTTCCTGGATAAAACCACCGGAATACACCATCGAGACAAAGCTGCTGTATGTCAGGTAATCCGCAGTGACCTGCGTATACACATCAAAGAATAGCGCCGAGGCAAAGAGGCCGAGAGCGAACAAATATCGAATAATTGTTTGTCGAATATAAGCCGACATGAACAGTGCAACTGTCAATACAACGAACATTCCCGCGAACAGAACTAATGGATAACTGATTCCGATCGCACTGATACGCCCAAAGTAATAGTCGTAATGGGTGATCAAATAGACAGCTATGAGTAGTTCTTTGAGATATCGAATCATTGTCTTTCCGGTCTGCATTCACGCCGAAGGTCAATAAGTAGTCGGCCATTTTTTGACACTAGCACCGGGCCATCAAAGCGCAAGAAATGACGTAAAAGAGATGAAAGCGTCAAAAAAAAATCGTCTCAAATCTGACACACTCAAGTGCCTACAAGCCTTGTAATTCAAGCCTTACGACCGTTTATCGCTTTCCTTGAATTAGTTTCCGTCGCTCAAATTCGCGGTAAACCCAACTGCCACAAGCCTTTGATGGCAATTGGCCCCCCAAAACTGGGGATGTCTTACTCTTTTAACATGTCATTTTGCTGACACGCTTTTCCAAGGCTGGGCTATACCCCTTTTGACAGTCTCATTTCTGATCTTTCCACCGTCTTACGAGGCACGCCAATATGGACGTGAGCGTATTTGGTACGGGCTATGTTGGCCTGATACAAGCAGCGGCACTGGCCGATGTCGGACATCGCGTCTTATGTGTCGACATTGATCCCAATAAGATCAAGCAACTTCAACAAGCCGTACCGCCGATCAGTGAACCGGGACTTTCCGGAACGCTGGAAGAAAACATCAAGGCCGGCCGGTTGCTGTTCTCCACCCAGGCCAGCGACGCGGTCGAGCACGCCGAGCTGATCTTCATCGCCGTCGGCACGCCCGCCGATGAAGACGGTTCCGCCGACCTCAGCCATGTGCTGAACGTGGCCCGGCAGATTGCCAACCACATGGAAGCTGACCGCACCCTGATCATCAAGTCCACGGTGCCGGTCGGCACCGCTGACCAGGTCGCTGCCACTGCCCGCACTGAACTGCAACGCAGGGACAAGGGCGCGCTGACGGTGCGGGTGGTTTCCAACCCCGAGTTTCTCAAGGAAGGCAGTGCGTTGGCCGACTGCATGCGTCCGGACCGGATTATCGTCGGCACCGACGATGACGAGGCCCGCAATCAGATGAGCGAGCTGTACGCGCCCTTCTGCCGCAACCGTGAAAAGCTGATGTTCATGGACAACCGCAGTGCCGAACTGACCAAGTACGCGGCCAACGCAATGCTCGCCACCCGCATCAGTTTCATGAACGAACTGGCCAACCTCACCGAATTGCTCGGCGCCGACATCGAAGCGGTGCGCAAGGGTATCGGTTCGGACCCACGCATCGGCTACCACTTCATTTATCCCGGTTGCGGCTTCGGCGGTTCGTGCTTCCCCAAGGATTTGCGCGCCCTGCTGCATACCGCCGAACACAATGGCATGCCGCTGCGACTGTTGCGCAGCGTCACCGACGTCAATGACAGCCAGCGGCACATTCTGTTCGGCAAACTCAAGGCGCAGTTCCCGCAGGGGCTGGCCGGCAAGTCCATCGCGATCTGGGGCCTGGCGTTCAAACCCAATACCGATGACATGCGCGAAGCACCGAGCCGCTATCTGATGGAAGCCTTGTGGGCCGAAGGCGCCAGCGTGCAGGCCTATGATCCGGAAGCCATGTCCGAATGCCGGCGCATTTATGGCTATCGCAACGACCTGCACCTGTGTGCTACCCGCGACGACACTCTGGAAGATGCCGATGCGCTGGTGATCTGCACCGAGTGGAAGAACTTCCGTGTGGTCGACTTCGACCTGTTGGCTAGCAAGCTGCGTTCGCGGGTGATCATCGACGGACGCAATCTGTATAACCCCGAACACGTCGCGGCGGCCGGCTTGCACTACAGCGGTATCGGCCTGCGTCACGTCGTACCCGAGGCGCCGCGTCCATGAAGATTCTCGTGACCGGAGCCGCCGGCTTCATTGGTGCCCATTGTGTGTTGCGGCTATTGCGCGACGGGCATCAGGTATCCGGGCTCGATAACTTCAACGATTATTACGACCCGCAACTCAAGCACGACCGCGTGCAATGGGTGCAGGAGCAGGTCGGCCCTTTCCAGCTCTCTACGGTTGACCTGGCCGATGTCGCGGCCATCGAGTCACTGTTCGCCGAGGAACAACCCGAGGTGGTGATTCACCTCGCGGCACAGGCCGGCGTGCGCTACTCGCTGGAAAATCCGCGGGCCTACCTCGACAGCAATCTGAATGGTTTCCTCAATATTCTCGAAAGCTGCCGCCGGCACCCGGTCAAGCATTTGATCTACGCCTCATCCAGCTCGGTGTACGGCGCCAACCAGCACACCCCGTATTCGGTGCAGGACGGCGTCAATCACCCACTGTCGCTGTACGCCGCGACCAAGAAAGCCAACGAACTGATGGCCCACAGTTACAGCCATCTGTTCTGCATTCCCTGCACCGGTCTGCGCTTCTTCACCGTGTACGGTCCCTGGGGTCGGCCGGACATGTCGCCGATTCAGTTCGCCCAGGCGATTGCCCAAGGGCAACCCTTGAAGCTGTTCAACTACGGCGAGCATCAGCGCGATTTCACCTACATCGACGACATCATCGAAAGCATCGCCCGGCTGATCGACCGCGCACCACAAGCCAATGCCGCATGGGACCGCGAACAACCGGACCCGGCCAGCAGCATGGCGCCATGGCGGATCTACAACATCGGCGGCCAGCACCCGGTGGAGCTCAAGGACTACCTGGCATTGCTGGAAAAACACCTGGGGCAAAAAGCCCTGGTCGAGTTGCTGCCACTGCAGCCCGGCGATGTCCTCAACACGTGCGCCGACGCCAGCGACCTGGCCCGCGCCACCGGTTTCCAGCCCCGTATCGAGCTGGATGAGGGACTCGGGCGTTTCATCGCCTGGTTTCGCGACTACTACCCACTGCCTGTTGCCCCTGCGCCGCTCGCGGCTGAATTCCAGCGGAGGAATGCTCAATGACTGGACATGAACAAGGAGTACCGCTCCAACAGATGCGCCGTGACAAGCGCCTTGACCCCGAACACCGGATGCGCCTCGACGCGGCTATTCACATGCAGGGTCGAGGTTGGGTGACGGGGCGTGACGGTGGTCGGCCATGGACGTTGTCGCGTACCAACCGGGTGTTCGCCTGTTTCGGCGCGTTGGTGATCCTGGTGCTGATCTCGCCAATGCTGTTGGTGTTGGCGCTCGCCATCAAGCTCACCAGCCCCGGGCCGGTGATGTTCGTGCAAAAACGCACCGGTTACCGCGGCCGTCTGTTTGGCATGTACAAATTTCGCACCATGGTCGCCAATGCCGAGGAGCTCAAAGAGTCGCTGCGCCACCTGAACAAACACGGTGCCGACGCCATCGACTTCAAGATCGACAAGGACCCGCGGATCACCGGCATCGGTGGTTTCCTGCGCCGTACCAGCCTCGACGAACTGCCAAACCTGATCAATGTGGTGACCGGCGACATGCGCCTGGTAGGCCCACGGCCAACCTCGTTCAACGCCTATCGCTACAAGGACAATCATCTCGCGCGCCTGAGCATCTACCCCGGCATGACCGGTCTGTGGCAGATCTCCGGGCGCAGCAATATCGACTTCGACCAGCGCGTTGAGTTGGATCTCAGCTATATCGCCGAGCAGAGCCTGCTGCTTGATCTGAAGATTCTGTTGAAAACCCCCTTCAAAGTATTCAGCGGCCACGGAGCAAGCTAATGGACGGTTCAACTGCTAAAAGCCTCAGCATCGCCAACCCCAGCGAGTCCAACCTGACGTCGGCCGTGCTGGATCAGGATCTGCGCATCCTGCTCCTGACCGCGGCCAACCCCGGTGCGGGCACCACCACCAGTGCCCTGGCGCTGGCCAGCCAACTGGCGCAAATGAGCAGCGGCCAAGTGCTGCTGGTCGACGCCAGCCAGTCCGCGACCAACCTCACCCAACAACTGGGGCTGAGCAAGGAGCGCGGCTTTCGCGACCTGCTCTTCAACGAGCAAAGTCCGCCGCTGTTGCAGGACTGTGTGGTCAACGTGTCGAGCCTGCCCTTCCACGTGCTGCCGTTCGGGCGCTTCGCCCGGGGCAGTGAACACCTGACACCGGAGCGCCTGAGCCCGTTGCTCGATCAGCTCGGCAGTCAGTACCGCTTCGTGGTGATCGACGGTGACGCGGTGTATTCGGCCGCCGACACGCTGGTCATCAGTACCCAGGTGGACGGCGTGATCATGGTCGTGCGCTCGGAAGATACACGCTGGGAAGTGGCGCAGGCGGCGGTTCAACGCCTGACCCAGGCCGGGGCGAAACTGGTCGGCAGTGTGTTCAACCGACGCAAGTACTACATGCCCAAGTGGCTGTACAAAAACCTGTAAGCCCTCGCAAAAAGGATGACGCCATGAACGCCAAGATGCTTGTCCTGCTGTTGCTGCCGCTTGCAGGTTGCTCCAGCACTTCCGAAACCCAGAACATGCCGGTCAATATTCTTACCGCCTCACCGGCCAACGCCCAGGCCACCGACATGCCCAAGATCGAACAGACCTTGCGCCCACAGGACGTGCTGGACGTGATCTTCCACATCAGCACCAGCGGCTCGGATGCCTACCGCATTCAGTCCGGTGACCAGATCGGTCTTAACTTCACCGCTGCCAGTCAGCTCAACGGCAATCAACTGGTGCTGCCCGATGGCACCATCGAACTGCCGGGCGCCAACACCTCGGTGAAAATCGCCGGGCTTTCGTCCGAAGAAGCACGCCAGGAAATCCAGCGTGCCTACCAGCGCAAACAACTGTTCCAGCCCAACCGCAACCAACTGACCGTGCAGGTCATCAGCCCGCTGAGCAACGAGTCGAACCTCAAGAGCGCGCTGAACCACCCGGCCACCGGCATGAGCCGCGAGATCACCGTGGGTACCGACGGTTATGCGAGTTTCCCGGAAATCGGCGCGGTGCCACTGCAAGGCATGACCGTCAACCAACTGGAAGACTTCCTCAACAAGAGGTACGCACAACTGCCGGGCCGGATGACGGTCGACGTGCTGCTCAAGTCCACCGCAGGTAACGAAATCTATGTGCTCGGTGAAGTCGGCCAGCCAGGTTCCTACCCGATCCGCCGTCCGGTCTCGGTGCTTGAAGCCCTGACCCTGGCCCGTGGTTCGAACGTCAAGGCGCGCCTCGATTCGGTGGTGATCATGCGTCGCAACGGCAATCAGGTCCAGGCCCGCCGTTACGACGTGGAAAAAGCCCTGTCCGGCGATGCCTCACAGATCGCCTACCTGCAACCGGACGACATGCTCTATGTGCCCAAGACCAAACTGGCGAGCGCCGGTGAGCTCGCACGGCAACTGGCGGACGTGGTGCTGTTCCAGGGTGTGGGCTTCAGCTTCGGCTACCGCGTCGACAACAAAGACAGTGATGACTAACTTACTCTCAGGTGACCCGACATGAATCCAAAGGAAAACTACCTGCACGAGTTCTTCAGGATCTTCTTCGCCAACAAACAACTGGTGAAGCGCGTATTCCTGGTCTTTGCAGTGATCGCACTGGTACTGCCGCTGTTGCTCAAACAGAGCTTCGATATCACCGCCCAGGTGATCGTGCAGTCGAAAAAACTTTCCCAGGGTGACGCCACTACGTCGCTGACCCAGGAAAACGCGCAATTCATCCCACCGTCACTGGCCGACATGGAAACCGAGAGCAATATCCTGCGCTCGCCGGCCCTGATCCGTCAGACCATCAGCGAGTTGCGCGACAAGGGTGAATACACCCCGCCTCCGGGCATGCTCAATAAACTGTTGGCGCAACCGTTCAAGAAATATGTCAGCACGCCGCTGCGTGAAAACGTGGTCAACCCGCTGAAGTCGGCGCTGGGCATGGAAACCGATCCGGTGCGCGACACCGCGCTCGATTCCCTGACCCAAGAGGCTATCGATAGTCTGAAGATCGAAACCCTGCCGGGCTCCAACGTGATCTCGATCATCTACAGCTTTCCTGACCCGACCCAGGGCACCAAGTTTGTCGCGACGCTGCTGCAGAACTACCTGGTGAGCCGTCAGGCCTTGCAATCGATCGACCTGCCACAGAGCTTCTACGAAACCAAGAAGACCCAATACCAGGTGCGCCTCAACGGTTTGGAAGACGAGCGGCAGACCTTGCTCGGCGCGGTCGGCTCGTCCGATCCCAAGGAAGAGATCACCTTCCGCCTCAACGCTATCAACACCGAAGAGCAAGCGCTCAACCTGTACCGCGATCGCCTGCTGCAAAGCCAACGCTGGCTCGACTACCTGAAAACCAGCCTGGCCGCCGCCAAGGACTCCAAGCTCAACGACTACACCTTCCCCTACACCTTCACCACCACCGTGGACAACGTGGCGTTCGAGGATCGCGAGATCAAGCAGATGGGTGAGGCGCTGACCAGCCAGGTCAGCCGCTACATGAACGACCTGGCGATCTTCCAGCCCGGCAGTGAACCGATGCTGCTGACCCGCGAGCAAATCGCCCGCACCCGCCAGCAGTTCCTCAAAGTGGTGAGCAACCGGATTCAGGAACGTACCAACGACCTGGCGATTGTCAGCTCAGTGATCGACCAGAAAACCGCACGCATTGCCGAGTTCAAGAACCGCATCCGCCAGTTGCAGGAAACCCAGAGCAAGTTGCGGCAGAAGGACACCGAGATCGACGCTCTGCACGCGGCCTTCTCCACCTACGCCCAGCGCTTTGCCGAGAGCAGCACTGCCCGTTCGCTGGACAACGACCTGTCCAACGCCCGAGTGCTCAGCCCACCGTTCGAACCGACCGAGGCGGCATTCCCCAAGCCGCTGCTGATCATTCCGTTCGGCTTGTTCACCGGGCTGTTGCTGGCGATTGCCTTCGTCTACGTACGTGAGTTCTTCGATCATCGCTTCAAGCATCCAGCGCAGATCACCCACGAACTGGGCCTGCCGGTACTGCTGGTGATCAACGATCAGAACGTGGAGCCAGGCAATCCGCACAGAAACTGGAGCGTACCGAGCTTCGTCCATTGGGTGCGCAATTGAACATGTCCCTGCCCTCTGACCACAGCAAGCCATCATTGCCGATCATTCATTTGCTCAGCAGTGGCGGCTTCTATGGGGCCGAGCGCATGCTGCTCGATCATTGCCTGGCGACGCCGGGGCAACACCAGGTGCTGTTTCTCGATGCACCGTACGAGTTGCTTGCCCGGTTTCGCGAGGCGGGGGTCGACTGCCGCGGTTGCACCGGTCTTGGGGCGTTGCTTGCGCATTTGCGTGAGCGACGGGCCGAGCGGCCGCTGATCAACACGCACAATTTCAAGGGTCTGTTGTACGGGTGGGTGGGCGCAACCTTGTTGCGCCTGCCGCTGGTGATCACTCAGCACGGCTTCACCCCGCGCAGTCGCAAGCAGAAGTTCTACACCTGGCTGAGCCTGCAACTGTGCCGGACCGCGTCGGTCAATCGCGTGGTCTGTGTCGCCGAAAGCATTGCCGCACTGCACCGTCAGGCCAGTGTCTGTGCCGAGAAGCTGCAAGTGATCCCCAACGGCTTGCCCGCCGCCAAGGATCTGCAACCGCACAACGCTCAACGGCCACGCTGGCTGGCCGGTTACGTCGGTCGGCTGAGCAGTGAAAAAGGCCCGGACCTGTTCCTCGATGCGCTGATTCCGCTGTGCCAGCAGTACCCGCAACTGGACGCCGTGATGCTCGGCGACGGCCCGGAACGGGACAGCCTGTTGGCGCGCATCAACGAGGCGGGTTTGCAGGAGCGCATCACGCTGCCGGGGTACCAGAACGACATGCGTGCGTGGTGGCGACAACTCGATGCGCTGGTCATCAGCTCGCGCACCGAGGGCACGCCGATGATTCTGCTCGAAGCCATGCAAGCCGGGGTGCCGGTGGTTGCGTTTGGTGTCGGCGGGATTCCCGATGTGCTGGAAGACCGGCACAACGGCCTGCTGGCAACACCCGCCGACAGTGCCGCCCTCGCCCGGCAGATCGGTACCCTGCTGCGTGACCCGGCACTGGCCCGCAAGCTGCTCGACAACGCACGACGCACACAATTGGATCGCTACGACCTCAAGGCCTTGGCCGAACGCTGGTCGCAGCTTTATATCCGTACTGCACGGGAGGCACGCGCGTGATTTTTCCACTCTCGATCGTCAGTTTTTTCGGTCTGGTCTGCCTCGCTTTGCTGGCCAGCCCTTATCCATTTCTGGCGCCGGGAGCGGTGTTGGGCCTGGTGGGCGTTGCCGTGCTGTTCCGCAAGCCCGCCTGGGGCCTGTTGGGCATTGCGGCGCTGGTGCCGCTCGAAGGGTTCTTCAAGGACAGCGCGCTGTCCGGCACCAAGCTGATCGGCGCGTCGCTGGCGCTGATCCTGATGTTGCAACTGGCCTTGCACCACATTCCATCCGAGCGCTTGCGCAGCAACATCTGGCGCTTGCTGATCGGCTTCATGGCGCTGTATCTGCTGAGTATGCTGACCACCGATGACCTGGGCATGTCGCTGGGGCACCTGCGGGAAATCAGCGTCGGGCTCATTCTGTTCGTGATCACGCTGTTGATCGGCCGTGAATTGAATCTGGATCTGTTCGCCAGGCTGGTGACCCTCAGTGTCACCCTCACCTGCGCACTGGCGATGTTTTCCAGCAAGTATCAGGATCAGGGCCGCGCCGCCGGTCTGCTGGAAGACCCGAACGCCTTTGCGATGTTGATCGCGTTTGCCGTGCCGCTGGCCTTGTTGCTGATGATCCGCAGCCCGCAAATGTTGCAACGCCTGTTCTGGCTGGGCTGCTTCATCCTGCTGCTGGGCGGCATGACCAAGACCGAGTCCCGTTCAGGCCTGGTGGTGTTGTTTCTCAGCCTGATGATCGGTGCATGGCACTATCGTGCGCAGCTGCCACGTATTCGCCCGCGTCACCTGGGTTTTGCCATGCTGGGGCTGGCCATTGTGATTCCGTTGGCCATCTACGCGATGCCCGCCGGTTATGTCGCGCGCATCCAGTCTCTGAGCATCCTCAGTTCCGGGGCCAAGGCGCAGGACGAATCTCTCGGGCGCCGCGCCTCGTACATCGTCGTCGGCAGCCAGATGATCCGCGAAAATCCGTTGCTGGGTACCGGCCCCGGAACCTTTCCGCTGCACTACGCCACCACCGGTTACGCCAAGGCGTTCTCCGCCAACCGCAAAGTCGGCGATCTGTACCGCCGTGCCCACAACACCTATCTGGAGATCTTCAGCGAATTGGGGATTCCCGCCGGCCTGTTGTTCGTCGGCATGCTCGCCCTCGGGTTCTACAACTTGATGCGCGCCCGTCGCGCCTGGATGCAGCGGCGCAACTGGCAGCAGGCCGACCTGATGACCCACCTGGGCATGAGTTTCCTGTCATTGACGCTGTTCTTGATGTTCCTCAGTGCCCCGAATCAAAAGTACGTCTGGATCATGCTTGCCCTGACCAGCGTCCTGCGTCTGAAAGCCGAAGAAAGTCCAATCCTGGAGGCCAAGGCATGAGCCGCATCAGTATCGTCATCCCGATGTACAACGAAGCACGGCACATCGCCCGGACCCTGCTGGCAGCGCAACGTGCCGCCAACGTTGCAGACCTGGAATGCGAGTTGATCGTGGTCGACAACGGCTCACAGGATCAGGGTCCGGAGATCGCCCGGCAGTTCGGCGCACACGTGCTGGTCGTTCCCGGTGTGCTGATCGGTGCCCTGCGCAACCGCGGCACCGAGGTTGCCACGGGGGAATGGCTGGCCTTCCTTGATGCCGATATCGAAATGCCTGAAGACTGGCTCACCCATTTGCTGAGACTCGAGGACGCCGGTGTCGCCGATGTGTTTAGCCTGGACTTGCACACCCCGGCGCAAGCGCCCTGGTACGCCACCGCCTGGCAACGGCGCACCCTGCGTCCTTCGCGCCATACCGTGCAATCGGTGGACTGGCTGACCAGCGCCAACCTGCTGATGCGCCGCGAGTGGTTCGACAAGGTCGGCGGCTTCAACGAGACCCTGCGCACGGGCGAGGACAAGGACTTCACCTTGCGTCAGGCCGCCAAGGGCGCGCGGCTGATATCGATCAACGAAAACGTCGCGCTGCACTGGGGTTACGAAATGAACTGGCGCGAATGGATGGGCAAGGAAATGTGGCGCCAGGGCAGCCATCTGCAACTGCTGCGCACCCATGGCCTGAGCCTGCGACTGCTGCGCTTCCCACTGCTGTCGCTGGGTGCCTGGCTACTGGACTTTTTGGCGATATCCGCCTTGCTCGACGGCTTTCCTCACCATGCATTGATCATGGTGCTGCTGACCACAGTACCCGCGCTGGTACTGAGTGTGCGTCAGACCGTGAAACACCGTAATCCGTGCCTGACGGTGCAACTGTGGGGCCTGCACTGGGTGCGCCTGCACCTGGCCGGCGCCGCGTTCATTCTCAGTCTTTGTCATTGGAATGCCAGGAGGCCCGCCCGTGGCTGAATTCATTTTCTGGTTGTGCCTGTTGTTGCCGGTCTACGCCTACCTCGGTTACCCATTGCTGCTGACCCTGCTCGCGCCGCTCTTCGCCGCACGCCGGCATGGTCCGGCGGCGCCAATGGACGTGAGCATCGTGATTGCCGCGCACAACGAGGCGCGGCACATCGAAGAAAAACTGCGCACCGTGCTGGCCCAGGATTATCAGGCGCGTTCGCTGCAAATCATTCTGGCCAGCGATGGTTCCACCGACGACACCGTGGCCTGCGCGCGCAAGGTCGCCGATCCGCGCATTACCGTGCTCGACCTGCCCCGCCAGGGCAAGGCCGCGACGCTCAATGCCGGCGCAGCGCTGAGCCGTGGCGAGATTCTGGTGTTCACCGATGCCGACAATCAATGGTCCCACGACACGCTGGGCCACTTGCTCGCACCACTGGCCGACCCTCAGGTAGGCGCGTGTGCCGGGCACATGCTGATCCCCGTGACCGGCAAAGGCCTGAGCATCGGCGATAGTCTGTATCGTCATTACGAAGGCTGGCTGCGCTACGTGGAAAACCGTACCGGTTGCATGGTCTCCGCTGACGGCGCCCTGCTCGCGCTGCGTCGTGAGTTGTTCCAGAACGTGCCGGCGGAGGTCAATGACGACTTCTTTATCAGCACCTGCGCGCCGGTGGCGTTCAAGCGGATCATCTACGTGCCCGAAGCCCGGGTGATCGACACCGGCGTCGATGAGGCGGACAAGCAATTCCGCCGTCGCCAGCGGGTCACCGTGGGTGGATTGCAGAGCCTGGCCCAGCGTCGCGAACTGCTCAACCCGCTGAAGCATGGCTTGTATGCGATTGCCCTGATCAGCCACAAATTGATCCGCCGCCTGGCGCCGATCCTGTTGTTGCCACTGCTGTTGAGCAATTTCTGGCTGTGGGACGACCACGTTTTCTATCGTTGGACCCTGGTTGCGCAATTGCTCGGATACACCGCGGCCATCATCGGCTTGCTCGACTCGCAGCATCGCTTGCCCAAACCCTTTCGCCTCGCCGCATTCCTCCTGGTGACCCTTGCCGGGATGAGCATCGGTCTGTGGCAGTTCCTGCGCGGTCAGCGTTATGCGCAATGGAACCCCGAGCAAAATCGATGAGAGGCACGTGCCATGGCGATCAAACAATTACTAAAACGCACCAGCGGCTGGCTCTACCTCAACTCCTCGGTGGGGCGCCAGCAATTGCAGGGTGCCGGCGTGATCCTGATGCTGCATCGGGTGCTGGCCAACGACAGCGCCGCCAACCTGCCCCACCGCAATGAACTGTGCGTCGGGCCGCAGGCTTTCGAGCACCTGCTGGCCTGGCTGAAAAAACACTTCGATTGCGTGCCGTTGATGGAAATCCTGCAACCGGGCAGCCTGCGGTCCGAGCGGCCGAGAGTGGCGCTGACCTTCGATGACGGCTGGCGCGACAACGCGGTGAACGCGTTCCCGCTGCTGCACAAATACCAAGTGCCAGCGAGTATCTTCCTGTCCACGGACTTCATCGGCAGCCGCCAGCGTTTCTGGTGGGAAAGCATCGGCGAAACCCTGTGGAACAGCCACGGTGAAAAAGCCCGCATGCACCTGATCGAATGTTTGCAGCAACTGGGTCGGCCACTGCCGGGGCTGTGTGATGACCCGGACGTGCAACGGCGCAGCCTGGCATTGCTGCACTTTCTGCAGAACCTGAAAACCCTGTCTCCTCGCGACCTCAATCGCCTGACCGACGAGTGCCCGCAAGAGTCGTTGCCGCAAGCGCTCGACTGGCAACAGGTGCGTTCGCTGGAGGCCAGCGGCCTGATCCGTTTCGGTCCCCATGGCGCCAGTCACGCGATCCTCACCGGTCTCGACGACCAAACCCTGGACGAAGAACTGACCCGCAGTCGCCAGGCATTGCTCAACGGCTGCAACCGGCCGTTGCCGGTCTACTGCTATCCCAATGGCGACAATGACGAACGGGTGCGGCAACACGTGGCCGACCATGACTTCCCGTTTGCCCTGGGCACCGGCACCGGAATCTACCGGGGCGTCAGCGATCCGCTGGCCCTGCCGCGTTTCGGCGTCAGTCAGCGCACCGCGCGCAACCCGGATTTGTTGTCCTGGCGCATTTACCGTGGGGCTCGCCCATGAGTCGCAGCCATTATCTCAAGCACCTGGCGCTGAGCATGGGCACCAAACTGGCGATGATCGGTTTGCGCTTGCTGCGCAACGTGTTGCTGGCGCGAATTCTCGGGCCGAGCGAACGCGGCCTGTTCGCCTTGCTCAGCACCCTGCCGGACCTGATCAGCGCCGCCACCAGTGGTGGGCTGAATTCGGCGGTGGGTTACCAGGCGGCCAAGCAACGGCCGATGGGCTTGTTGCTCAGCCAGGTATTGGTGTTCGGTTGTCTGCTCGCCGGTTTGTTGACCTTGCTGGTGGTGGCGCTGACCCGTGAGTTCGGCAGCGAACTGGACATCACCACGCAACTCGGCCTGCTGGCCTGGCTGTTGCTGCTCGCGGTGCCGCTGACCGTGCTCAAGAGCGGGCTGCTGACGTTGCACAACGCCTCGGGCGGCGTGGTGGCGTTCAACGTCCTGCGCCTGATCGAGTCGCTGGCACCGCTGCTGCTGTTTCTGGGGTTGTTCTGGATGTGGAAAAGCGCCGCACTGGAAGCGGCACTGATCAGTTGGCTGGCGGGCATCAGCCTGGTGGTGCTGGTGGGCTGGCTGTGGCTCAAGCGCAATCAACCGCTGACCCTGCAATGGGACCGCGCCAGCCAGAACGAACTGCTGCGCTTCAGCGCCCGCAGCCATCCGGACCTGCTGTTCCAGCAAGTGATTTTGCGCTCTGACTATTTGTTCATCGGCGCCTTGCTCGGCAGCACCGCGCTCGGTCATTACGCCATGGCCAGCGCCGCCGCCGAGTTGCTGCTGATCGTCCCGGAAGCGGTGACCACGCCGTTGATGAAACGCCTGCTGCAACAGGAAGAAGGCATTGAGAAAGTCACGCCCTTGGCCCTGCGCCTGACGGCCACGGTGATGCTCGGCGCATGCCTGACCATGGCGGTGATCGGCGAATGGCTGATCGTCACCCTGTTCGGCGTTGCCTATCAGCCGGCTTATCCCGCCTTGCTCGCGCTGCTGCCGGGGCTGCTGGGCTTGTGCTACGCGAGCATCCTGCGCCTGGATTTGCTGGGCAAGGATCGTCCCGGTTCGATTTCACTGCTGATGGGCCTCGGGGCATTGCTCAACCTGGCGTTGAACCTGGTGCTGATCCCCGCCTACGGCATCGTTGGCGCGGCCGCGGCGTCGTCCATCGCCTACCTGGCGGTGACCATCGCCTTGCTGGTGATGTATTGCCGCCTGAGCCATGTGCCGTTGTGGCAAGTTCTGATCATCCTGCCCAGCGACGTCGCCCCGATGCTGCAAATCCTGCAACGGAAGTCGGCATGAGATATTTTGCCCTGGCGGTGAGTCTGGGTCTGTCGCTCGACGCTTATGCCGGGCCGATGCGCTGGGCCGACATTCGTGACGGCAGCCTGTACCTGCAAGCAGATCGTCCCGATAACGTGACCGTGCGCTGGGTCCCGGCGTGGCAGGCGGATGCCAACGAAGAACGCCTTTACCTGCTCGATGGCAAAGGTCGTCTGGCGGGCGAGCGACTGATTGCCGCCACTGAAACCCGCGGCACCCAGAGCTGGCCGCTGTTGCCCGGCGCCAGCAGTTATCGACTGGAGATCCCCGGCTACAGCTTCCGTCGCTACAAAGTCGAACATGACGAGCGCACGGTGGCATTGTTCGCCCCGGCCAAAGTGCATTTCAGCGCCGAAACCCGCGATGGCGACGAGCTGTTTTTCAAGGTGGCGGCTGGCGAGCAAGCCGTGCTGGCAGGCAAGTTCCACGGTGGCGTCGGCGCTCTGCAAGCGCAACGTGTCGGCGACGGCAAACAATTGTCGCTGGCACTCAAACCCTACCGTGCCTACTGGCAATTCGATCAGGTCGCCTTGCCCGTGGCCGACACCGAACAGGTCTGGCGACTGCGCCTGCAAGGCAGCGGTAAGGCAGCGTTCTGGCTCGATGGTACGGCCAACCTGTTCGCGCAGAATTCGCAGCAGCTCAAACCGGTGCGTGAGGACGACGGTGAAACCCGGCTGACCGTGCACAAGGACGTGCTCGGCAACACACCGAACCTGGGTATCGCCCTGCCCTACGTGATGCCGCCGCCATCCAGTTATGCGGTGCTCGACGCCATCAAGCCCCAGGCCGGCGCTTACTACAGTTTCGTCGACATCACGGCCAAACAGCCGCATTACGAAGACGCCTTCCGCCGGCTGTATCAGGATCGCTTCGGCATTACCCAGGACATCACCCTGCTCGCCGGCAGTCAGCGCCAGGCCGATCTGCGCGCCGACACCACCAGCAACGCCGGCCTCGACGCCTGGCTCGCCGCGACCCGCGCACTCGGCGGCAAAGGCACCCATTACATCGGTTTTGCCGATGAGCCGAACCTCAACTACCCGGACTACGCCAGCTATCAAAGCATTTTCACCAGCATGGCCCGCCAGGTGCGCAGCAATCCGGACAACGCCAAGGCTGGCGTGCGCATTGCCATGCCGGCCAGTTCGCGGCTGGTCAACGGCCCGTTCGCCGACAACGCCGCCGAAAAGCGTGGTATCGACTGGGCCAGACGCCTGCTGAAGGAGTCCGGCGATCAGATCGATGCCCTGGCCTGGCACGAGTGGATGATTCGCGATCTGCTGGCCACCCGGGTTTATCGCGACAGCGTGCGTCGCGCCGCCGACCTTGTCGGGCTCGATGCCGACGGCCGGCCCCGCAAGGCCTTGCTGCTGGACCAGACCAACCTGTCCAGCGGATCAAGCCTGAGCCCTTATGATCAGGAAACCCACTTCACCTCGTTGTGGTGGACTTCAGTGGTGATCAACGCGTCCCAGGACGGTTTGCTGGAGATGCTCAACTGGTTCCAGGCCGCCGACGAGCCTGAATACCCCAAGGGCATGTTGCGCATGCTGGGCGACGACCATTTCGAACTCAAACCGGTCGCCCTCGCCCAGCAGTTCATCGGCCAGCATTGGCTGCAGCGTGTGGTGCGCCTGGAAAACAACGCGTTCGAGGTCGATGTGCTGGCCATGGCCGACGACCTCAAACGCAGCTTGCTGGGGGTCAACAAAGGCTCGCGCTTGCAGCATGTCAGCCTCAATGGCGCGGCATGCCCACTAGCCGCTGGCTCATTGCGCTACTTCGGCGCGGACAACCGCAGCCGCGACGCACCGTTCAAATGCACCGACGGTCGCGTGAGCTTCGAGCTGCCAGGGCAAACCCTTTTCACCTTGAGCTGGAACGCTTCATGACTGTCGCTCGATTGCCTGGCCGCGCCGGCATTTTGCCGTGCGCTGGTTTACTCCACTTGCGGGACTGTCCGCCAGGAGCCAATAACATGAGTGCATTGCAGAAGCTCAGCCAACACATCAGACAAAAAGGCCTGCGTGCCACTGTTAAAAAAGTGTGGAGACTGTTTGTGTTTTCCCATCAGGAACTGCTGTGGATGGAACGCGACCTGGTCAGCCCCATTCCACCTTACAAACTCAAATCCTATCCGCCGCTGCAAGTGGTCAGCATTACCCCGGAAAACGCCGTGGCTTTCACCCGCTATTTCGGCGACCGCGTGGAAACCATGGCCGAGCTGGCCCGCGAAGGTCACACCGGGCAGATGCATCTGGATGAAAAGGGTGACGCCGTGGCGTTTATCTGGGGTGCCGTACGCAACTACCACGACCGCCACTACTACGGATGCTGGTTTCCGGTCAAAGAGGGCGAGTTCTTCGAATTTGGTGGTGAACTGAGCCGGGGCTACTGGGGTACGTCGCTGTCGATGGACCTGCAAACCGAGCTGTGGAAAGCCATGCATGCCCAAGGCTGCTACAAGGTGGTGGACGTGTGCGAGTGGAGCAACGTCCCGGCCCTGAAGCTGCACATTCGCACCGGCTACCAGGAACAGGGGCGCATCATGAACATTTATAAACTGTTTGGTCGCTGGCGTTTTTACCGTGAAACCCGCTACACCGGCTCGCGCCTGGATGCCTTGCGCAAACCGGAACGTTCACCTTCCCCTGCTTCGGTGGCCTGAGCCTATGACCGTGCGATTTGAATGGCGTACTTCGCTGTGCGCCGCAGACTTTCCCGCTGCGGCCTATGAAGCGCTGCGCCTGCGAGTGATGGACCACACACCGTTCAACGCACTGGCCTGGATGGCTGCGTCGCAACAGGCCCTGACGGCGGGCGAACGGCTGCATGTTTTGCTCGGCTGGCAGGCCGATGAACTGGTGCTGTGTCTACCCTTGGTCGCATCCGTCGAACGGTTCGGCGGCTTGCCGTTTCGGGTATTGCATCACTTGGGCTTTCCCCTGGCCGATCGCCTTGCGCTGTTGGCGACCGTGGATGCCGAAGGCCTGCGCAAGGCGTTGACCGAGATTCGTCGGTGCTTGCCCCATGCCCTGCTGCAACTCAATGAACTGGCCGGCGAAGACCATGCACTGAGGTCATGGTTCGCGCGCAGCTCGACCGCCGAGCGCCGCCTCGGTTGTCGGGTGCCAGTGCATTTGATCACCGATGCCGATCGCCAGGAAGTTTCCGGCGACCCGCGCTACAAACTGCGCCGGGCACGCAAGCGTATTGCCGCCTGTGGCGCACAGGTCCGCCGTATTACCCCCGATGCAACGACCATGGGGCCGCTGCTCAAGGCCATCGCCGAGGTGGAAGCGGTGAGCTGGAAAGGTGATGAAGGCGTGGGCATTTTTGCCGATGAACGTCGCCGCCAATGGATGGAAAAAGCCTTCACCGCCCTCGCCGCCCAAGGTCTGGTGCGCGTGGTGACACTGGAACTGGACGGGCGTTGCATCAGCTATCGCCTCGGTTTGCTGGAACAGGGTCGGTTGTACGACTACAACCTCGCGTTCCTGCCGCAATATGCCGATCTGGGCAGCGGTCGGGTGCTGCTCGAAGAATGGATCCGCTGGGGCCTGGACGATAACTGGTACTGGATCGATGCGTCGCGGGTCAGCCTGGAAAATTCCAGTCATCAACTGCATGAACGCATGACCGGGCACATGGAACACTGGCGCTGGAGCTTTTACTCCTGGCGCCCGAGCGGGTTGGTGCTGGGCCTGGGGTTGCGTGTCTGGCAGCAAGTCAAACCCCTGATGCAGCAGTGGCGGGCGAAACGAAGGACCGCGGCCAGCAGCCCTGCCCCGGTCACCGCACCGGTGGTCAAGGCGCCGGCTTGCACCGAAAAACTCATGGAGGGCGAACATGCCACAGCAAGTCATAGTCAACGCTGACGACTTCGGCCTCAGCGCCTGCGAAAACGCAGTGATCCTGGGCGCATTCCAGGCCGGGGTCATCAGTTCCGCGACCGCCATGGCCAACATGCCGGCCTTCGAAGCGGCGTGTGTCCTGGCCCAGCATCCGTTGCTGGCAGGGCGCATCGGCCTGCACTTCAACCTGACCTACGGCCACCCATTGAGCCGACGCATTCTCTCGCGCAGGACCTTCTGTGACAGTGCCGGCGTGTTCGACCTCAACCTGTCGCGCACGCGCCTGTGGCTAGGGCGTCAGGATCGCCTGGCGGTCGAGGAAGAGCTCGAGGCCCAATGGCAACGTTGCCTGGATAACGACGTGCGCCCCAGTCACCTGGACTCCCATCAACACGTGCACAACATCTGGCCCATCGGCGAGATCGTTGCGCGTTTCGCGGCCCGGCAAGGCGTGCCCGTGCGGCTGGCGCGCAACCTGGGGCAAAACCTCAGCCTGCCCAAACGCCTGTTCAAACAATTGCTCAACCACCGCTTGAACAGCCTGGCCGGTGCAACCGCCGACTACGTCTGCACCCCGGTGGATCTGCGCAACGCTGCGCCACCCAGCGAAGGCTTGCTGGAAATTGTCGCCCACCCCAATCAGCTCGGCGCCGATTTCGGCGATGCCTATCTGGATCAGGGGGAGTCATTGAGCGTCCTGCTCGAACAACGCCTGCCCGGGGTACCCAGGGTGGCTTACAGCGAAGCTTGCAACTGTCCGTCAATACCTTCATCCAACACACGGCCAACCTGGCCAAGGAGGGCTTCATGAGCCTGATCCAGCAACTGCGCGAACGAATCAAACAAAAAGGCTTGAGCCGCACGTTCAGCACTCTGTGGAAACGCTATGTGTTTTTCCACTGGGAGTTGTTGTGGATGGAGCGCGACCTGGTCAGCCCCGTACCGCCGCACAAGTTGCGTCCTTACTCCGGGGTGCGCCAGGTCATCATCACCCCGGAAAACGCCACGGCGTTTGCCAAGCATTTCGGTGACCGCGTACAAACCATGGCCGAACTCGCCGCCGAAGGTCACACCGGGCACATGTACGTGGACGAAGACGGTCATGCCATAGGCTTTATCTGGGGCAGCACGCGTGATTACCACGACCGCCACTATTACGGTTGCTGGTTTCCGGTCAAACCCGGTGAGTTCTTCGAGTTTGGCGGGGAAATGATCCGCGCCTATTTCGGCAGCAGCCTGTCCGTGGACGTCCAGATCGCGCTGTGGGAAGCGATGGCGGCGCAAGGCTGCAACAAGGTGGTGGATGTGTGCGAAACCCACAACATCCCCGCGCTGAAACTGCACATCCGCATGGGCTATCAGGAACAGGGGCGAGTCACCCACGTCTACGGCCTCTTTGGCCGCTGGCGCTTCTTCCGCGAAACCCGCTACAGCGGCTCGCGCCTCGACCCGTTGCGCAAACCGGGCCGGCCAGTGGTAACGGCAGCGGCTCAGGCTTGACCGAATGACCCGATGGGGCCGCTACGGCTCCATCGGCGGTTAGGCCCGCCCACACGAATTACCGAAAAAACTCAGGCAAGCGCGGAAATGTCTGACTGCTCATCCGTATCCATTTGGATACATTCGAGCGATGAATTATCTTGTCCAGCAAACCGGCATTTTCGCCGCATGGCATACCTCCGTTCGCGATATGCGGGCAAAGGTTGCAATAGCCCGTCGCATTGATCGAGCCGCCGCGGGCAACCTTGGCGATATCAAGGCAGTGGGTAATGGCATCTCCGAAATGCGCGTGGACGTTGGTGCCGGGTACCGCATTTACTTCACGATGAGAAACGGTGTCGTCATCATCCTGTTGGCTGGGGGTGACAAATCAACTCAAACCGCTGATATAAGACACGCAAAAAAATTGGCAAAGGAGGTTTAACCATGAGCCAGACTTTGACTGACTTCGATATGACCACACTGCTCGACAGCGATGAAGCCATCAGTGAGTACCTCTCCCAAGTGCTGGCTGAAGGTGACAACGAGGAGTTTCTTCGAGCAATTGGCTACGTGGTAAAAGCCCGCGGCATGACACAAATAGCCAAAGACGCCGGGATGGGGCGCGAAAGCCTGTACAAGGCTTTCGCGCCAGGGGCGAAACCACGTTTCGATACGGTGTTAAAAGTCATTCATGCGCTGGGCATTGAGCTTTGCGCGCAACCGGGGCATGTCGCCGTGACCACGGCGGCTCAGGCTTGACCTGAAGCCTTGCGCCAACGGCGTCGCTTCATTCGCGAGCATGCGGCCACCTCAAAACCTGTAGGAGCACGGCTTGCCGGCGATGACGGCGGCACCTTCAACATGATCGGTGACTGACATTCCGCCATCGCCAGCAAGCTGTGCTCCTACAGGGGCTTTGCGTCCAGCACAAAAACTGCGGCCACCTCAAAATCCGTAGGAGCGCGGCTTGCCGGCGATGGCGTCAGTCCAGGTGCCCCGCCCTTCAGCGTTTCACCGCAACCATCGTAAAACACATCGGCAACTGCGCTTCTTGTTGCTGATAGAGGTCATAAAGCTCTTCGCGGTTGGAATGCGGGTATTCCTTGAAGTGGTTGATCTGCAGTCCGGCAGCAATGGCACCCTTGAGGATGTCGCCCAGGGTGTGAACGAACCAGTAGGACGGGGATGCCGGTTGCTCGACTTTGCCTTCATAGACGATCGGCTCGTTTTGCACGAAAGGCTCCCGGCGAAAATACGAGGAACTCAAGGCAAAGGGATCGGCTGAGTAGGGATCGAACATTTCCAGAAACGGATGGGTTTCGTAGATTATCAAGGCCCCGCCCGGCTTGAGGGTTTGCGCCGCATGTTGGAAGAATTCGGCTATGTCCGGCATCCAGTTCAAGACGCCGATGGTGATCAGGGCTACGTCGAAGCGCCCCTTCAGTTGCAGCGGCAAATGATGAATGTCGGCTTTGATGAACTCAGGCTCGTGGGGCGAGCGTGACGCCAGTTCTCGCGCCTGGCCGAGAAACGCTGCGGACTGATCGACCCCCGTCACATGCCTCGCCCCCAAGGCGAACAGGGAAAGGCTTTCGCGGCCGTTGTTGCAGCCCAGTTGCACCACTTCCTTGCCATCGATACCGACTTCCGTCAGCACACCGGTCAGGGTCTCATCAAGGCAGGTAAAGTCCGCGTGCGCCACGGCGATCCAATGTTGCTGCCATTCGGCAGATTCCTTGTGATGGCGAGCGGAGTCATTCCAGGCATCGCGGTTGCTGGCGATGGCTTGTTCTTTTGTCGGCATTTCCATTGCACACTCCAGAATCGGGTCAATGATTGACGGCCCGAGTCTAGATCATCTCGGTTTAAAGCCTCTTCGTGGCTTTGTTGCGATCTTGTAAACAGGCAACGCCGACGCCCGCCCACGGGAGCGCTATAGTTAATGACCTCGGGGGAAATGCGGATTAACCGATTTCGCAGGTGCTGCCATGAACAAGACCGGACACACGCTGTTGCTTGCCCTTTGCCTGACTGCCACCGGCGTCGCGCTGGCGGACGACAGCCTGATGCAAACTGACCAATCGAACACTGAATTCCACTATTACGGGGCTGACCAGCCTTTCGCCCACCCCGCCCCACCTTCACTGAGCACCGTGCCGCCAGGCGCGTACATCCCGACTTCCCCCCAGACCTTCATTCCGGTGTCCAGCGAGCACGTGTTTTCCGACTCGCAGTTGCCGACGGTAGCGGACGCCACCGTGCGCGTGTTCATCCGCACCTACGATGCGGCTCGCGGTGTCTACGTCAATCATGAAGTGATCGACCCGACCTGCATGCTGGCTTGCCTGAGCGCTCCGGGTCCGTCCTTGTAACCCGGCGGCTTCTGCCTACCACTGCCGTTTGTCCGGACGCGCGAGGCCGAGCTTTTCGATCCGGTAGCGCAACATGTCGCGGCTCAGGCCCAGCAGTCGCGCGGACTTGGTGACGTTCCAGTCGGTCTTGTCGAGCATCTTGCGCACCATGTCACGCTCGACCTCCGGCAGGTTCATCGATTCGGTGCCGTTGTAGGTCGGGCGTGGTTCGCTGGGCGGCAGTTCATGCTGAAACATCGCCGGCTCGTCCACCAGGCTCATGCAGACGTTCAATTGATGCGCGGCGATGGTGTCGCTTTGCGCCAGCAACACGGTTTGTTCCAGCATGTTGCGCAGCTCACGCACATTGCCCGGCCAGGTGTAATTGAGCAGCAGCTCTTCGGCCTGGTCGCTGAAATGCAGGTTCGGCTTGCCGTAGCGCTTGCCATGGGCAGCCAGAAAGTGTCGGGCCAGCAACAGGATATCTTCGCCACGGGCGTACAGGCGCGGCACCTTGATCGAAATGATGCGCAGGCGGAAAAACAGGTCGCGGCGGAATTTGCCCTGTTGAACCATTTGTTCGAGGTTGCAGTTTGTGGCGCTGATCACCCGCAGATCGACCTTGCGCTCCTTCACCGAACCGACCCGGCGGATGGTCCGGTCTTCGAGCAGCTTCAACAGCTTGGCCTGCAGGATCAGGTCCATCTCGCCGATTTCATCGAGAAACAATGTCCCGCCATCGGCCGCTTCCACCAGCCCCAGCCGACGATCCTTGGCATCGGTAAAGGCGCCTTTCTCGTGCCCGAACAGCTCGGACTCCACCAGGTTGGAGGGGATCGACGCGCAGTTGAATTCAATGAACGGGCCTTTGTTGCGTGGGCCGTCGAAATGCAGTGCCCGGGCGACCAACTCTTTGCCGGTACCGGTTTCGCCTTCCACCAGGACCGGCGGCAGGTCGCTGTTGGCCATGCGTCGCTCGGCGTCGAGCAACTGGGCGATGGTGCCCTTGAGGTAGACCATGGGCGCGGACTCACCGATCAGCGCCTGAACCCCGGATTTCTGCGCCTCGCGCTCCTGATAGAACGACAGCGTGCGTTCCATCCGGTCGGTGGCCAGGGCCTTGTCCAGCAACAGCTTGAGTTCGGGCAAAGCCACCGGTTTGGTGACGTAGTGGAAAGCCCCCTCTTTCATCGCCACCACGGCGTCTTCGACATTGCCGTAGCCCGTCATCATGATCACTTTCATATCCGGCGCGCTGATGCGCAGCTTCTGGATCAAGCCGTGACCGCTCATGCCTGGCAACGAATTGTCGGTGAGCACCACGTCCGGTGCGAACGTCTTCAATTGCTCAAGTGCGTCTTCGGCCGAGTGGCAGACCGTTACCTCGAAGTCCTTGCGCTCCAGGTAGGTCTGAATATTCTCGGCAAGCAGCTCATCATCCTCGACCAGCAGTATGCTGTGTTCCATATTCCCCTCCCGTTGCCACTTTGAAATTGAGACAAACGCGGGTTCCTTCCTGCTCCTGGCTAGTCAGTTCGACCGAGCCTTGGAAACGCTCCATTATTCTTTTGACCAGGGCCAGGCCCACGCCCAGCCCCCCTTGTTTGGTGGTGAAGAATGGCTTGAAGACCATTTGCTGCTGTTGTTTGCTCATGCCCTTGCCGGTGTCATTGAGGATCATGCTCACCTGATCGGCCGACGGTTGCTCAATCTCAATGCTCAACACGCCGCCCTTGGGCATGGCTTCCAGGGCGTTGGCGAACAGGCTATTGAGAATCTGTGTAAGCAGCACCTGTTGGCTGAGGACCGGGGGGACTGTCGTCGGAATGAAACGCACCTCGACGTTCGAGCGTTTGATCTGCGGTTCGAACGCATTCAAGGTGTCATCGATGGCCAACAACAGGTCCACGTTTTCAAAGTCGTCGTTGACCGGTCGCAACGACACCAGCAATTCGCGCACCCAGCGCGACATGCGGTCGACCTGGTTGATAATGTCGCCGATATTCTTCTGCGCAGTCTGGCTGGCGATTTCCTGGGCCAGTTCGGCACTGGAACGAATATTCGCCAAGGGATTGCGCAGACTGTGCGCCACTGCCGAAGACATTTCGCCGAGGGCGACAAAGGTTTCATTGGCCACCAATTGCTTTTGCTGACTCTGCAACAACATCGCTGCACGGCGCACGATCCAGAACAGGCCCAGATAAATGACCGCCCCGCCGAGCAATGTCGCCAGCCAGATCGCCTTGAACCCGCGCTGGATGCGTTCAACCAGATCCACCGGTTCCTTGTAGATCTCCACCATGGCGATCACTTTGCTTTTGTCGGCATTGAACATCGGAATGTAATTTTCGATGAACAGGTATTGGGGTTCACGCAACAGACGCTGTTCGGGACGTTCCTCATCGATTTCGTGGTAGCTGGTGGACACTGCTTCTTTCATTTCGAAGGACTCGTCCAGTTCCTCGTCATCTTCGATGCGCACACCGATCAGCTCCGGGTTGGTTGACCAGACCACGGTGCGATCCAGCGCATACACCGTCGCCAGCAGTATGCCCGGCAGGTGTTCCACATGATCGAGAAACTCAATGCGCGCAGCGGCACGGGTTACAGGATCGACATCGGGGTAGGCGTTTTCTTGCCGTGGGTCGAGCATCTCGCCCATGGTCCGGTTGGGAGAAATTGAAGCATGGCGAATTTCCGCATCGCCAATCGCCTGAATGAACTGCGCAGTCAGCATCGAATCGCGCTCGATACTCTCCTCAACCACGAAGCGCGTAGAGACGTAACCGAGCCCCAATGCCACGGCGGCAATAATGAGAAAGCTCGCCAGGGAAAACCAGCGCACCAGATTGAAGGGCGGACGCCAATCCTTACCCTCTGCCGCTGCCGGTACTGTCGGGACAGCTGCATTTTGTTCTTCCAGTGTCTGCATGGGACTGTCCTGGTCGCGGGTTACAAGCCTTTTCAGCCGTGTTTCGAATCAGTGTAGGTGGCATTGATCGCAATGCCCGGGCAATGAATCTATTTCGCCACTATTGCACCTGCGCTTTGTCTGGAACCGCGATGGAATGTTGATGTTCGGGTGCTTCGTTACCAGCAGCCAACGCGCTGGACGGCGGATGCTGGCGATCGGTTTCTTCCTGCAAAAACGTGATGATCGACTGCGCGGCACGTTCGTCCATGCGCAGGTTGGGCATCGGGATTTGGTCGAAGCGCTCGAACAGCTCCATGGCAATCGGGTCCTTTTCCGCCAGCATGCGGTCCGGTTCGCGGATCCAGCGACTGAGCCAGGCAGGATCACGCTGACGGGTCACGCCGATCAGATCCGGACCGATGCTGCGCAAGCCGATGCCCTGACCGTCCATTGGCCCCAGGCTGTGGCAAGACGCGCAGCGGGTGCGGAACAATTCCTCGCCGCTGCTCGGTGGGCGGATCTCGGGAGCGTTGGCGTAATTTTGCTCAACGCTCGGTTGCTTCCAGTTCTGCAGGGTATTGGCCAATTGATCGGCCAGAATCCACGGGTTTTCGAATGGCGACGCCTTCATCCAGCGCCCCGTGGACTGGTTGCCGACAATCAGGCTCAGGTTGTGGTCCTTGCTGCGCCCGTTGTCGACGCCTTCGATGAACAACCCGAGTTTCTGCCGCAGCTCGGTGACGTCGGCGAACTCACCGGTGAGAAACTGCCAGCCCGGACCGACCTGGAAGCGTTGCGCATAGGCCTTGAGCACTGCGGGCGTATCGCTCAAGGGATCAATGCTGATGGAGTAGAAAAAAACGTCTTTGCCGACCCGGTCGCCGAGCAACTTCTGCACTTGACGCAGCCTGGCGGTTTCCAGTGGGCAGGAGTCGCTGCACGAAGTGAAGATGAAATTGATCACCACCACTTTGCCCTTGATCAGGTCATCGAAAAACCGCACCTGCCGACCGTCCTGATTGGTCAGCAGGGTGTTGGGGAAATAGTCGCCACCCCACGGAGTGGCGCTATCGGCGACTGCGGTTTCTGTTGCCGGTGCGGGTGTCGGTGGCACCGGTTTGGCGACCAGCAACTGGCTGGCCAGCAAACAGGCCGACAACAGCAGCACAAGGTGCATGCCCAAGGCGCGCGAGCGTGGTGTATGGCGTCTCACGTCGACACCCTCCCGGTTCATGGCTGGGCCGTCACTTTCAGACCGAAGCCGTCACCGGTGGGGAGGCGCTCTTTTTTGTCCATCACCAACCACCTCGAAATATGTGAAGGGGGTGATGGAGCATGTGCAAGGAGCTCGCCATCTTGTAACTGATTTATACAAAAGCATTAACCAGCGACAAAACAATGGCTTATCAACATCAATCTGCCATGTTCGGGGGAAAAATTGGGGAATGGCACCCGCTAACGGGGAAAGTTGCCCCCCGTTTTCAGGAGATTAACTTGAACGAAAGACGCACGCGCGTGCCTTCGCCTTCACGGCTATCGAGCGCCACCGTACCGCCAAAGCGCTCCATGATTCGCTTGACCAACACCAGCCCGACCCCCAGCCCACCTTGCTTGGTGGTGAAAAAAGGTCGGAAAGCCAAGCGCCGTTGCTCTTCGTTCATACCTTTGCCGGTGTCGCCGATGGTCACGCACACACCTTGGGAAGCACTCGGTTCCAGGCTGATCGTCAGCGTACCGCCTTCGTCCATGGCCTCCAGCGCATTGGCCAGCAAACTGTTGAGAATCTGGGTCAGCTGCACGTGTTGACTCAAGACCATCGGCGTCTCTTTGGGGGTAAACACCACCGTGACCCGGCCCCTGGCGATCTGCTGCTCGAACGCGTTCAGGCTGTCGTGCAGCACCGCGACCAGGTTGACCGGTTCGGCTTCGTCGTTGAGCGGTCGCAAGGATTGCAGCAACTCCCGGACCCACTTCGACATGCGATCGACCTGGCCGATGATGTCGTTGATGTTCTTGTGCGCCGGACCGCTGTCGAACTCCAGCGCCAACTCGGCGCTTGAACGAATGGTCGCCAAAGGGTTGCGCAGACTGTGGGCCACTGCCGAGGACATTTCGCCCAAGGCCACGTAGGTTTCGTTGGTGATCAGTTGCTTTTGTTGCGTCGCCAGCAAAATCGCCGCCCGCCGCACGATCCAGTAAAGACCCAGGTAGATCAACCCACCGCCCAACGCCGTCGCCAGCCAGATCAAGACCAGGCCACGTTCCATGCGGCTGATCAGATCCTTGGGCTCCTTGTAGATCTCGACCATCGCAGTGACGTTTTTGCCTTCGGCGTCAAACAGCGGAATGTAGTTTTCGATGAAGATGTATTCCGGCGGTGTGACGAACTTCTGTTCCATGCGGCCATGGTCGACATCATGGTAACTGGCCGATACCGGTGTCTTCGAGGCGAAGGCCTGATCCAGATCCTCATCGACATGAATCGTGGTGCCCATCAGCGCCGGGTTGGTCGACCAGATAATCATCCGGTCAGGCGCATAGATGTTCGCCAGGATCACGTCCGGCAAATGCTCGATGTGGTCGAGGAACTCGCCCCGGGCATTGGCACGGGCCATCGGATCGACGTCAGGGAAATCCCGATCTTTGCGCGGGTCGAGCAACTCGCCCATGGTCCGCACGTTGGGGATTGAAACGTGGCGGACTTCGGCGGCGGCGATCGCCTGAATGAACTGAGATGTCAGCAACGCATCGCGCTGCACGCTTTCGGTAATCACGAACTTGGTGGACACCGAGCCCAACGCCACCGCCACTGTGCCGATCACCGCCATGCTGATGAGCGAAAACCAACGCAGCAGGTTGAACGGCTGTTTGCGCGAGCTCAAGCGCATGTCGGCCTGGTCGGTGGTCAGTGTCTTGGCAAGCGTGGTCATCAATATTGTTCCCGCAAAAGCCCCTATAGGTTTATAGCCCACTGCTGGCAGATTGCCCGGCTGCAACCTGTTCTCCCCCTGCTCCGTTGCCCCCATCTACCCCCAATCCTGGGGAAAGAGGCCCGTTCCCCTCCGCAGGCAAATGCAGCTTGTCGCCAGGCGAACGCCTGTGCACCGGGCCTCTCATAGCCGTTTTTCGCGATTGGCATGGGAGTTGCCGAAGCCCTCCCAACTGACCCATATCCAAGGGGCAGGTACTCTGATAGAGGGATTACACATGCACCCTTTACTGTCCAAAACCGCGATCGCTCTGATCGTCAGTGCTATGGCCCAAGGCGTCGCCCAGGCTGCACTGTTCGCTGTAGACCCTGGCCCCTACACACCCGCCACCGGAGGTTTCGCCTCCTGGTACCAAGACAGTCACGGTCGAACCCTCGACCTTTGCCTGTCAAAGGCTGTCAGTTCCAGGGTTCCCAGCGCACCCGGTGCGCCGTCCTACATGTGTGTTTTGAATCCAACTCCCGGGGTTTTCGACGACACCCAACCCATCGTTTTCCCGAGCAACTTTCCCGATGAAACGTTCTGGTTCACCGGCGACGGCGCCATCGTCGATGCTGCCCGCGGCATCGACCTGACCTACGTCAGCGCCGTCGAAGCAGCCTTCGCCGCCGAAGAACCGAAGGAAGGTGATCAGGTCAGTTTCGGTCGTATCCGTATTCGGGTCGACGTGCCCACCGCGGGCGTCTACACCATCACCCACCCCTACGGCGTCGACATCTTCGACGTTCCCGCGGGCGGGACCCGCGCCATCAACATGACCCGGGACATCGGTATCGGTACACCGAAAACCTATGACGGCGCGCTCAAAAGTGACATTGGCCCGTTCCTGCGCAGCGTCAATGGCCCCTACACCGAGACCAACCCGGTCACCGGTGCTGCCGAGCAGTTCGTTGGCGATCCAAACCTCGCAGAAGCCTTTACCGGCAGTCCGTTCAACACCAACTACATTCGCATCGAGGGCCCGAACGGCCTGGACTTGCGGACAACGGTGATGGCCATTTCCGGCAAACTGTCGACGGTGACCCGCCCCACTCCGCTGATCGCCGAGCGCAGTACCTACTCTCGCAAGGCAGGTGAAAGCGCACCCGTGGCGCAACAAGACGTTTTCGTGTTGGCACCGCCGCCACCGGCCACCGTGAAGCTGGACAGCAACAGCCCGGTACTGAACCTCACCGAGGCTGACACCACCGGCCACTGGTACGCCCAGTCCGCCGCCAACCCGACGTTGCCGAGCAACCTGGTGGTGACGGCTGACAACCATCTGGCCATTCCCACCAGCACCCCAACCTCCATCTCCATGCCGCTGACCGACCTGGTGGTGATCTCACGGGCCGAGTACAGCCTGAACAGCGGACAGATCACTGTCGTGGCCTCGACCAGCGATGAAACCTCGCCTCCGGTCCTCACCGTCACTACCGGTACCGGGGTCGCCATCGGCGCCCTCAGTGGCGATGGCGCAGAGAAATCCCTGTCGACCGGCATCTCGCCGATTCCACCGGCCAAGGTTCACGTGGCGTCATCCAATGGCGGCAGCGACACCGAAGAAGTGGTCATCGTGCAATGAACGCTCTCATGCCCAGACCCGCATCAGGAGGCATCATGAACAAGTGGCCACGCTTTGCGCTCAACGCGCTCGGGCTGACTCTTTCGCTGACCGGCAGTGCGTTCGCGCAACTCGCTGCGGTCGATCCCGGTCCCTACACCTTTGCCACGGGGAAATTCCCCATGTGGTATCAGGACAACAATTCACTGTCGCTGGAACTGTGCCAGTCGCGGGCCACCAGCTCGCGCTCGCCGGGCGTTCCTGGCGCACCTTCCTACATGTGCATCCTGAATCCGGAACCCGGGGTTTATGACGATACCTTGCCGATGGTATTCCCCGACAACTGGCCACCGGAAACCTTCTGGTTCCTCGCCGAAACCACCATCCCCGATGTCGGCGGCTATGGCGTCGACGCCTACGTGGCCGGGATCGAAGCGGCATTCGCCGCGGAAAACCCTGTCGACGGTGACCAGGCAAGCTTCGCCCGCATTCGCCTGCGGATAAACGTACCGGTGGCAGGCACCTACACCATCACCCACCCGTACGGCGTGGAAACGGTCAACGTCACCACGCCCGGCCGTCGTGCCATCAACATCACCCGCGACATCGGCATCGGCGCACCAGGCAATTTCAGTGGTGCTCTGAACGGTGAGGTCGGCCCGTTCCTGCGCAGCGTCAACGGTCCCTATACCGAAGTGAACCCGGACACGGGCGCCATCGAGACGTTCGTCGGTGACCCGAACCTTACCGAAGCGGTCACCGGCAGCCCCAACAACACCAACTTCCTGCGCGTCCAGGGCCCGCCCGGGACCATTCAGACCACGCTTTTTACCGTGTCCGGCAAAGTCCTCGACAGCCGTGCGCAGACCCTTGCGGAAATCGGACGCGCGACTTACCGCCGCACTTCTACAGGACCGGGCACCAGCAGTACCCGGGTCGAGGTGTTCGGCAAATCGGCGAACAATTCGAGCCTGTGCTTCCGCGAAACCGTTGCCCTGGTTCCCGGACCACCACCATCGCCGTGCCTCACCAGCATGCTTGGCGACAATACCGGCCAGTTCTTTGGCCACCGCCTGACCGGCAGCACCGTACCGCCAGTGGTCGTGCTCACCGCGACCGACCCGACCGGCACCACCCGGCCGACAGCGGTCTCGAGCAAAGTCACTGACGTGGTGAAAGTACAAACCGCTCGCTATAACTGGAGCGACCACAGCCTGCTGATCGAAGCCATCTCGTCGGACGAAGTGGTGGTACCGGACATGGTTGCCCAGGGCTACGGACGGTTAACCAAGTCAGGCACCCTGCAACGCCTGACCGTCGCCGACCTGCCTCAGCCTCCGGCCAGCGTGACCATCAAATCGGCCTCAGGTGGCAGCGATGTCGAGCCGGTCGTCGTGGTCGGCACCGCGCCGGACACCGGTGAAAACCAGGCACCGCTTTCTGTCGCCGACAGTGGCAGCACCAGTTTCGGCGTGCCGATCACCCTCAGCCTGCTGACCAACGACAGCGACCCGGATGGCAACACACCGCTGAGCATCACCGCGTTGACCCAACCGGCTGCCGGCCAGGGCAGCGTGGTGTTGAACGGTTCCACCGCGGTGGTCTACACCCCGCCAGCCGTGGTCAATGCACCGTTGACCACAACGTTCACCTACAAGGCTCAAGATGCCAAGGGCCTGGCCTCGACCGCTGCGGCGACCGTGACCATCACCGTGGCGCCGAACCAGCCTCCGGTGGCCGTCGCCGACAGCATCGCGACCCTGGGTGTGTCGATTCCGATCAACGTGCTGGCCAACGACACCGATCCGGAAGGCAACGTGCCGCTCGCAATCGCCAGTTTCACCCAACCACCGGCGGATCGCGGCTCGGTGACCAGCAACGGTACCGTCCTGACCTATAACCCACCGGCGACGGTCACCACGGCGTTCACTACGACCTTCAGCTACATCGCCCGGGACAGCTTCGGTGCCCAGTCGACGTCACCGGCAACGGTCACGGTGCAGGTCTCGCCACGTCCTGCCGCGGAAACTTTCGCGGTCACGGCAGCCACGGTGACAGCCCGTTCCAACAATCGCTTCAACTGGGACTTCACGGGGACTTCGTCGGTGACCACTGGCAACACCATCACCATCCAGGTGACCACGCCGACCGGGCTGGTAACCCTGGGTAGCACCACGGTGCCGCTGACCGGACGCTGGCGCCTGACCGTCAGCAACTCGACCACGGTGATTCCGTCGGCGAGCCCGACAGCCACCATCACCTCGTCCCAAGGCACCGTGCGAACCGTCAACGTCACTGTGCAGTAAGCGCTCGCCCCACCGGCCGCTGCGGCGGGTGGGGCAAGCCCTCAACCAAAGGACTGCATCATGAAAACGCCGACCGCCGCCCTGCTCTGCCTGCTTCTGCTCTGCAGCAGCGCGGGCGTGCGCGCCGACGATTTGCTCGAAAACGACGACCTGGCACCCGCTGCCGATCTCGGCGAGCTGCCGCCCCCGGTGGGCCAGCAAGCGTTGATCGACCAGAACGGCCAGGCCAACGTCGCATTGCTGCAACAGCACGGCCAGTCGCTGCTCGGCCAGATCGTGCAGTCAGGCAGCAATCAGGAGGCGTTCATCCTGCAACAAGGCAGCGACCTGATGGCATTGATCAACCAGCAAGGTTCCGGCAACGCCGCATCGATTACCCAGACCGGCAGCCACAACCGTGCGCAGATTTCCCAGAACGGCAACAACAACGACGCCAACATCGTCCAGGCCGGCACGGGTCAGCAAAGCGCTGTGACCCAGGCAGGCAATGGCATGAGCGTATCGGTCACTCAATTTCGCTAAAGCACTGCACCACTTGGAGGTTTCAAAATGTTCAAACTGACGCCCCTCACAGCCGCCATACTGGTCATTGTCAGTGCCCAGGCAATGGCCGATGACAGCCTGTCGATACAAGACCAGGCCGGTACCGCCAACATCGCCGATGTGAAACAGAGCAATGCTCCGTTCAGTACCGTCACCCAACAGCAAGTTGGCCAGGGCAACGATGCGGCCGCCGTGCAAGACACGGCCACCAGCACCATTACCCAAACCCAGGTCGGCGACTACAACGCCGGGTACGCAGAACAACTGTTCGAGAACAACAGCACCATCACACAAACCCAGACCGGCAGCTTCAACATCAGCCATGCCAGCCAGTCGATCGGGGTCGGCAATGGCGAAGCACTGCAACAGCAGGAAGGCTCCGGCAACTTCTCGTTCGTCTATCAGGACAGTCAGGAAAACACCTCCGGGCAAACCTACCAGTACGGCGACGGCAACGAAGCCAACATCGAGCAGATCCAGTTAGGCATGGCCAACAACGCGGTCATCATCCAGTACGGCACCACCAACTACGCGACTGCCGAACAGATCGGCCACATGAACGGCCAGATCAACATCAATCAGGCCGGCAGCTCCAACTATGCCTATGGCGATCAGCGCTATGGTGAAGGTGGCAATCTGACCATCAACCAGTACGGCGACGGCAACGGCTCCGAAGTCTGGCAAGACACTCAGGTCAACGCCCAGGCCACCATCAACCAATATGGCGGCGCCAACGAAACCATCGTCGATCAGAGCTTTGGCGAAAACAACGTCGCCACCGTGCTACAGGTCGGCGACCTCAACGCCATCTACGCCGATCAGTTCGAGTCACTCGGTTCCACGGTCGCGCTCTATCAACAGGGCACCGGCAACGTGCACTTCACCTACCAGAGCGGCGACAGCCATGTGCTCAATGCCACGTCGGTGGGCAGCGACAACAAGGTCTATGCCAGCAACTGGAAAGGCCCGCAATCGGGCGGCCAGTTCGGCAGCAACCAGCGCGCCACCGTCAACCAGGCCGGCAGCGGCAACGTCGCCAACTTCACCCAGGACGGCGTCGGCCACGTCATGACCACCAACCAGACCGGGACCGGCAACAAAACCACGGTCAGCCAGGCCGACTCCTACAACGAGTTGTACTTCGATCAAAACGGCAGCGACAACATCCTGATCTCCGACCAGCGCGGCACCACTAACCTGGCCCAGGGCAGCACCAACGGCACCGGCAACAGCACCGAGTTCAACCAGGAAGGCACCGGCAACCAGGCATACACCGCCCAGCTGTACGGCGACGACAACATGATCACCATCAAACAGGCCGACACCCTGAACGTGGCTTACGTCACCCAGGGCGGCACCGGCAACATCGCCAGTGTCGATCAGAGCGGCATGACGCAAACGGCCACCGTGCAACAGTTTGGCTCGGCCAACCAGGCAACTGTGTTGCAGCAATAATCGCGCGGCGTGAAAAAACCGCGGCTCTCGGGGGAGAGTCGCGGTTTTTTTTGGTGGCGTACTTATAAGGTCAAACCTGCGGATCAAGGTTATCCAGTGCCCGATTTACCGCCAGTTCTCCCAGCATGATGATCTGCGCGATACCCAGCAGGGCATTGCGCTGCGGGCCTTCGACGAACCCGGCAAGGTCACTGGCCATGACACTGGCCGAGGCCAGGGACTCACAGGCGTGGGCCAACAGCGTTTCGGTGTTGATATCCGGGACGATGGTGAACATGGTGCTGGGTTGATGAGTGGGGGACGGGGCTTTCGGTGGGTTGAGGTGGTAGTCCAACGCCCGGTCGGCCGCTTCATGGAGTTTTTTGGAGTTGGGGGAATCGTAGGGCGAAACGGTGTCGGTTTCAGGGGGATTGGGGGTGGGTTTGAACATGGTAAAACTCCTTGATCAATGGAGCCGCCACACATCGCTGCTAAACGAAAAGGTGGCGGCTGTACGCGGGTTAGCAGACCAGGGATCAAGGAACCCGGCGCACCGAAGTGCCCCACGCACAGCCACCATGACGCAGACTTGCCTGCACTCCGAGTGTGCAGACTGATCAAAGGGTGACACTGGCGAGCCTTGAAATTTACCGAGCTGCTAAACCCGATCGCTGGAAAAGTAGCGACACGAGAACGATAGAGACAAGGGCCAAGGCGCACAAGCCGGCGGATTCTGGCGTAGTTGTAGGTAACGACGCAAGGCAACGTAGCTTTCAGGAAGCAATCTTGAACGCTTTTAAACAAGCCGTAGGGATTGGTTGGCTGTCAGGCCGCTATCGCTGGCAAGCCAAGCTCCCACAGGTTTTGTGGTCTATGGGATTTCAGCAAACGAGACCAACCTTTGTAGGAGTGAGCCTGCTCGCGATGGTCGTTAACGATGACGCGGGCTATCTGAATGTCCGTATCGCCCAATCGTTTTTCGCGAGCAGGCTCGCTCCCACAGGGATCGGGCACATCTGTTAGAGATTGATTGGCTGTCAGGCCGCTATCGCTGGCAAGCCAGCTCCCACAGGTTTGGTATAGGGATGGCTGTAAAAGCGCAACCATGAGCCGCCGTTGCCGCAGCGACAGATATTTCAACCAATCACCACTCACCTTCACCCGCTCAACTCCAGCCCCTGTGAGAGCAAGCCCCCACAGGGACCAAAGCAAATTCAACGCCGGGTAATCACCACCTCCAGATATTCACTCGGCACCACCAAAGACCTGTCCCCCGCCCGATTCGAACGATTGATCAGTTCCGTCAGGTCGTTTTCCAGCCCCTTGGCACCGTCCGGTGGCAATGCTGCGAATGCCTTGTGCACCGGGCCGTACCACATACGGAAGGTGTCGATGAAATGCGCCGCGCTGCGATAGCGGAAATTGAAGGTCTTGCGCGTCACCTGAACCAGGAAGTTACGCTCGTCGAAGTGTGTGTGCAGCCAGGCTTCGGTGCCCCACTGCGAAGGCGGTTGCGCGCCCGGTGGTGGAGGCATGTGCCGGCCGAGGGTCTTGAACATCTGGCCGACGAAACCTTCCGGCGTCCAGTTGGCCAGACCGATCCGGCCACCGGGCCGACAGACCCGCGCCAGCTCCGAGGCGGCTTTGGCCTGATCCGGGGTAAACATCACGCCGAAGGTTGAAAGCACGGCATCGAAACTGCCATCGTCAAACGGCAGCGCTTCGGCATCGGCCACCTGGAAGGTGACGTTCAGGCGTTCCGCCCGGGCGCGATCTTCGCCGCGTTCGAGCAATGCGGCCACATAGTCAGTGGAGGTGACCTGACAACCGCGCCGCGCGGCAGCCAGCGTCGCGTTGCCGTTACCGGCCGCGACATCGAGCACTTGCTCATCGCACAGCAGGTCACAGGCTTCGGCCAATTGCTCGCCGACGATCTGCAAAGTCGTGCCGATGACGGCGTAGTCACCACTGGCCCAGGCGGCCATCTGGCGGTTTTTCAAGGCAGTTAGATCAATGGGTGTACTCATGGAGACGATCTCTGGGTTGGAACACAGATCAACTACCGGCGCGTTATTCCGCCGTGGTGGGATCGATGATGTTCATGACCTGGGAAACGCGATTGGCCGGGAAACCACTCAGCCGTGCATGCTCCTGGATCTGTTCTTCGCTTGGCGCGATGTACACGCAGTAGAGCTTGTCACCGGTGACATAACTCTGCAGCCACTGCACCTGCGGCAGATCGCGCAAGGCCCTGCAGGACTTTTGCGAAGCGGCTTTCAAATCCCTTTCTGACAGTGTTCCAGCACCTGGAATCTCGCGTTCTATGACGAACTTAGGCATGGCAACCTCTCATTCTTGTTATTGATGACAGAGCCGGGCTGACCCTGTGCGTCAACTATCGCGCTGCCGGCCTCCGGCGTCCTGTCCGATCGTCGGCCAACCTTGGCCGATCGTCCGGCGGTTTCACAAGTCGCTGCGGCAGGCTCACAATCGAGAACATCGGTCCGCACGGGAAGGTCATCATGGATGCCCTGTCACAGACCCTGCGCGTCGTCCGTCTGGTCGGCGCCATTTTCATCAATGCCAGGTTCACTGCACCGTGGTGCTATCAATCACCGAGGGCCGATACGGCGGCACCGTTTCTGGAGCCGAACGCCGAACGGGTGGTGATCTTCCATCTGATCACCGAGGGCGAGTGTTATGTCGAACTGGGGGATGATCCGCCCCTGCAGCTGAGCGCTGGCGATGTCGTGGTGTTCCCCCAGGGCGATGCCCATCGCATGAGCTCGCAACCAGGATTGACGCCGGCCAGCGGGACGCGGCTGGACAAGGTGCTGGCGCGACGGCCACGGCAACTGAGCTACGGTGGCGGCGGCGCGGTCACGCGTCTGGTCTGTGGTTATCTGGCGTGCGATACGCGGTTGGCGGGCATGTTGCTCACTGGATTGCCATCCGTGGTGCGGGTCAATGTGCGCGGTTCGAATGCCGGGGTCTGGCTGGAATCTTCGGTGCGCTATGCCTTGGCCGAAGCCCGCTCGCCGCGGCCTGGCGGTGAAGGCGTATTGGCCAAACTGGCCGAAGTGTTGTTCATCGAAGTCCTGCGCCTGTACATGCATGAGCACGGCAAGGCCCGCACCGGGTGGCTGGCCGGGGTCAGCGACCGGATCGTCGGCGCCGCACTCAATGCCTTGCACAAAAAGCCCTGCCACACCTGGACCCTGGAGGAACTGGCACGAACGGCCGGCACCTCCCGATCCGTGCTGGCGGAGCGCTTTCAACAATTGGTCGGGGTGTCGCCGATGCAGTACCTGACGCAATGGCGCATGTTGCTCGCTGCCAACCTGTTACGCAGCAGTAACAGTTCCTTGATGCGCATCGCCGAAGAAGTGGGTTACCAGACCGACACGGCGTTCAGTCGGGCATTTCGTCGAGAGTATGGAGCGCCGCCAGCGGCGTGGCGGCGCAGTCAGGAGAATCGCTCGGTGACCCACGGCACAATGCATGTGAGCCATTGAACGGCAGGATCAAACGGCTGGAGCGCTAGCCTTGGCGTCGGCCTTGGCCTCTTCCAGCAGCTGCTGGATCATCTGCTCCTGGGTGTCATACCGACCTTCACCGAAGTGGGTGAAACGCACCTGGCCCTTGGCATCGATCAAGTAGTGGGCAGGCCAGTACTGGTTGTCGAAGTTGCGCCAGATCGCGTAGTTGTTGTCGATTGCCACCGGGTAGGTGATGCCGTACTCCTTCACCTTGTCCTTGACGTTGTCGATGATCCGTTCGAAGCCGTACTCAGGCGTGTGCACGCCGATCACCACCAGTCCGTCCTTTTCGTACTTCTTCGCCCAGTCTTTGACGTACGGCAGGGTGTGCTTGCAGTTGATGCAGTCGAAGGTCCAGAAGTCCACCAATACCACTTTGCCTTTGAGCGATTCGTTGGTCAGGGCTGGCGAATTGAGCCATTGCACAGCGCCGTTCAGCGAGGGCATGGGGCCCTGGGCATTATCCAAGGAATCGGCCTTGACCTTGCTGACGAAGTAGTCGACGACCTTGGGCACGGTTTCGAGCACGCCTTTTTCGACGCGGCTGACACCTTCCGACGAGGTATTGGCCAACAGCACGCTATCAGCGCCAGTGGAGATCACCGCCGCCCCGGCCAACACGGCGACACCGGCACCACGACGCAACCAGCCAGTGACCGGGATCGATGGTTTCAGGCGATTGACCAGGCCGCGACCGGCGAAGATCAGGATGCCCAGCGACAACGCACTGCCCAAACCGTAAGCCACCAGCAACAGGCTGGTCCCGGCGTTCGCACCCTGCAACATGGCACCGGTCAGGATGACCCCGAGGATCGGCCCGGCGCACGGTGCCCACAGCAGACCGGTGGCGACCCCGATCATCAGCGAGCCCAGCGGACCGGAAACCTTTCGGCTGTCGGGGTCCAGGCGATTGCCCAGCATCACGAACGGACGCGCCAGCCAGTCGCCGACCCGGGCGGAAATCAGCGACAGGGCAAACAGCACCATCACGATCAGGGCCACATGGCGGCCGGCATTACTGGCCTGAATGACCCACTCGCTACTGACCACTGCCAAGCTGGCGACCAGGGCAAATGTCACGGCCATGCCGCCGAGCGTCAGCAGGATCGAGGAGCGGGTGCGGTCGGCGCCCGCGAACAGGAACGGCACGACTGGCAGAATGCACGGGCTGAGGACGGTCAATATGCCGCCCAGGAAAGCGATGAGAAACATGGGATCACCTATTACGAATCAGAGGGCGACATACATCCCCTGTGGAAGCTGGTTGCCAGCTCCCACAGTGGATCGGTGGTGTTCGGGCTTCAGCTGTTCTGGCTTTCCTGTTGCTTGCCCTGTGGCGTGTGGCTATAACCGTTTTCGGCAACCACCTGAGCTTGCGGCGTGCGGTTATATCCATCCTCGGCGAGGAACCCCTCACCGCCCTTCTGCGCCACCGGCGTCAGCTGAAAGCAGGTGCTGCTGCCGCAGGCACTTTGTTCAACAGCGGCATTGGCGTGGGCAGCGGCGCCGGCGACGGAGAAGGCAATGGCGGTCAAGAATCGGCTGACGTTGTTCATGGTGTTGTTCCTCGTTTCAAATGGGCTGGGCAATGGCTGATCGCAGGACTCAGTTATCCGAGCCGCAGTTATCGGAAATCTTGCGGTAGTCCACGACGTGGGTTTTGCTCTGGGAATCGAGGTAGGTCAGTTGCGCATCCACCACACCGCAAGAAGGCGTGGCGTCCTGTTTCAGCGATACGACTTTCTGAATGTCCAGGTGTGTACCGTAGGTGTAGGGTTTAGCGCTGACATCGGATTCGGCACGGGCCGACAAGGTGCAGATGTTCAGGGCGGCAAACAGGCAAGCGGCGTAGACGGCTTTGGTGTTCATGGCGGTTTTCCTCAAGGTTTCGATAGGGTCAATCGTTTGTTGGCTAGAGGCCGTTAGGCTTGCCTCGATGGAACCTATTAAAAGCTCGCGAGGTATCCCGTATGTGTCGGGAACAGGCGCGGATAAATCGGTAAGTATCTGAACCGGCGCGGGATACAGAGCGATACAAACTCCCGGAAAATCGCTTTTTTACGTCTGTGTGTATCCACCGACAAGCCAGATACACTGCAATACAAACCCCTGCGGGCGAGCAGCAAAAGGCTCGGTAGACTGTGCGGCATTCACCCCTTACAGAGGCAAGTCCCCATGGAGCACGTCGATCACATTCTCATCGTTGATGATGACCGCGAGATCCGCGAACTGGTGGGCAACTACCTGAAGAAGAATGGCCTGCGTACCACCGTCGTCGCCGATGGCCGGCAGATGCGGACTTTTCTCGAGTCCACACCGGTGGACCTGATCGTGCTCGACATCATGATGCCGGGCGACGATGGCCTGATGCTCTGCCGCGAACTGCGCTCGGGAAAACACAAGGCCACGCCGGTGTTGATGCTCACCGCCCGCAACGATGAAACCGACCGCATCATCGGCCTTGAGATGGGCGCCGACGACTATCTGGTCAAGCCGTTCGCCGCCCGCGAATTGCTGGCGCGGATCAACGCGGTGTTGCGCCGCACACGGATGCTGCCACCCAACCTGGTGGTCACCGAAAGCAGTCGCCTGCTGGCCTTCGGGCGCTGGCAGCTGGACACCTCGGCCCGTCATCTGCTGGACGGCGACGGCACCATGGTCGCCTTGAGCGGCGCCGAATACCGCCTGCTGCGGGTGTTCCTCGATCATCCGCAGCGGGTACTCAACCGCGACCAGTTGCTCAACCTGACCCAGGGCCGTGACGCCGATCTGTTCGATCGTTCCATCGACCTGCTGGTGAGCCGCCTGCGCCAACGCTTGCTGGACGATGCCCGCGAACCGGCCTACATCAAGACCGTGCGCAGCGAGGGCTATGTATTTTCGCTGCCGGTGGAAATCGTCGGTGCGCCAGCATGAAGCTGTCGATGGGCTGGCCTCGCACCCTGGCTTCGCGGCTGTCGCTGATCTTCCTGATCGGCCTGATCCTCGCCCAGGCGCTGTCCTTTGGTGCGCAGTATTACGAGCGCTACGAAAGCGCAAAAAACACCATGCTCGGCAACCTGGAAACCGACGTCTCGACTTCCGTCGCCATCCTCGACCGTTTGCCCGCCCATGAGCGCGCCGGATGGCTCAAGCAACTGGATCGACGCAATTACCGCTATCTGCTGGATGAAGGCTCGCCCGGTACCTCCATGGACATGAACATGCCCGAGGCGCCCATCGCGATGACTTCGATCAAGGATGCCATCGGCATGGAGTATCCCATGACCGTAACCGACATTCCCGGCCCGCAGAAACGCTTTCAGGTCCACCTGAAACTGTCGGATGGCAGCCCGCTGACCATCGACGTGCGGCCTTCAATGGTGCCGCTGTCGCCCTGGCTGCCCATCGTGCTGCTCGGCCAACTGGCATTGATGCTCGCCTGCACCTGGCTGGCCGTGCGCATCGCCATCCGCCCCCTTACCCGCCTTGCCGAGGCCGTGGACACCCTCGATCCCAACACCCATCCGGTGCTGCTGGACGAGAAAGGCCCGACCGAAGTGGCCCATGCCGCCAGGGCTTTCAACGCCATGCAGGCGCGCATCGCCGCCTACCTGAAGGAGCGCATGCAGCTGTTGGCCGCGATTTCCCATGACCTGCAAACGCCGATCACCCGGATGAAACTGCGCGCCGAGTTCATGGATGACTGCGTCGAAAAAGACAAACTGTGGAACGACCTCAGCGAAATGGAGCATCTGGTGCGCGAAGGCGTGGCCTATGCCCGCAGCGTTCATGGCGCCACCGAAGAGAGTCGTCGCACCGACCTGGACTCGTTCCTCGACAGCCTGGTGTTCGACTATCAGGACGTGGGCAAGCAAGTGCAGTTGCACGGCAAGAGCACAACGGTCATCGACACCCGCCCCCACGCCTTGCGCCGGGTACTGGTGAACCTCACCGACAACGCCCTGAAGTTCGCCGGCGCCGCCGAATTGCTGGTCGAAAAAAACGCCGACGGCAGCGTCTCGGTGAAAGTCATGGACCGCGGCCCAGGCATCGCTGAAGCAGAACTGGCCCAGGTCATGGAACCGTTCTACCGCGTGGAAAACTCACGCAACCGCAGCACCGGCGGTACCGGGCTGGGTCTGGCGATCGCCCAGCAATTGGCGTTGGCGATCGGAGGATCGCTGACCTTGAGCAATCGCGAGGGTGGCGGCTTGTGTGCCGAGCTCAAGTTGCGGGGTTGATTGCCCAACACCGATGAAAACCCTGTAAAGCCGCTGAATGCATATACGCTTAGTAAAACCTCAGCGACAGGGATACCGAGTGATGGATGACAACAGAAGGCCGATCAGCGCGCGCTCCACCGGTTGGGCCAAGCACATCACCAACGCGCTGGTGAAAAGAGACATCTCACCGAACCAGATCTCCGTCACCAGCATCGTCTTTGCACTCATCGGCGCCATTGCGCTGAACATCGATAACGGTGTAGCCGGATCAATCTGCTGCGCCATCGCCATTCAATTGCGCCTGCTGTGCAATCTGTTCGACGGGATGGTGGCCATCGAAGGCGGCAAGCAATCCCCGATTGGCAGCCTGTACAACGAGTTTCCCGACCGTATCGCCGACAGTCTGCTGATCGTCGGGCTGGGTTACGCAATCTGGCAGCCGGAACTCGGCTGGTTCGCCGCCCTCGCCGCCGCGTTGACGGCGTATGTCCGGGTATTCGGTGGTGCCATCGGCCTGCAGCAGAATTTCATGGGACCGCTGGCCAAGCAGCACCGAATGGCTGTGATGACGGTCGGCCTTGTGCTCAATGCTGTCGAATTCCACCTCTACGCCAGCCACTACGTGCTGCTGCTGACACTGATCATCATTGCCATCGGCTCCGCTGCCACCTGCATCACCCGCACCCTGGCAATCTCCAGACAACTGAAGGAGGCCGGCCATGTGGATCAGTAATGCCCTGATCGCGGTACTCAGACTGCTGATCGGCGTCACCGCCCGCTGGGAAGGCCCGCCGGACCTCACCCGCCAGCGCATCTACTTCGCCAACCACAGCAGCCACATGGACACCCTGGCAATCATGGCCGCCCTGCCCCCCGAAGCGCGGGTCAATGTGAAACCGGTCGCTGCGGCGGATTACTGGGGCAAAAACCGGTTTCTTTCCTACATCTCCCAACAAGGCTTGAATGCGGTCCTGATCGAGCGCAACCCTGCGCCCGGCACCAATGTGCTGGAGCCGATTTTCGATGTCGTACGGGCCGGTCACTCGATCATCATTTTTCCCGAAGGCACCCGCTCCAGCCAGGCCTTGCCGGGGCCATTCAAATCAGGAATCTACCGGCTCAGCGAAACCTTCCCCGATGTCGACCTGGTGCCCATTTACCTGGAAAACCTGCATCGCTCCATGCCCAAGGGCAAGCATGTGCCCCTGCCGATCATCTGCACCATCCGTATCGGCAATCCGCTTCCAAGGATTGCTGGCGAAGACAAACAGCTGTTTCTGGAGCGGGCGCGTGACGCCATCGTGAGGCTGTCGAAATGAGTCTTGAGCAAAAATTCCTGTGGTTCTTTTTCGCGATCGCCTGCTTGTTGGCGCTCGCTTCGGTGATCGGTCGAGTGCTGGCCAGGCGTGCCACGAGCGAAGGCGCAATCTCCACCATCGAAAACCTCAACCAGCGCGTGAACGCCTGGTGGGGGATGGTGATCATCTTCTTCGTTTCCTGGTTATTGGGGCCGAATGCGACGGTGGTGCTGTTCGGCTTCATTTCCCTATTCGCCCTCAGGGAGTTCATCACCCTGACCCCGACGACACTGGGCGACCACAACGCGCTGTTCTCGGCGTTTTTTATCTTGATACCCCTGCAATACCTGCTGATCGGCAGCCACTGGTACTCGATGTTCACGCTGTTGATTCCGGTGTATGCCTTTCTGTTGTTGCCGGCGATCGCGGTGTTGAGCCAGGACACCGAGGCGTTTCTGGAAAGAACAGCCAAGATCCAGTGGGGCGTGATGATCTGCGTTTACTGCATCAGCCACGCGCCGGCCCTTTTGTTGCTGGACCTGCAAGGGTTCACCGGCCAGAACGCGCTGCTGTTGTTCTATCTGGTGTTCGTCGTGCAGTTGAGTGATGTGCTGCAGTACGTCTTCGGCAAGCTGTTGGGCAAGCACAAAGTCGCGCCGTTGGTCAGCCCTTCGAAAACCGTGGAAGGGCTGGTAGGTGGCGGGCTGTCCGCCACGCTGATCGGCGGCTGCATGTTCTGGATGACGCCGTTCAACTTCTGGCAGTCGCTGTTGATGTCGCTGGTGATCGTGGTCATGGGTTTTCTCGGCGGCCTGGTCATGTCAGCGATCAAACGCAGCCTCAGCGCCAAGGACTGGGGCACCATGATCAAGGGGCACGGCGGCATGCTCGATCGCATGGACTCGATCTGCTTCGCCGCGCCGATCTTCTTTCACCTGACCCGGTACTTCTTTTCCGTGCTGTAAACCGATGACAACCACGGCTTGTCGGTCAGATGACAAACCGCGCCACCAGCGCATTCAGATCCACCGCCAATCGCGACAGCTCATGGGTCGCGGTGCTGGTCTGGTTGGCACCGGCGGCGGACTGCGAAGCCAGATCGCGAATGTTCACCAGGTTGCGATCGACTTCGCGGGACACCTGCGCCTGCTCCTCCGAGGCACTGGCGATGACCAGATTGCGCTCATTGATCAGGTGGATCGACTGGGTGATCTGCTCCAGCGCCACACCGGCGGCGCGAGCCAATTCCAGAGTGCTTTGGGTGCGATGATTGCTTTGCTGCATCGATGCCACGGCTTCGCCGGTGCCGTTCTGGATGCCGGCGACCATCTTCTCGATCTCCTGGGTCGATTGCGCCGTGCGATGGGCCAGCGCCCGAACTTCGTCCGCCACGACAGCAAACCCCCGCCCTGCTTCGCCGGCACGGGCCGCTTCGATGGCCGCGTTGAGCGCCAACAGATTGGTTTGCTCGGCGATGGCACGGATCACATCCAGCACCTTGCCGATATCACGCCCCTGGGCCGCCAGACCTTCAATCATCAGCGAGGTGTTGTGCACGTCGTGGGTCATGGTCTGGATGGCATCGACGGTTTCCACCACACGGTCACGGCCTTCACGGGCGGCCTGGGTCGATTGATTCGATGCTTCGGAGGTCGACACCGCGTTACGCGCCACTTCTTCCACGGCGGCGGTCATTTCGTTGACGGCGGTGGCGGCCTGTTCGATTTCATTGTTCTGTTGTTGCAAACCACGGGATGCGTCTTGAGTCACCGCGCTGAGTTCTTCGGCGGCCGTGCCCAGTTGTGTGGCGGAACCGGCAATCTGTTCGATGGTTTTGCGCAGGCTGGCCTGCATCGTGGCCAGGGCGCCGAGCAACCGCGCCGGTTCGTCCTTGCCATCGACCTCGATGGTCTTCGTCAGGTTACCTTCGGCAATGGTCTGTGCGGCCAGTACGGCGCGGTTCAACGGCGTGACGATGCTGCGGGTCAACAGCCAGGCCAACAGCACGGTCAGTAACGACGCGATTACCGCTACTGCGACGATGCCGGTAATGGCACTGTCGTAATTGTCCCCGGCAACGGTCGACGCCTGCTTGGCATCGGCGTTATTGAGCGCCACCAATTTGTTCAACTGCTCGCCCATCTGATCGGTACCGTCCTTGATCCGCGTATTGATCAGCGCGCGCATTTCATCGAGTTTGTTCTGCCGCGACAGCTCCATCATCTGGTTCTGGGCTTGCATGTAGTTGTTAAGCGTGGCCTCGAACGTCTTGTACAGCTGCGCTTCTTCGGCACCGGCCGGCAGCGCGGCGTAACTGGCTTGCGCACTGCGCAACTTGTCGATCAGCACGTTGATGCGCGTCTGGGCTTCCTGCAACGCCGCTGGATCGCGGTTGACCAAAATCCGGAACGACAGAATGCGCATGCGCAGGACGTTTTCGGTCATGTTGCCGAGAAAACCGACGCTGGGCAGTTGCGTCGCCTCCATGTCGACGGAGGCCTGGCGGATAACCGTCATGCGGTTCACCGCGAACACACCGAGCACGATGACCAGCAAGGCAATGAAGGCAAAACCCAGGAAAGCGCGAGGCGCGATATTCAGCTGACGCAAGGACATAGGACGACTCTCGGGAAAGTGTGGCGGCGAGCATCCTTGCGTGATCACTGAAATGGCGGGCATGGGCGCACGCTTCTTCAGACAGGCGCCATTGTTGTAATGAATTCATGTACGCCTGTTGGTTGTATCGGCCAGGCTTGAGGATTATTGCGGGGGGTTCAGCAAATAAATTTCAAGAGTCAGTACTGTTTCAGCGGTGAGACACCTGGCACGAAAGTACCCATTTTCACGCAGCACCACCCCCCCTGCAAGAGCGAGCCTGCTCGCGATAGCGGTGAGTCAGTCACATCATTTCTGATTGAAAGACCGCCATCGCGAGCAGGCTCGCTCCTACAGGGGATGTGTGGTGGTTTGGAGATTGCCGCCGGTCAGAGGTTCACACCCACCACAGATTGTTCATGCAACTGCTGCAACAACGCCAAGCCGTTATCAAAGAACTCTGATGAGCCGGTCATTCCCGCCTCGTCCGCCAATGCCAGCAACTGCGCCCGTCCGGTCAGCCCGGGAAATTCCTCGATGCGCTGCAACAGTCGAAACGCCAACGGGCTCAACCCGGAGAATTTCACGCTGAAATCCGGGTCTCGACGAACCAACAGCAACGTCGGCTGATCCGGCGCCACATCGGGCTGGAAATCCGGTCCCACCCTCTGCACCGGCCAGGCATACGCCAGTGGCCACGCCAAGGGTGAAACCTGCAACGGACGATCCAGCAACGACTCGCTATCGCCGGATGACAGTGGCTCAGCCTCTGACTGCTGCAGCGCCATCTCAACCCACTCGTAGTGCGCAAGTTCCACCATGAACGGCGGCCACGCCCCACTGGCCAATGCCTCAGGCTCTGACGCGAGAAACTCGACGAACTCTTGCGCGATCTCACCGAATTTCGGCGTGTGGGCACGGTAGTCGCGCAGGAAGATTCGCACCAGCGCCCGCCACTGGTCACCGAGGATCTTCACCAGCACCGGGAAAGTACCGCTGATCAGCGACGACAGGTTGGCGAACACCAGATCGCGATAAACCTGCGCCCGTGCCGGGTCCATCTCGGGGGGGGGCGCGCAGTGGTCGGGGTCGCGCAGGTACAGGCCCATGCTGTTTTGCTGTTGGTGCAGCGAACGCTTAGCCACGGTTCACCTCCTCGGCCTGTAAACGGCGGATGGTGTCCAGTTCGGCAACCAGTTCGGAAAACGCCGGGAAGTTGAAGTCCCGTTCCAGCAGCGTCGGTTGCGCACCGAAACGTGCATAGGCCTCGGCCAGCAGCGACCAGACCGCAGGTTTGACCGAGGCGCCATGGGTGTCGATTTTCAAGGTGTCGGACTCATCGAAGTGCCCGGCGATGTGCATGGCCACCACGCGATTGGCATCGATGCCGGCCAGGAAGGTACGCGGATCGAAGCCGTGGTTGATCGAATTGACGTAGACGTTGTTGACGTCCAGCAACAGGTCGCAATCGGCTTCGCGCAGCACGGCGTTGGTGAACGTGACTTCATCCATGTCCTGCTGCGGCGCGGCGTAGTACGAGACGTTTTCCACAGCCAGGCGTCGACCGAGAATGTCCTGGGCCTGGCGGATACGCGCAGCGACGTGATGCACCGCCTCTTCGGTAAACGGCAGCGGCAACAGGTCATAAAGATGACCGTCATCGCTGCAGTAACTCAGGTGCTCGCTGTACAGCGGCACGTTGTAGTGATCGAGAAAAACCCGCACCTCTTGCAGAAACCCGACATCCAGCGGCGACGGCCCACCCAGCGACAGCGACAAGCCGTGACAGGACAACGGATAACGCTCGGCCAGGCCTCGCAACGCCGCGCCATGGGCGCCGCCGATACCGATCCAGTTTTCCGGAGCGACTTCAAGAAAGTCGAAATGACCGGCTGGGGCAGCCTGAAGGTCTTTCATTAAACCGCGACGCAAGCCGAGCCCGGCGCTGGCCTTGGCGGAAGTGAGGGGGGTCTGCATGGTGTCGATCTCAAGATTGTCAGAACGTAAGCACAGTTAATCGAAGCGGTGTATCGGAACTGTGTTGCGTGCCGACGGAAAACGGCAGGACTTGTATCGTCAGCAGGCCTGTACACACTGTGGTACAGGCCCGCCGCCCGGCATTACGCCAGGTCGTACTTCTCGCGCACCAGATGACCGATGCCGATGCGATCCAGCACGTCCATCGGGCACAGGAACGTCACGCGCACGGTGCCCGGCAAGCGACTGATATCGATGGAACCGGTAATGGTGGCGCGGTTGAGCACTTCGTCATAAGGCAGGCCGGTGACGGAAGCGGCGCGCTGCAAACCGTTCTCCACCGCAAGGTTGAGGTTTTCGCCGCTACCGATGAAGGTGATCGGACCGCTCTGCTCGATCTCCTGCTGGCCCCAACGTTCACCTAACGCCCGGACTTTTGCCTGCTGTTCGGCGTTCATCGGGCGCGCCATCGGCGGCAGGTCATCGAGGTTTTGCAGAAGGATCGGCCCATCCAGGGTCAGGTTCTTCACCACCTGCACCACCACTTCGGTTTCCCCGGAGCAATCGGTGGCATGCCCGGCGATCTCGCCATTGCCCTGCTGAGCGTGCATGTCCCCCATGTACACCCCGGCACCCGGCACTTTCACCGGGCAGATCAACACGCAGCCTTCGCGGATCGAATTGGTGTCCATGTGGCCGTCGGTCTTGGCCGCGTGCAGTTCTTCGCGGGTCATGCCGAAACGGTGCGGTGCATTGATCAGGTATTGGCCGAAATCCGCGCAGTTGTGCGAATCGGGAATGTCACGGGACGGCATCGTGCCGATGTTGCCGAGGAACGGCCGCATGTGCGCCGCGACGCCCGGAATATTGGCACGGGCCAGGGACAGGATCGAGTGCTGCGCAGCGAACTCCGGCAGTGCCGACATTTCGCTGGCGTTGCCGGCCAGTTGATTGGCGATGTCCTGATTGACCGTGAGGCTGACCTGGTTCTGCGCATCGAACACGATCACATAGCCGTGGCTGAAGCGAAACGCGCTGACTTCAGCGCCGCAGTTGTTGCAACGAATCGCGTCTTCGCCAATGCCATCGACATGGCTGGCCGGATGTTCGGTGCCGCATTTGGAGCAGAATTTGGCGACGAACGGATCGCCGTTGTAGCGCCCCTCAACGAACTTCATCACGCCGGAGGATGTAGCCAGCGACGTCACGCGCATGCTTTTGATCTTGATCGCCACGGCATCGCCGATCTGTGCACCGACGATGGCGACCGGTTGTGTCACTTCATGGCCACCCTCGAAGGCCGGCGTGATCATCGGTCCCCAACAGCCCGGCGGCGTGCCGGTGATCAGGGTGCCACCGTCAGCCAGCGGCCCGAGCATCGGCTGGCTCGGGCCGATGATGCCGTTGGTGTAGTGATCGACCCGCAGGCGATCGACCGGTGTGGCGTTGAGATTGGATTCAGGCACACGTGTTGTCATTGTGGTCCCCTTGACCGCATCAGGCGCGGAACAGAGTCAGGAGCGAACGGCCGCCGGTGAATGCGGCCAGGGAAGTGGCTCAACAGTTCAGCGCAGGTTTGTATCTGGTCTGTGTTCGGTGGGGGTCTGCAATTGCGCGGGACTGTATCGAGAGGCCGTTTGGATACAGTGGGATACATGAGATCGCCGCAAAACCCTGTGGGAGCGGGCTTGCCCGCGATGAGGCCGGCACCTATTGCATTTTCGGCGGCTGACACACCGCAATCGCGGGCAAGCCCGCTCCCACAGGGCTCAGTGCAAAGCCATAGAGCACTTTCGTCGCTCCAACCCGCGGTATACGGCCTGCGAACTAAACTTAATGCACCACAGGACCTGCTTGATGTCCTGTTCATTCCCACGACCACCGCCCGGACCAACAACGCTTCCGGACTGTGATCCTGTCAAAGGAGCACACGTGATGGACGAGGCCAGACTCAACGATTTCATGGGCAAACTGGTGAATGACATGGGTGGCGCGGCGATGCTCGCCAACGTCATTCTCGGCGAAGAGCTGGGCCTGTACCGGGCCATGGCCGACAGCCAGCCGATCAGCCCCGAAACCCTCGCCGACAAGACCGGCTGCAACCCCCGCCTGGTGCGCGAATGGCTCAGCGCCCATGCCGCCTCCGGCTATATGGAACACAGCGACGGCCAATTCCGCCTGCCTGAGGAACAGGCTTTGGCCCTGGCCATTGAAGACTCGCCGGTGTACATCGCTGGCGGCATCGGCGTGGTCGCGTCGTTTTTTCATGACAAGGACAAATTGATCAAAGCGATGCGCGGTGACGGCGCCCTGCCCTGGGGCGATCACCATCCGTGCATGTTCAGCGGCACCGAACGGTTCTTCCGTCCCGGCTATAAAGCTCACCTGATCGCCGAATGGCTGCCGGCCCTTGAAGGCGTTGTGGCCAAACTGGAGCAAGGCGCCAAAGTCGCGGACGTCGGTTGCGGCCATGGCGCGTCGACGGTGATCATGGCTCAGGCGTTTCCGAATTCGCGATTCGTCGGCTTCGACTACCACGCGCCCTCCGTGACCGTGGCCACCCAGCGCGCCGAAGAAGGCGGCGTGTCCGGCCGCACGCGGTTCTTCCAGGGCACGGCGAAAAGCTACCCCGGCGACGACTACGACCTGATCTGCTACTTCGACTGCCTGCATGACATGGGTGACCCCGTAGGCGCGGCGAAGCACGCCTATCAGTCATTGAAACCGGACGGCACGGTGCTGCTGGTAGAGCCGTTCGCCAATGACGCGCTCGATGACAACATCAACCCGGTCGGCCGGTTGTTCTATGCAGCCTCGACCTTTATCTGCACTCCCAACTCATTGTCCCAGGAGGTCGGGCTCGGGCTCGGTGCGCAAGCGGGTGAAGCACGGTTGCGCAAGGTCTTCACCGAGGCCGGGTTCTCGAGTTTCCGTCGGGCTACGCAAACGCCGTTCAACCTGATTCTGGAGGCCCGCAAGTAATCTTTGCAGGAGTGAGCTTGCTCATGAGAGTGCGTCAGGTACATTGATCTCAGCTGACACACCTTCGCGAGCATGCTCGCTCCTACAGGTTCTCCCGACATGCTCGACAGCCTGACCCGCGAACAACTTGACCGACTCCAGCAACTGATGGCCGATCAGCCGTTCGCCGTCCTGACGGGTGCCGGCATCAGCACCCCCTCAGGCATTCCGGACTATCGCGACAACCAGGGTGTGCGGCGTGGCCGCCAGCCGATGATGTATCAGGAGTTTCTCTCCGCCCCCGAGTCCCGTCGGCGCTATTGGGCACGGGCGATGCTCGGCTGGCCGCGGGTGCGTCAGGCGCAGCCGAATGTGGCCCACGAGACACTCGCCCGCTTGCAGAGCACACAGCGGATCAGCGGCTTGATCACGCAGAATGTCGATACCTTGCACGATCAGGCCGGCAGCCACGACGTCATCGAACTGCATGGCAGCCTGCACCGGGTGTTGTGCCTGGACTGTGGAATGCGCAGCGAACGGGATTCGATCCAGAATCTGATGGAAACGCAGAACCCCTACCTGGCGGGCGTGGACGCGGTGCAGGCGCCGGACGGCGATACCCTGCTGGACGCCGCCTTCGAAGCACGCTTTCAGGTGCCGCGTTGCCCCTTTTGCGCAGGCGAACGGATGAAACCCGACGTGGTGTTTTTCGGTGAGAATGTCGCCCAGGCCACGGCAGCCAAGGCCATGGCCGCGGTGGAAAAGGCAGCGGGATTGCTGGTGATCGGCTCGTCGTTGATGGCGTACTCGGCGTTTCGCTTGTGCCGGGCGGTGGCGGATCAAGGCAAACCGCTGATTGCGATCAACCTGGGCAAGACTCGGGCGGATGACATCCTCGACTTGAAAATAGAAGCTTCATGCGAACAGCTTCTACCCCTTCTGGCCCAACGTCTGTCCCCGAAACACCCCGCCCCTCTGTAGGAGCAAAGCTTGCTCGCGATAGCGCCTGCACATGCGCCTTCGATATCGACCGGGACGACGCTATCGCGAGCAAGCTTTGCTCCTACACATAATCCTGTGCCTTGAGCACATCAAACAACGCCTGCGCCGCCGCCGACAACTCGCCGCCGGGCAACGTCAGCACGCCAAGCGCCCGTTCCACCACCGGATCACGCAAGGTGATGCAACGCGCACCCAGCTCGCGCATCTGCCCTGCACACAACGCCGGCACCGCGCTGACGCCCAAGCCGCTGGCAACCATCCGCCCGACCGTTGCCAGTTGATGGCTCTCAAATTCCACCGGCAACTTCATGCCCCGCGCCTGCAAGTGTTCTTCAAGCATCACCCGCACAGTCGATGGTCGTTGCAAGGTGATGAACGGTTCCTTGAGCAACGTTTGCCAATCGATTTCGTCCAACTCGACCAACGGTGAATCACGGGGTACCACCGCGACAAAGCGGTCGATGTATAACGGGGTGAATTGCAGCGACGAATTCTGCGGCGGCTCGAATGCGACCCCCAGTTCCACCTGGCGGTCGCGGACCATTTCCAGCACTTGCTCGTTGATCACGTCGTTGACCGTGACGTTGACTTTCGGATAACGGGCGCGGAATGTCTTGAGGATCGGTGGCAACAGATTGCCGGCAAACGACGGCATGGCTGCCAGGGTCACGCGACCGCGCTGAAGGGTGAATCGCTGGCGCAATTCATCTTCGGCATTGTCCCAATCGGCAATCAGGCGGCGTGCCAGCGGCACCAGCGATTCGCCCTCGGCAGTCAGCGCGACATTACGCGTGTTGCGCGTAAACAGGCGGCCACCCAGGCCTTCCTCCAAGGCCTTGATGGTGAGGCTCAGTGCAGACTGCGACAGGTGCAGGCGTTCACAGGCCACGGCGAAACTGAGGCTCTGGGCTACCGCCAGGAAAGCGCGGATCTGCTTGACTGTCATAGGCTGAGTGCTCCAGTGATGAGCGCAAGTGCTTTCTGTAGGCGCTTGGCTTGCGCGCGATGGCCTCCTGGAGTTCGCCATCACCGGCAAGCCCTGCGCCTACAGGATTGATTGGTGAGTTTTATCTATCAATCAACCGCAAAAATCAACTTAACAAATGAATACTTCAGCGAGACACTCTTCCCATTCGGCTAGCCAGCCGCCCACAAAGAATAAAAGAGGTGCATATGGCAGGTTTCGACAAGCGTGTGAGTTCCTACGAGGAAGCGTTGGCAGGTCTTGAAGACGGCATGACCGTGATCGCCGGCGGCTTTGGCCTGTGCGGGATCCCTGAAAACCTGATCGCCGAGATCAAGCGCAAGGGCACACGCAACCTCACCGTGGTGTCCAACAATTGCGGCGTCGATGGTTTCGGTCTTGGCGTGCTGTTGACCGACCGCCAGATCAGCAAGGTGGTGGCGTCCTACGTCGGCGAAAACAAGCTGTTCGAAGAACAACTGCTCAAAGGCGAAATCGAAGTCATCCTGACTCCGCAAGGCACCCTCGCCGAGAAAATGCGTGCAGGCGGCGCTGGCATCCCGGCATTCTTCACCGCCACCGGCGTCGGCACCCCGGTCGCCGAAGGCAAGGAAGTGCGCGAATTCCATGGCCGCAAGTACCTGATGGAAGAGTCCATCACCGGTGACTTCGCCATCGTCAAAGGCTGGAAAGCCGACCATTTCGGTAACGTGATCTATCGTCACACCGCCCAGAACTTCAACCCGCTGGCCGCTACCGCCGGCAAGATCACCGTGGTCGAAGTCGAAGAAATCGTCGAACCCGGCGAGCTGGACCCGGCACAGATCCACACCCCTGGCATCTACGTCGACCGGATCATCTGCGGCACGTTCGAGAAGCGCATCGAACAGCGCACCGTGCGTAAGTGATCCCCAGCCCCCGGACCGAATGAAGGAATAACGACAATGGCACTTTCCCGCGAACAAATGGCTCAACGCGTCGCCCGCGAAATGCAGGACGGCTTCTATGTGAACCTGGGCATCGGCATTCCGACCCTGGTCGCCAACTACATTCCCGAAGGCATGGAAGTCATGCTGCAGTCGGAAAACGGGCTGCTGGGCATGGGGCCTTTCCCCACTGAAGAAACCATCGATGCCGACATGATCAATGCCGGCAAGCAAACCGTGACCGCGCGTATCGGCGCTTCGATCTTTTCCTCGGCCGAATCGTTCGCGATGATCCGCGGTGGTCATGTCGACCTGACCGTACTCGGCGCCTTCGAAGTAGACGTCGAAGGCAACATTGCCTCGTGGATGATCCCGGGCAAACTGGTCAAGGGCATGGGCGGCGCCATGGACCTGGTGGCTGGCGCAGACAACATCATCGTCATCATGACCCATGCGTCCAAGGACGGTGAGTCCAAGCTGTTGTCCAAATGCAGCCTGCCGCTGACCGGTGCCGGTTGCATCAAGCGCGTGTTGACCGACCTCGCCTATCTGGAAATCGAAAATGGCGCATTTGTCCTCAAGGAACGCGCACCTGGCGTCAGCGTCGAGGAAATCGTCGCCAAAACCGCTGGTAAACTGATCGTCCCGGATCACGTACCGGAAATGCAGTTCGCTGCCCAGTGAGGAATCATTCCATGCAAGAAGTCGTCATTGTTGCCGCCACGCGTACCGCGATCGGCAGTTTCCAGGGTTCGCTGGCCAATGTGTCCGCGGTCGACCTGGGCGCTGCGGTGATCCGTCAGTTGCTGGCACAAACCGGCCTGGACCCTGCGCAAGTCGATGAAGTGATCATGGGCCAGGTATTGACCGCCGGCGCCGGCCAGAACCCTGCGCGCCAGGCCTCGATCAAGGCCGGCCTGCCCTTCGCCGTACCCGCCATGACCCTGAACAAGGTCTGCGGCTCGGGCCTTAAAGCCCTGCACCTGGGCGCCCAGGCGATTCGCTGCGGCGACGCCGAGGTGATCATCGCCGGCGGCCAGGAAAACATGAGCCTGGCCAACTACGTGATGCCCGGTGCGCGCACCGGCCTGCGCATGGGTCACGCACAAATCGTCGACACCATGATCAGCGACGGCCTGTGGGATGCGTTCAACGATTACCACATGGGCATCACTGCCGAGAACCTGGCCGAGAAGTACAGCCTGAGCCGTGAGCAGCAGGACGCGTTCGCCGCCGCCTCGCAACAGAAAGCCGTGGCCGCCATCGAAGCCGGGCGCTTCGTCGATGAAATCACGCCGATCCTGATTCCGCAGCGCAAGGGTGATCCACTGTCCTTCGCCACCGACGAGCAGCCACGGGCCGGCACCACCGCCGAATCCCTGGGCAAACTCAAGGCGGCCTTCAAGAAGGACGGTTCGGTGACCGCCGGTAATGCTTCGTCGTTGAACGATGGCGCTGCGGCCGTGATCCTGATGAGCGCGGCCAAAGCCAAGGCATTGGGCCTGCCGGTACTGGCGAAAATCGCTGCTTACGCCAACGCAGGTGTCGACCCGGCGATCATGGGCATCGGCCCGGTGTCGGCCACTCGCCGTTGCCTGGACAAGGCCGGATGGTCCATCGAGCAACTGGACCTGATCGAAGCCAACGAAGCCTTCGCCGCGCAATCGCTGGCCGTGGCCAAGGACCTGGAATGGGACTTGAACAAGGTCAACGTCAACGGCGGCGCCATTGCCCTCGGCCACCCTATCGGTGCCTCGGGTTGCCGGGTGTTGGTGACCCTGTTGCACGAAATGCTCAAGCGTGACGCCAAGAAAGGCCTCGCCACCCTGTGCATCGGTGGTGGTCAGGGCGTGGCCTTGGCGCTCGAGCGAGCTTAAAGCGTTCATCAGACTGCACGGGGACCCACGAAGATCCGTCGCAGCCTGGCAACACACCCGGTGCGATTCACGTCGCACCGGGTTTTTTTATCCCGTTTTTTTGCCGATAACCCGTGGACATGTAGACAAAACGCTCTGGCTGGCCTGTGCTTTGTATACAAAAACCAAACATCTATAGAGCAATCCGCCCAGTGCGATGTTACCGTTGCTGTCTCACACAGGTCGGAGATGTGCGCGTGTTGATGCTCAAACTGCTGGTGATCCCTGGTTTCCTGCTGCTGATATCCCTGGCCGGTAAACGCTGGGGGCCAAGCGTGGCGGGTTGGTTGTCCGGGTTGCCGGTGGTGGTTGGGCCGATCCTGTTTTTCCTCGCCCTTGAACAAGGCGAAGCGTTTGCCGCTCAGTCGGCCATGGCAGCCTTGTCGGCCATGTTCGCCATGATCGCCTTTTGCGTGACCTATGCGCAGGTCTGTCAACGGACGGGGTGGCCGCTGGCATTGACGGTTTCATTGATGGTGTGGGCGGTGATCGCCGTGGTGCTTTCGCTGATTCCGCCGTCGCTGTTGTTATCGGTGCTCGCCGCCGCGACCGCTCTTTTGGTTGCGCCTTACCTGTTTCCATCGGTGCAGCCGATCCTGACGGGCCCGGCACCGAAGTCCGACAAACTGCTGTTGCGCATGGTTGCCGGTGCCTTGCTCACCTTGGCCGTTACGTGGCTGGCCAGTACGGTCGGTGATCGCTGGAGCGGACTGCTCGCCGTGTTCCCCGTACTCGGCAGTGTCATGGCGGTGTTCTCCCAACAAACCCGCGGCCCGGCATTTACTGCGGTGTTGCTGCAGGCGACGGCCACCGGTATGTATTCGTTTTCGGCGTTTTGCCTGGTCGTGACGCTGACCTTGCCCACCATGGGCCTGATGGGCTTCGTCGTCGGTGTTGCCGTATCGGTGGCCATGCTCGGCGTCACCAGACGCCTGCTGGGCAAAACGCCGCCCAGTGCGACACCGTCAACCCTTTCGAACGAGTAGAAGTTCCAGGTACCTGGCCTGCGACCGTCTGTTACCCCGCACTGGAATACCTGGCAACCTCCATGGGATGATCGCCCCCCACCGCGCGACCATCCCTGGAGATTTGCGAATGTCACTGTTGAGTAAAAAAGCCGTTGTCCTGTTGCTGGCAGCAGCTGCCAGCCTGGGGGCTTTGAGTGCACAGGCTGCCAAGGCACCTGCCAAGGAAGCGGCACAGGTGCAAAAGGTCTCGATGCTCGGCGGCAAGTTCACGTTCACCTTGCCCAAGGGTTTCGTCGCCAATCCGCTACCGGCCAGCCCTACCGGTGCGAGCGGCACCATGTACGCCAACGAAGCCACCAAGACGGTAGTGATCGCCGCAGAAAACAACCTGCCGGAAGGCGTCAAGGTCAAGGACAACGACGGCGAATTTCTGGATGGCACGGCCGCCGATTTCGACTCGGCACAGCGCAAGGCGTTGCCGGATTACAACAAGCTCAGTGAGAAAAGCCTGACCCTTAAGAGTACCGGCCTGGGCCTTCGTCAGGTCGACAGCACCGCCACCCAGGGCGGCGGCCAAACCCTCAACACCACACTGATGGCTGCATCCGGCGGGCGCATGACCGTAGTTCAGGTCATTTCCCGCCCTGGCGACATGGCCGCCCACGAGACGCTGATCAAGCAAATCGTCAGCGGCAAATAAACCTCAGGGGTTGAGGCGCTGCAACCAGGCGCTCAAATCCGCGATCTCTTCGGCGCTGATGGTGTGACCAACCCCTTGGTAGGCGTGAAACTCCGGTTCGAGTGAAATGCTCTGCAACAAGCTGTTGGCTTCGGTGCCGTCGCTGTAGGGCAGACGCTTGTCGGCCGTGCCATGACCGATGAAAATCGCCAGCGACTGGCGTTTTTCATCCGGTATCAATTCCGACCGCAACACCGGCAGAATTCGCCCACTCAACGCGGCAATCCCACCCACCGCGTCGGGATGGCGCAGGGCAACCTCATAGGACATGATCGCGCCCTGGCTGAATCCCAACAGGAACACCTTGTCCGGATCTGTTTGATATTTCTTCGTCGCCTGTGCGACGAAATCCAGCAGCAACTGGCCGCTGGACTTCAGATCATCGGTCTCGCCGTTGTAGGCACCTTCGCCTTTCTTGCGAAACCACTGGTAACTGCCTTCCTGCATCACCATCGGCGCCCGCACCGACAGGTAGGTGTATTGCGTGGGCAATTGATCCTTGATGTCGAACAGATCGTGCTCGTTACTGCCGTAACCGTGGAGAAAAATCACCAGCGGTTGATCGCGGGAATCGACGGTGGACTGTTCCAGGTATTTGAGCGGCAGATCGGTTTGCAACGGGGTTTGAGCGTGGACAGTGGCGGACGCCAGCAGCGTGAGCAGAGCGAGAATCTTCAACATAAGCCTTCCTTCACAGTGCGCAGGATTCGGGGAAGAGCCTAACACTGTGAAGCAGACCGAGGCATCCCGGGTGTGGCTGGCGATGACATTCGCTTTAATCGTTGATCAACTTGCCCGCCCGAATGGCCTCTCGCCCCGCCACCTTCGCCTGCCACGTGCCCGGCTGCGTATAACGTCCACGATCGATCGCAAACAACACGCCGCTGGTACCGGCGCACACCGTTGTGAGTTTGTCGCTCAACGGGTCGACCACTTCAAAAAGCGCATCGCCCTTCTCGACCCACTCCCCGGCTTCGCGCAGGAAACTCACCACGCCGTGGTGCGGTGCGAACAGGTACTGTGTGCCCTCGAACGGCATGCCCTCGCAGCATTCGCTCGGCGCTTGCGGCCATTGTCCCTTGATAAAACCCTGTTCGGCGAGAAAGCCCAGAATCGCTTCACAATTGGCTTGTGCCTGCTCAACCCGGGTGTCGCCCATGCTGCCCAGCTCCAGGGTGGTCGCCAGATTGGCCGGTGGAATCGCCGCCTCGGGGAATGCCCGGGCCAGGCGTAACCACGGCGAAGAACAGGACTCGTCGAACGAACTGCCGCCGGAGTCTTCGCACAGCAACGCCACGCCCGCCTTCAAACGCGCGGCCAGGGATCGCCATTGCGGCCAGTGTTGCGGCAGCGCATACAGATGAATCGCCGCCTCGAAATCGCAGTGCAGATCGAGGGTGATGTCCGCGTCGCAGGCATGGCGCAGCAACAAACGATGCATGGCTTGCAGCTGTGACGCCGGCGCCGGCAAGCCATCGATTACCTGACCCATGGTCTGGCGGATCAGCGTGATGTTCGCTTGGGCATCACTGCCCAGACGGTCGCCGATCAACTGCGCCACGGGGGCACTGAGTTCGACGAAGGAACGGTTGAAATTCTTGCCGCTGCCCAGTTCGAAGCGGCCCATGTGACTGCCTTGCAGGTGCTGGTCGAGACCGATGGGGTTGGCCACCGGCACCAGTTCGATCACGCCTTGCAGTTGCCCCTGGCTTTCAAGATCGGCCAGGCGCTTTTTCAGCTCCCAGGCCGTGCGCATGCCCGGCAATTCGTCTGCGTGCAGGCTGGCCTGGATGTAGACCTTGCGCGTACCCGTGCCATAACGAAACACACTGAGGGTGCGCTCGGTACCGAGATGGCTCCAGGGCAGTGGGTGGTCGATGCGTTGCATGGGAGAACTCCGCTGTCAGAAACAACCAGATCACTGTGGGAGCAAGCCCGCCCCCACAGGTTTCTCGTTTCGATGGAAAGAAAGCATAAAAAAAGTGGCCCGCGCGACAACGAGGCCACTTTTTTCTACAGCGTATCAATGGCCATAAACGTCAAAATCGAAGTACTTGTCCTGCACTTGCTTGTACTTGCCATTGGCGCGAATTTCAGCGATGGCGGTGTTGAATTTGTCGGCCAGTTCCTTATCACCCTTGCGCACAGCGATACCGGCGCCGCCGCCGAAGTACTTGGCGTCTTCATAGGTCGGGCCTACGAAAGCAAAACCTTTACCGGCGTCGGTCTTCAGGAAACCGTCGTCCAGGTTGACCGAGTCGGCCAGCAGCGCATCAACGCGACCGGAAACCATGTCCAGGTTGGCTTCCTGCTGGGAGCCGTAACGCACCAGTTCAATGCCGGCCGGCACCAGCACTTCGGTGGCGAAGCGGTCGTGGGTACTGGCGCGCAGTACACCAACTTTCTTGCCTTTGAGTTCGGTCAGCGGGTCCTTGATGTCGGTGCCTGCCTTCATCACGAAGCGCGCCGGGGTGTGGTAGTACTTGATGGTGAAATCGACGTTCTTCTTGCGATCGTCAGTGATGGTCATGGACGACAGGATTGCGTCGATTTTCTTGACCTTCAGCGCCGGGATCAGGCCGTCGAACTCTTGCTCGACCCAGGTGCACTTCACTTTCATCTGCTCGCACAGCGCGTCGCCGATGTCCACGTCAAAGCCAGTGAGCTTGCCGTCAGGGGTTTTCATCGAGAATGGCGGGTAACCGGCTTCGATACCGATGCGGATCGGCTTGGCATCTGCAGCCACGGCGGTCAGGGACAACATCGACAGTGCCAGGGCACCGAACATCACTAGCTTCTTCATTTATAACTCCTGTGTGCGGAGGCTTTTATTGGCAGCGTTCGGTCGCAGTTTGTAACTGACAAATACCGAAGTGGCCGGCAGTCTATGGCGGCTTCCGCCACTTCAGTTATTTTGAAGCGACAAATAAATATAGAAAAAGACCGCGCCAGCTTTGCGTTGCAAGCGCTGGCGCGGTTTGCGATCTCCTGGACTGGATCAACACTCGCAACCGAGCACATGGTTCACTGGTTGCGACGTCGCAACACTCAACGCAAACCCTTCATCCAGCCATCCGGTCACGCCGCCAATCATCTCCTTGACCGGATAGCCCAGCGCCGCCAGCTTCACTGCTGCCTTGTTCGCGCCGTTGCAGTGCGGGCCTGCGCAATAGACCACGAACAGGCTGGTTTTCGGATAGGCCGCAAGGTGCTCGGCGTTGAGGAGTCGCCCCGGAATATTGATCGCCCCAGGCAAGTGGCCCCGTTCGAACGCCAGCGGCCCCCTCACGTCGACCAACACAAAATCCACCTCGCCAGCCGCTTGGCTGCCGTGAACGTCAGAGCAATCGGTTTCAAAGGTCAGGCGGTTACTGAAATGCATGAAGGCAATGGCCGAAGGGGCGGCGGGTATTGCGCGGACCAGGCTGGTCATGGGTTTGCTCCTGAGTGTCGTGGGTGTGAGCAGACTTTATCTGCCGGCCACTTGCGGCTAAAGTGGCGCACAAGACACTCACCGGGAACTTTCCGCCAAATGCAGCCCACCCCTGGATTGGTCGCGATCCTGGCCTACGATGGCCTCTGCACATTCGAGTTTGGTATCGCCGTGGAGATATTCGGCCTCGCGCGCCCGGAATTCGATTTTCCTTGGTACAGCCACCAGATCGCCGCCGTCGATCAAGGCCCCATGCGCGCCATGGGGGGCATACAAGTACTGGCCGATGGCGGCCTGGAACTGCTGGAGCAGGCACGGACCATCATCATTCCGGGCTGGCGTGACCGCAACGCAACCGTGCCCGATGCACTGCTCACCGCCCTGCGCCAGGCCCACGCCCGGGGCGCTCGCTTGCTGTCGATCTGTTCAGGCGTATTCGTACTGGCGGCCACCGGCCTGCTCGACGGCCGAAGCGCCACCACGCACTGGCGTTACACCCGCGAACTGGCGGAACGTTTTCCAAATATCCTGGTGGACCCGGACGTGTTGTACGTCGACTCGGGCCAGTTGATCACCTCTGCCGGCAGCGCGGCCGGCATCGATGCTTGCCTGCATCTGGTGGCGCGGGATTTCGGTACGCAGGTGGCCAACGCGGTGGCCCGACGCTTGGTGATGTCTCCGCAACGCACCGGTGGCCAGGCGCAGTTCATTCCGACACCGGTCAGCCCCACCCCGCGCAGCGATCTTTCCCGCGTCATGCAGTGGGCACGCGAGCGTTTGCATGAACCGCTGGAGGTCCGCGACCTGGCCAGCGAAGCAGCCATGAGTGAACGCACATTCCTGCGGCGCTTCACCGAGGCCAGCGGTCAGTCACCGAAAACCTGGCTGCAACATGAACGTCTGGGCCGTGCGCGGGAGTTGCTGGAGAGTACCGACCACAACACCGAGCAGATTGCACTGCGCTGTGGTTATCGTTCGGTGGAAAGCTTTCGGGTGGCGTTTCGCAGCGTGGTCGGGGTGCCACCGTCGGTGTATCGGGAGCGGTTTGGCCGGGAGATCAAAGCCATTTTGTGAGGTGGCCTGTCATTTAGGGGATCTCCAGAGAACAGTTTTTTGTACACCCGAATGGTTCCCGTTGGTTGACAGGCCGCCATCGCTGGCAAGCCAGCTCCCACAGTGGATCCCGGTGTGATCGGGATTTTCGACCAATGAAGATCCTCTGTAGGAGCAAAG
>NZ_RCNY01000087.1:0-3935 GCF_004307635.1 Pseudomonas sp. Sample_22
TCTGCTGCGTCACATCCTGGGAATCCAGGCCGATCTGCACGTTGAACTTGCCCGGCTCCGCAGCGTACTTGAGCTGGCTGTTGTAGAACTTCAGGTCATCCTCGGTGATGGTGAAGTGCAGGACTTTCTGTTCGCCCGCCTTGAGCAACACCTTCTGGAAGTTTTTCAGTTCCTTGATCGGGCGGATCATCGAACCGGTTTCGTCCTGGATGTACAACTGCACCACGGTTTCGCCGTCACGCTTGCCAGTGTTTTTCACCGTGACGCTGGCGTCGAGCTTGCCGGTCTTGTTCAGCGTGGTCGACGACAGGGCCATGTCGCTCAGACTGAAATCGGTGTAGCTCAAACCGTAGCCGAACGGGAACAGCGGGCCGGTTGTGTCATCGAAATACTGCGAGGTGTAGTTGCCCGGTTTGCCCGGCGTGAACGGCCGGCCGATGCTCAGGTGGTTGTAGTAAGTGGGAATCTGGCCAACCGAACGCGGGAAGGTGATCGGCAGTTTGCCCGACGGGTTGTAGTCGCCGAACAGCACATCGGCAATGGCATTGCCGCCCTCGGTGCCGCTGAACCAGGTTTCGAGAATCGCGTCAGCCTGTTCTTTCTCTTCAAGAAGCGACAGCGGGCGGCCGTTCATCAACACCAATACCAGCGGCTTACCGGTGGCTTTCAGGGCGCGGATCAGTTCACGCTGGTTTTCCGGGATGTTCAGGTCGGTGCGGCTCGACGATTCGTGGGACATGCCACGGGACTCGCCCACGGCCGCCACCACCACGTCAGCCTCCTTGGCGGCTTTTACCGCTTCGTCGATCAACACGTTGGCCGGACGCGGATCATCGACCACTTCCGGGGCATCGAAGTTGAGGAAGTTCAGGTAGTCGAGGATCTTCTTGTCGCTGGTGATGTTGGCGCCACGGGCGTAGATCAGCGTCGATTTATTGCCCAGCGCGGTGGTCATGCCATCGAACAGGGTCACCGATTGCGCCGGGCGACCGGCGGCAGCCCAGCTGCCCATCATGTCGATGGGTGCCTTGGCCAGCGGGCCGACCAGGGCGACTTTCGCGGTTTTCTTCAGCGGCAGGGTCTGATTCTGGTTTTTCAGCAATACCAGGCTGCGACGCGCGACGTCACGGGCCTCGGCGCGGTGCAAGCGGCTGTCGGCGTAAGTGTCGACCGGATCATCCTCGGCCTTGCCGATGCGCAGGTACGGGTCCTTGAACAGGCCCATGTCGTATTTGGCTTCGAGCACTGCACGCACGGCGTTATCGATGTCGCTCTGCTGGATCTCGCCGGACTTCAGCAAACCCGGCAGCTCCTTGCCGTACAAGGTATCGTTCATGCTCATGTGGATGCCGGCCTTGATTGCCAGCTTCGCGGCTTCGCGGCCATCACGGGCGACGCCGTGCTTGATCAGCTCGAAAATCGCCCCGTGGTCGCTGACTGCCAGGCCCTTGAAGCCCCATTCTTTGCGCAACAGGTCGTTCATCAGCCAGGTGTTGGCGGTGGCCGGCACGCCGTTGATCGAGTTCAGCGCCACCATCACCCCGCCGGCACCGGCATCGATCGCCGCGCGATAGGGGGGCAGGTAGTCCTGGTACATCTTGACCGGGCTCATGTCGACCACGTTGTAGTCGCGGCCACCTTCGACCGCGCCGTACAGCGCGAAATGCTTGACGCTGGCCATGATGCTGTCGGCGGCGTTGGCGCCGGCGCCCTGGAATGCCTTGACCATCACCCCGGCAATGCGCGACACCAGGTAGGTGTCTTCACCGAAACCTTCGGAGGTACGGCCCCAGCGTGGGTCGCGGGAAATATCAACCATCGGTGCGAACGTGATGTCGAGGCTGTCAGCCGCCGCTTCCTTGGCGGCGATGCGCCCGGACAAGCCAATGGCGTCCATGTCCCAGCTCGACGCCAACGCCAGCGGGATCGGGAAAATGGTACGGTGGCCGTGGATCACGTCATAGGCGAAGAACATCGGGATCTTCAACCGGCTGCGCATGGCGGCGTCCTGCATCGGACGGTTTTCCGGGCGGGTGATCGAGTTGAACGTACCGCCGATGTTGCCCGCGGCGATTTCCTTGCGGATCATCTCCCGAGGCATTTCCGGGCCGATGCTGATCAGGCGCAACTGGCCGATTTTCTCATCGAGGGTCATTTGCTTCATCAGGTTGCTGACGAAGGCTTCCTTGTTCTCCAGAGGTGCGGGCGTCGTGGCGGCCAATACGTTATGACTGGCCAGGCTGACGAACAGGCCCAGCAAACACAGCTTCTTCATGAATAGTTTTCTCAAGGGCCCAAACGGCGATGTACACGCCGGCCAGCCAAAATTTAGGGAGCGACTATTGTTGTTCGGGTACCGGTTCAAAAAAGCCGGATGCGTTTTTTGCGCTGGGCATTTTTTAGCCCATTGCCCCGATGCAATCCAGATGCGCGGCCGATTATGCCCGAAGAGCCGGCCGAGAGGGTCTTCGGTTGTTTTTTCCATGAATGTGAAGGGAGCATCACTGATATGAATGTACGACAGTCCTACCGGTCGAGCCTGCAAGTGGCCACGTTATTGGTGCTCGCCACGCTACTGACAGCCTGCGGCATCAACAACATTCCGACCCTCGACGAGCAGGCCAAGGCGGCCTGGGGCCAGGTGCAGAACCAGTATCAGCGCCGTGCCGACCTGATTCCCAACCTGGTGGAAACGGTCAAGGGCTACGCTGCCCATGAGAAGGAAACCCTGACTGCCGTGATCGAGGCCCGGGCGAAGGCAACGTCGATCCAGGTCGACGCCTCCACCCTCGATAACCCGGAAAAACTCAAGCAGTACCAACAGGCCCAGGATCAGCTCAGCGGTGCCTTGAGCCGGTTGATGGTGGTGGTCGAACGCTATCCGGACCTCAAGGCCAACCAGAACTTCCTCGCCCTGCAATCGCAGCTCGAAGGCACCGAAAACCGCATCAGCGTGGCCCGACGGGATTTCATTCTGGCGGTGCAGAAGTACAACACCGAAATCCGCACCTTCCCCGGTCGCCTGTGGCATAGCGTGATGTACAGCGACCTGCCTGTGCGCGAAACCTTCGAAGCCACGCCAGGCTCCGAAAAACCGCCCGAGGTCAAATTCTGATCGGTGCGTCACCACGGACGAGGTTGCACATGCGCGTCTTGAAAGCTGGCCTGGTGCTGTTGCTGTGGGTGTTTGCCCTGGCGGCCCAGGCCGAATTGAAGTTTCCTGAGCTGACCGGACGGGTGGTGGATAACGCCCGAATGATCGAACCGGCGGTGCGTGAGCAACTGACGCAGCAGCTTCAGGCCCATGAAAAATCTACCGGTGAGCAACTGGTGGTAGTCACCCTGGAGAACTTGCAGGGCACCGACATTGCCGACTTCGGTTATCAATTGGGGCGCTACTGGGGCATCGGCCAGAAGGACAAGAACAACGGCGCATTGCTGATCGTCGCCCGTGAGGAGCGAAAACTGCGCATTGAAGTCGGCTATGGCCTGGAAGATCGCCTGACCGATGCGCAGAGCTCGGTGATCATCCATCAGGTGATCACACCCGCTTTCAAGACCGGCAATTTCAGCAAGGGCATCAGCGACGGTGTCGCGGCGATGCTGGTGGTGTTGGGCGGTAATCCACTGGATGAGCCGTCGACGGTATATGAGTCCACGGGCGATCCGAATGATGATCTTGTCTCGCGGCATCCCGGGCTGTTCGTGTTTTTGGTGTTGTTGTTCATCCTGACTGTGTTTGTTTGCCAGATGCTCGGTATTCTCCCCGCCGGCCGGGGTGGTTCGGGTGGCTCCGGTGGTGGTTTCGGCGGTGGCGGTTTTGGCGGCGGTGGCGGCGGGGGCTTCAGTGGCGGCGGTGGCAGCTTCGGCGGCGGTGGTTCGTCCGGCGGCTGGTAACAATAAAAATGAACAGGCACTTCACGACATGGCATTAC
>NZ_RCNY01000053.1:0-3524 GCF_004307635.1 Pseudomonas sp. Sample_22
CTCTTAGCATTCAGTTTTCGTAGAGATCGGGTTTTGAAAGTGCTGACCGTTTTATCGCTTAACTGCATCCGTTCAGCGACCTGCGTATTGCTCATCCCTTCAGATAACAATTGAAGCACCTGGCGTTCACGCACTGACAACCCCCTCATTGGATCGTCAACACTTGGGGTTCGCTCTCGCTCGACCCAGTCAGGATAAAATGTCTCCCCATTTCGCACACGCAATAACGCCATGGACAAAGCGCTGACCTCCTGCGCCTTGCTAACGAATCCATGAGCCCCCGCCAAAGCGCAGTTCATGATTGATAGTCGCGAAGTGTGGGCCGAAAAAACCAATGTTTTAATTGGTAGCGCCAGCTGCTTTATATGCTCGAGAACCACCAAACCACTTAATGTGGGAAGATCCAATTCAGTGATCATCAGGTCGGGTTCATGCTGATGAATATACCGAATCGCCTCTCTTCCATCGCGAGCCTCTGCGATCCGCTCCAGACCATGTCGTGATAAACAAGTATGTAGTGCCAGCCGGATAAGCGGGTGTTCATCTACTATGAGCACCTTGTTGTTAGTGGGTTTGCACCGGGACTTAATGGCGCTTGATTCACTTAAAGTATTACACGACTTGTCCATGTTTTACTCGCTAAGTAATTATTGTTGGAGGCCGGTAGCCATTAGTACCGGGTCTGAATTTATTTGCCCTAGACAGAGAAGAGCAATGTTGTGCGATGAAAGCATATTTATCTACTCCAGCATACGCGCTTTGGATGGGTCATGACTGTAGGGATTTCCCGCAGATGGCTTGATGACTATCAAAACTGACAGGACACCTAGTACCTCACCGGCTCAGCGCTGACTCTATTTGCAGTATTTACCTACAGAATTGGATTCTAGGCTGCGGGTTTAATGCGCACCGACGCGGCGGTCAGTCTAGAGACGCTGAACAGCAGTCATGAATCAAGCGTTACCACGGCGGATGATATAAAAAGACGCTTAATGAGGTTACTACGTGAACGACGAGCCAAAACTGGTTTCACGCGAGGCCATGCTGAAGGCCTTGGAGGAGCAAAAAAAAATATTTTTTGCCGCTGGACACTCAATTCAGCAGATTCAGGCAGGGATCAGTGGGCTAACCGGGCATAGCATTCCTGATGCCCATTACCTTCGGTTACGAAAGGAGCGTGCCAAACTTGCGCCCGCTTTACGTAGACTGGCGCAAGCAGGTAAAACACTCAGTGCGGCGGCGCTGACGCTGAATATGAAAACCGCTCGAGCGCAAATAATCGCCCGAGAAAATGTCATTCAGTTCCCCGTCGAGGGATTTCGCTCTGAATAGCACAAGCCGTGCGTCGGCGCGAAAGGCGCTAGCTGACTTTACCTCGCCAAGGGAGCGATGAGCTTTCAGTGTTATCTCAGATACACCTGCAGTTGTAATAGGATAGAAAAAGTCCGTCATGATATGCGATAGAGCGCCGCTTCCCGCTGCCACTACAAATCCTCAATTAACGGTTGGTGCTACTCGTTTCTTCTGAGCAAGCATCACATGCGTTTTACTCTCGATAGCGAATCAGCTTGCTCTAAGCTGTGGCCGGTCTTGGCAAAGCTGCAAGGAAGTGCAAGCGACAGCGCAACTCCGAGCTGCTCAAATTCAAGCCCTGGACAGGAACAATAGGTTCATCCCTACAAGCGCTGCGCTTTCCGCCTACAGGCTTAAAGCAAATTAACCAATAGAATCGATCGCCTGAGAAAGCTAGCGGTGCGGGCGGTGCCCGATTTTTAAAGGTGGGCGCTTCTTTTTTCCAGGGCCCGCTCGCTAGCTTTCTCCCAGAATGCCCATGTTTTTTTTCAGCTAGGATCCAATCAGCGCAACCACAATACGTTGTACTTAAGGTTGCTGCGTACGTCCTGATCGTTTAACTGGTTGCACTCGGAAGGATACCAGCTCTCTCTGATGCATGGGAGGTATTTTGGCCGAGCGCTATTTGGTACGCGGATGGACTTGTCGGCCTCGGCCGAGCAGTTAGAAAGCAGTACTATCTCCCTACAGGGTATTAGGCGCTTCCTTACAGTGCAAGCCGCTGAACTATGGCGCAATGCATGAGCTGCCGCCTCGCTCACCACGCTGATTCTTTCTGAATGGTGCGCCACTTCAAGATATTAAAAGAGGACTTTCCCGTGAAAAAGCTTCTGCTAGTGCCCTTTGTCACATTGATCCATCCGGTTTTAGCGGCAACCTCGGTCGACATGCAGGTGCTCGGAACCATCAACCCACCATCATGCGACCTTACGATAACCAGTGGCGGAAATTTTTCTTTGGGCACGGCAATTGTTTTACACCAAGCGGGAGTACCCAACTGCCTACCAGCACAGCATTGCAAATGAATATCGCTTGTCAAAATCCGACCCTGGTAGGGTTCAAAGCACTGGATAACCGAGCTAATACAGTTGTCGTATCCAACAATTTCAACTTTGGGTTGGGTCTCGACGGAGGTGGTAATAAAATCGGCGACTACATTCTGGAAATTTTGAACGTTAATATAGACGGCAGCGCTGGTGCTTTAAAATATAAGACCACAACTACTTGGAATAATGCCGGCGGCGCAGGTGGTGGTGGAAAGCTAATCCCCTATGGCGTTCGGCCAGATATTTTTTCTCTCGGGTCCACGAGCACCACCCAAAACAACCCAGTAGCATTTACCACTGCCTCTTATGACCTCGCTGCGACAGCAACGATTGCTCCAAAAAACACGTTAGATGCAAATAGTGATATTAGTTTAGATGGCGCCGCCACTGTGGAGTTAATTTATTTGTAATTTGACACATGCGTTAGGGTAATAAATGTTACTGAAAGCGACGGCGCGAAACAACCGCTAGGAGCGGTTGGCAGCTGATTTATCGCCCGGCAGCTCAGGCCCCTAGCCAGCTCATCAATGCTGGTACGCCAGCCGTAAGTCCCCGGGAAGCCTTAAATCGCTCCAGGTCGTTGCGCGCACCGGAGCACAGGAAGATTTTGTGATACTAGATTCGCCCCTACCACTAAATAGTTATAGTACATTGGCCTATTCTTTCTTAGGGAACGGTCCTTCACCGACACGATAAGGATGTCTGGCCGCAGATAAACGGCGACTTATCGACCCTAGGGGCAGCACCCACCAAAAAATTAATGGTTTTTTTTACAAATGAAGGTTTTCCCTACTTACAGCGATCCGGCCCTTGAGTTAAGTTTACATTGAGAGCTAAGCGCGCACGCTTGAAGCTGAGAAAGAACTTAGCGTCAGAATGCGCGCCCTTTCGAGCACCAGTAGTGACAGTGCACTTTGCCCACATCTCTTGCCCTGGGAGCTGTGGGTTTTTTTCTTTGAAGCCAGCTTAACTTGGGAGACGGCTTTACTCTCGCTTCCCGGAGCTACCCATCGTACAAGCGACATTGCGGGATTTCCTTACAGACAGATTAGTGAGTTAGGTCGAATATGCCGCGCTGAACGTGTTCGCAGCTTATAGGGGCGAACATCAGCGCCTGATGGGAGG
>NZ_RCNY01000008.1:0-3425 GCF_004307635.1 Pseudomonas sp. Sample_22
AAAGGATTAAATCGTGAAGCTACAATATCTCATCATTCCTTTGATGTGTCTTGCGCTGGCAGCTTGCCGCGATCCGGATCCTAAGAGTGTTTCACTCCCCACAAACAATAATAGCATATTGGATGTCGTCGAAGCCTACCAGGCGAAAAGAGCCATTCAAGCCCTCAGCGAAACTGACCGCACGCTACTGCAAACCTACTTAGTCCGTACTGCTATGGATTACGCGCTCGATGAACACAAAGGAAAGCCCATAAATATCGGCGAGGCGATCATCGCCCAGCAAGCATGGCAGGATGAACAAAACGCTAAGGCGGCCAAGCAGCAAGCCATTAAGGACGAGGAGGAAGCCGCCAAACAGCAAGCCATCCGTGAGGCAGAGGTAGCTCAGCAGCAAGCTATAAAGGATAACGAAGCCAAACAACGCGCGCTTTTGGAGGAAATTAGCCAAAAAAAAACTGAAGCCTTGGCTATCATGAATGCTGCACTAACAGCCAATTTGGTTTCATTTAAATTAAAGAAAAAAAATTACAAGAAAAAAATCTATTCAGACTATATTGATATTGAACTCGTTATAAAAAACAACGGCGAAAGCGAATTGTCTGGATTTAAAGGTGCATTAGTGATCAAGGATACGATGGGCAATCCCGTAAAAACGCTCGAGATCTCAGCCTCTCTCGAAGTCGAGCCCGGGCAAGCTGTGTTGTACACAACTAAACTTGACCATAATTCGCTGCTAGAAGAGGATAAATTGCTCGCCACGTTAGATCTGGAAAAGGTCCATTATGAGTGGATCCCCAGCGTGTACACGTTCAAGAGCGGCGAAACGCTTAAAATTCCTACCTAGCAAAACTGCTACTTTTCTATCGAAACAGTATTCGCCCCTTATGGAAAAGAAAAGGCTCACCATCCTGGCTCTTTTGAAAGAATAAGCAGAGAAAAAGACCCACTTCTCGGTACCGCAGGGCTGGCCAGTAGCAAGGCCCGCCCATTAGTAGAGCGTCCACTCGGCTTCATCGCTACTGCGGTCTCAATTGGCTCTGCAATTGTCACCATGATACGACGAGCTCACTATTTTACTATCGACGATTTCGAAGGTCGTTACGCAAGACAAGGTTACGATCGTCGGCGGATACCCCCCATAACCTCGAGTATAAACCGTGTCGCCGGAAAGGGTCGATTGATAGATGGGTTCTGCCCCTGGAAGCATCACTGATTGATTATGATTATAAGTCAAGAAACGGTGCCCCTGGGACTCATAGACTTCGTCTGGCGGCCCCCAGCGTCGGATTAGGCTCAATTCCTCAATGCCTTGTAGAGCACTCAACATGTTCTGATATTTGGCCTCCGTGGCACAAGCAGACAGTAATAGCCCTATGAGGGCGAGCAGCAGCTGTTTCATTTCAGTCTCCCTTCACGCTCCACTTCAGCAGCTACGAATGCAGTGGCGCAACCGTGCATTGCTCAGATAAGGGGCGCACCTACTGCAGACCAAGCCAATTTATGGGCTCTTGCTGTACGTCATCAGTTTAATCCACTGCCCAAAGTGCGGCTGCCAGTCCGATGTAGTATGCCTCTGAAGTCATTCAGAGAGCAGTCTTAGGTGTATGCCCTCTGGGCGAGGCGCTTGAGCTCATTGCTCTCTTGATGCTGGGCCGGCTATTCTCTAGAGGGTGACCGCTTTTTATCCCGCCTCGAATCGGCTAATGAGCGTCGCCAATGAACTAAAACTTGCGCGTTGAGTGTTGAATAAAAGGCCGATGATGACCAAAGATGAATTGCGAACTGAACTGCTTCGCCAAGTGCAGCATTTTCAAGAGATCGAAGGCGGCGAATTAAAGACCTATGCCGCCCAGCTTCCACCCGACCGAAAAACATGGAAAAAAAAGCCCAGCGAACAAGCGCAATTGTTTCAGAAAGAGTTTGCGGAAGCAGAACGCTCATGAAATGCATGAAAGATGCGGCTTAGCTTCCGACGCCTGAGGCTAATATAACATTGAAGGTTGTGGCCGTATTCAATGAAGTCAGTGCGGCTGGTGTGCTTCTTTGCAAGAACAATCTAGGGAGGGTTGATGCTTGATCTCGATAAACGCGATCGATTTTGCGAGCATTATGGAAATAAAGGCAGGCATGCGGTATCACGCGCGGGCTCACCTCCTAAGCCAATTCAATATCTCGGAAGTTGCCATATCTTTGACCTTGCCCCCCCTGTGGGTTGAACTGCAACATACCTATAGGGCGTTACCCTCCCCCAGAGCAGGATCGCCCTACAGAAATATTGTGTTGTGCGTTGCTAATCTCTCATACGTCAGGATGATAGACGTAGCTCAGCAATAAAATAGTATAGCGTTATCAGTGAGGAGCAAGAGGCTGACATTTATCAGAGCAATAAATTTTAAGGGTACACATTATTGACTGTAGCTATATCGAACGCTAACCCACGGTGACGCTGATGAAGAAAGGTGCAGGCGATGAGGGTAATTATCCCACTGGTTTTAGTAGCGCATACCGCTGCTGCAGCAACATCCGTTGACCTCGCAGTTCAAGGGACAGTCTCTCCTCCCTCCTGTTCGATTGCCCTAAGCGGTAACTTGAACATAGTTTTGGGGACAATTCCTTCGGGCGCACTGAATCAAACCGTTAGTACAAGCCTCGCTGACGTCCCGGCAGGCGACCTCAAAATTGGTTGTGCCGGCCCTACCTTGGTTGGATTATCCGCGGTAGATAATGTTCACCCCACAACCTACTTCCCCGTTGCTCAGGATGCCAAATATTTTGGACTGGGCACTGATAGCGACGGCCACAACGTTGGCAATTATCAAATTTATTTAGATAACCCTAGTATCGACAGCGCGCAAGGTTATATGACAATGTCCTCGAACAGTGGAAGCACTTGGTTTTCTGTGAGCGGCGCCAACAACGCCACCTTAGTCAGGGCCTCGCCCACTACAATCTCATCGTGGAGCAAAGTGGCCGCTGGATCTCCTCCATCATTGCTGACTACAGTATCTGTTCCAATGGTCATTAGGCCCATGATTGCGCCCAAAAACAGTATTAACACAACTGTACAGATTGAGCTGAGCGGCTCCGCGACGCTTGAGCTTCTTTATCTATGATTGCTGAGTGCTCTCGAGCCGCGCGTTGCGTTCATTGACTGCATTTTTATATTCACAGTTAAAGTCATAATCGAGCGTGACTCAAATGAGAGAGAGTTTGTACCCTTACACATTAAGCATGCGCGACATAACTCAGTGAATTCAGCAAAGTGTCAGCAGAAGGCAAACCGAGGCTGAGCCGCTGATTGACTAAGAGTAGTCAGGCGACGGCATCAGCCTTTTAACATTATTTAAATCTGTGTACAATTTCTACGACACTCTTAGCATTCAGTTTTCGTAGAGATCGGGTTTTGAAAGTGCTGACCGTTTTAT
>NZ_RCNY01000041.1:0-3420 GCF_004307635.1 Pseudomonas sp. Sample_22
ATAAAACGGTCAGCACTTTCAAAACCCGATCTCTACGAAAACTGAATGCTAAGAGCGTCGTAGAAATTGTACACCGATTTAAATAATACTAATAAGGCTGATGCCGTCGCCTGGCTATTCTTAGTCAATCAGCGGCTTAGCCTCGGTTATTTGCCTTCTGCTGGCACCTTGCTGAATTCACCGAGTTATGTCGCGTGTAAGTATAGGCTCTACCTCATTTGGGGTACACTCGATCATAACTTTAGCTGTGAATATAAAAATCATTCAGCGAGCGCAATGCAGAGATCGAGCACACTCAGCAATTATAGATAAAGAAGTTCAAGCGTCGCTGAGCCGCTCAGATCAATCTGTACAGTAGTGTTAATACTGTTTTTGGGCGCAATCATGGGCCTGATAGCCATGGGAACAGATACTGTAGTCAGCAATGACGGAGGAGATCCAGCGGCCACCTTGCTCCACGATGAGATCGTAGTGGGCGAGGCCCTTACTAAGGTGGCGTTGTTAGCGCAGCTCACCGAAAACCAAGTGCTCCCGCTGTTCGAGGACATTGTCATATAACCTTGCGCGCTGTCGACGTTAGGGTTATCTAAATAAATTTGATAATTGCCAACGTTGTGCCCGTCGCTATCAGTGCCCAACCCAAAATACTTGGCATCCTGGGCTGCGGGGAAGTAGGTTGTAGGATGAACGTTATCTACCGCGGATTATCCAACCAAGGTAGGGCCGGCACAAGTAACGTTGAGGTTGCCAGCCGGGACGTCAGCCAGGTTTGTGCTAATGGTTTGATTCAGTGCGCCCGAAGGAATTGCCCCCCCCAAAACTATGTTCAGTTTACCGCTTAGGGCTATCGAACAGGAGGGAGGAGAGACTGTCCCTTGAACTGCGAGGTCAACGGATGTTGCTGCAGCAGCGGTATGCGCTACTAAAACCAGTGGGATAATTACCCTCATCGCCTGCACCTTTCTTCATCAGCGTCACCGTGGGTTAGCGTTCGATATAGCTACAGTCAATAATGTGTACCCTTAAAATTTATTGCTCTGATAAATGTCAGCCTCTTGCTCCTCACTGATAACGCTATACTATTTTATTGCTGAGCTACGTCTATCATCCTGACGTATGAGAGATTAGCAACGCACAACACAATATTTCTGTAGGGCGATCCTGCTCTGGGGGAGGGTAACGCCCTATAGGTATGTTGCAGTTCAACCCACAGGGGGGGCAAGGTCAAAGATATGGCAACTTCCGAGATATTGAATTGGCTTAGGAGGTGAGCCCGCGCGTGATACCGCATGCCTGCCTTTATTTCCATAATGCTCGCAAAATCGATCGCGTTTATCGAGATCAAGCATCAACCCTCCCTAGATTGTTCTTGCAAAGAAGCACACCAGCCGCACTGACTTCATTGAATACGGCCACAACCTTCAATGTTATATTAGCCTCAGGCGTCGGAAGCTAAGCCGCATCTTTCATGCATTTCATGAGCGTTCTGCTTCCGCAAACTCTTTCTGAAACAATTGCGCTTGTTCGCTGGGCTTTTTTTTCCATGTTTTTCGGTCGGGTGGAAGCTGGGCGGCATAGGTCTTTAATTCGCCGCCTTCGATCTCTTGAAAATGCTGCACTTGGCGAAGCAGTTCAGTTCGCAATTCATCTTTGGTCATCATCGGCCTTTTATTCAACACTCAACGCGCAAGTTTTAGTTCATTGGCGACGCTCATTAGCCGATTCGAGGCGGGATAAAAAGCGGTCACCCTCTAGAGAATAGCCGGCCCAGCATCAAGAGAGCAATGAGCTCAAGCGCCTCGCCCAGAGGGCATACACCTAAGACTGCTCTCTGAATGACTTCAGAGGCATACTACATCGGACTGGCAGCCGCACTTTGGGCAGTGGATTAAACTGATGACGTACAGCAAGAGCCCATAAATTGGCTTGGTCTGCAGTAGGTGCGCCCCTTATCTGAGCAATGCACGGTTGCGCCACTGCATTCGTAGCTGCTGAAGTGGAGCGTGAAGGGAGACTGAAATGAAACAGCTGCTGCTCGCCCTCATAGGGCTATTACTGTCTGCTTGTGCCACGGAGGCCAAATATCAGAACATGTTGAGTGCTCTACAAGGCATTGAGGAATTGAGCCTAATCCGACGCTGGGGGCCGCCAGACGAAGTCTATGAGTCCCAGGGGCACCGTTTCTTGACTTATAATCATAATCAATCACTGATGCTTCCAGGAGCAGAACCTATCTATCAATCGATCCTTTCCGGCAACACGGTTTATACCCGCGGTTATGGGGGGTATCCACCGACGATCGTAACCTTGTCTTGCGCAACGACCTTCGAAGTCGTTGATAGTAAAATAGTGAGCTCGTCTTATCGTGGTGGCAATTGCAGAGCCAATTGAGCTCGCAGTGCAGCGATGAAGCCCGAGTGGAAATTCTACTAACGAGCGGGTCTCGCAACTGGCCAGGCCTGCAGTGCCGAAAAGCCGGCCTTTTTCTCTGCTTATTCTTTCAAAAGAGCCATAATGGTGATGCTTTCCTTTTCCATCAGGGCAAATACTGTTTCGATGGAAAAGTAGCAGTTTTGCTAGGTAGGCATTTTAAGCGTTTCGCCGCTCTTGAACGTGTACACGCCGGGGATCCACTCATAATGTACTTTTTCCAGATCTAGCGTGGCGAGCAATTTATCCTCTTCCAGCAGCGAGTTATGGTCAAATTTGGTTGCGTACAACACAGCTTGCCCGGGCTCGACTTCGAGAGAGGCTGAGATTTCGAGTGCTTTTACGGGATTGCCCATCATATCCTTGATCACTAATGTGCCTTTAAATCCAGACAACTCGCTTTCACTGTTGTTTTTTATAACGAGCTCGATATCAATATAGTCTGAGTAGATTTTTTTCTTGTAATTTTTCTTCTCTAATTTAAATGAAACCAAATTTGCTGTCAGTGCGGCATTCATGGTATCCAAGGCTTCAGTTTTTTGTTTGCTAATTTCCTCCAAAAGCGCCTGTTGTTTGGCTTCGTTATCCTTTATAGCTTGCTGCTGAGCTACCTCTGCGTCACGGATGGCTTGCTGCTTGGCGGCTTCCTCCTCGTTCTTAATGGCTTGCTGCTTGGCCGCCTTAGCATTTTGTTCGTCCAGCCATGCCTGCTGGGCGATGATCGCCTCGCCGATATTTATGGGCTTTCCTTTGTGTTCACCGAGCGCGTAATCCATAGCAGTGCGGACTAAGTAGGTTTGCAGTAGCGTTCGGTCAGTTTCACTGAGGGCTTGAATGGCTCTTTTCGCCTGGTAGGCATCGACGACATCCAATACGCTATTATTGTTCGTGGGTAATGAGACACTCTTAGGGTCCGGATCGCGGCAAGCTGCCAACGCAAGACACATCAAAGGAATGATGAGATATTGTAGCTTCACGATTTAATCCTTT
>NZ_RCNY01000021.1:0-3130 GCF_004307635.1 Pseudomonas sp. Sample_22
CCACCGGCATATTCGGCATGAAAGCCGAGCATCATCGAATGCGGGAACGGCCAGCACTGGCTGCCCATGTACTGGATGTTCTTCACCTCGATCCGCACCTCTTCCCGCACCTCGCGAATCAGGCAATCCTCAGCCGACTCCCCCGGTTCGGCGAACCCCGCCAAGGTGCTGTAGACCCCGCTGACGAACCGTGGCGAACGTGCCAGCAGCACTTCATCACCCCGGGTCACCAGCACGATCATGCTCGGCGAAATCCGTGGATAGCTGCGCAAATCGCACGGCTGGCAATACATCGCCCGTTCGCGCGGCACTTGTGTCATGGCCTGGCCGCAGTTACCGCAAAAACGATGCTCACGGGCCCAGGTGCCAATCTGCGCTGCGTAACCAAGCACCTTGTACAGCGTGTGATCGCCTTCAAGCATGAACGCCCGCAGGCCCTTCCAGTTGCAACCCGGCACTTCGCTGTGACTGCGCAACTCCAGCAGGTACACCGGTTCACCGTCGAGGTGGCCGATGCCGTGCTCGGCGAGAATCGACAAGTCCTGACGCTTGAGCCATTCACGGGGAAACAGCGCGCCATTGTCATCGAACATAAAGCCTTCCGGGCTGCGCGCCACGGCCCAGCCGCCGGGTTGGTCGGTGTCCAGTACTGCAGTGGTCCAGCGTGGAGTCATTTTCAATCAATCCAGAAATTCGGGTTTCTGTTTGCTCATATGGGCGGCCATGGCCACGCGCAAGTCAGTGGATTGCAGCATGGCGGCGTTCCAGGTGGCGACGTATTCGAGACCGTCATCAATGCGGTGATCGCGCATATAGCTGATCATCGCCTTGGTGCCGGTGACCGCAATCGGCGACTTGCTCGCAATTTCCCGGGCGATGCCCATGACGCCGTCGAGCAGGCTGGCAGTGTCGCTGTAGACGCGATTGACCAGGCCCATGCCGCGTGCTTCTTCGGCACCGAAAGTGCGACCAGTGTAAGCCAGTTCACGCAGCATGCCGTCACCGATGATCCGCGGCAAGCGTTGCAGCGTACCGACGTCGGCGGCCATGCCGATGTCGATTTCCTTGATCGAGAATTGTGCGTCTTCGGCGGCGTAACGCATGTCGCACGCGGCGATCAGGTCGATGGCGCCTCCCAGGCAATAGCCTTGGATGGCCGCGAGTACCGGTTTGCGGCAATTGTCGACGGCGTTGAAGGACGCTTGCAGGTTGAGAATCTTGCGGCGCAGCAGGCGAGCGTTGCGCCCCACATCCTTGCCCAACTCATTGGCCACGCCGGCCAGCATCATCAGGTCGATACCCGAGGAGAAATGCTTGCCTGCGCCGCTGAGGACCACCACGCGCACTTCGTCGGTGTCATCGACCCACTGGAAAATCTCGACGATTTCGCTCCAGAACGCAGCATTCATCGAGTTGATCTTTTCCGGACGATTGATCTGCACATGAGCAATTTTATCGACCAGTTCGACGGTGAACGCGGTGTATTGAGACATGCTAGTGATCCTTTACCGGGCAAAAAAGAGGCCTGAACTATACCAAGGCGTGATAGCGGGCAGTAAGGCAGGGTTTCGGCCAAAAGCGGGACCAACTCAAGTCATTTGGCGTATTGCCGGGCCTCATCGCTGGCAAGCCAGCCCCACAGGGTTTTGTGTACGCCGCAGGTCCGAAGTGAGAGCCAGCCTGCTAGCGACAGGCCGCACTGGCACCTGATTTGTGCTTTTCTTAAAACAGCACATACCAATGAATAATTGTTCGCGCTGGCGTGTTCACATCATGACAGTCTCTTTCGGTCCGTTCGATGCCACAACCCTGACAGCCATGGAGCTTTACCGATGAATAGCCGTTTTTCGATTCTTTCGGCACCGTTGATGCTTGCTGTCGTGCTGTCCGGTTCACAGGCATGGGCCAACGGCGAGGAAGACACACCCGCCAAGCCGCAGTGCCCCAGAGATCAGGTGTTCGATACCAAGGCGCAGAAATGCGTCAAGCAAACCAGCAAGCTTGTCTCGGACGCCGACCGCACCGATTACGCCTATCAACTGGCCAAACACGGGCGCTATGAGGAGGCCCTGGCGCTGCTCGATACGCTCAAGCAGCCCGATACCGCCAAGGCTTTGAACTATCGAGGGTACGCCACGCGTAAACTGGGGCGCACCGACGAAGGTATCGGTTATTACCTGCAATCGGTAAAACTCGATCCTCACTATGCACAGGTCCGCGAGTACCTGGGTGAAGCCTACGTGATCAAGGGTCAACTGGCTCTCGCACAGGAGCAGTTGCAGCAGATCAAATCGATATGCGGCAATACCACTTGCGAGGAATACCAGGACCTGGCCGAAGCCATTAACGACTCATCGAAAACCTGACTTATCGAATACGCGGAGGTCGCTATCGCCAGCGATCAGGCAATACGGGCAGAACTGGGCCAGCATCTGGCGCGATTGTGGCGTTACGGGTTGCTGTTGTCCCGACAAAGGCATGTCGCCGAAGACCTGGTGCAGGCAACCTGCGTGCGGGCGCTGGAACGGGCCGCGCAGTTTGCGCCGGGTACGCGCCTGGACCATTGGCTGATGAGCATTCTGCATTCGATCTGGCTCAATGAAATACGCGCGCGCCGGGTGCGTCAGGGGCAAGGCACGATAGAGGGTGAACAGGTGTTGTCGTTCGACGGTGAGTATGCAGCGCAAACCCATGTCATGGCGGCGCAAGTCATCCGCCGGGTCGATGCATTGCCGGAAACCCAGCGCGAAACAGTATTTCTGGCCTATGTCGAAGGCTTGTCCTACCGCGAAGTCGCCGAAGTCCTGCAAGTGCCGATCGGTACCGTAATGAGCCGCCTGGCCACTGCCCGGGCCAAACTGGCCGAGTACCCGCCCTTGCAAGCTGTACCGAACCCCTCCACTCACGGAGAACGTCGATGAACGTGAACCCCACGGACGAGCAACTGGTGGCGTACCTCGACAATCAGCTCGATAGCCAGGAACGCCAGCGCATCGACGCCGCCGTGGCCGAAGACCCGATGCTCGGCCTGCGCCTGCAATGGCTGAACCGCAGCAGCCTGCCGTTCAAGTCGGCCTACGACGAGTTGGAACGACAGGCCCCGGTGGATCGTCTGCAAGCGATGCTCGAT
>NZ_RCNY01000012.1:0-3110 GCF_004307635.1 Pseudomonas sp. Sample_22
AACTCTGACGAATTTAAGCGCGAAGGCCTACAACGGCTCGCCACGCTAGCGAAGCGTAACCGTCCGGTAGACACGTCTTGACGGAATCATCTTAGGCCGATGGCGCGAGCAAGACGCCCCTGTTGACGGTTGCGGTGGAGCATTTATGAGCTTTTGGTGTCCGGGAGGGGGCCTTTGGCCCAGTGATCAGATGCTTCGCCGCTCAGGTAAGGCTGAACCTCGCGGGCCGTATCTGCGAACCGAGTAGTACTGTTTCCTTTATTGTCATATCTGAACCAGTGATCGCCTCCCATAACCGCCCCTAAACGGATACGCTTATTCGGATGCAGGTGTGCCGCGACCACTTTTGTTGGCGGGATCTGTTCACCCCAAGACATAGTCACTCCCTCTGCGGGGCTAACAGCTACCTCAATGGCAAATCCCCCTCCATGCCTATCAAATTGAAACGTGATCAGATCAATTTGCTGTCCTGTATTGCGGCGAAAATGGGGAGGCGATCCCTTAAACCCCATGCTGCGAAGGATAGGGATGACATGCTCCTTTAATGCTGCATCGATTTTTTCACGTTCCATTGCATTACTCTATTTGGCAAAAGAGGAAGGTGTTCGGTAATACCCTCAGCGATTAGGTGGACGTCCACTTATGCGGCAGAAGCTCAGTAATCTCGCTCGCCCGCTGTGTAGGCAGGCGTGTAAGAACATCCTTCAAGTAAGCATACGGATCATGCCCGTTAAGCCGCGCCGACTGGATCAAACTCATGATCGCCGCCGCACGTTTACCGCTGCGTAACGAGCCCGCGAAGAGCCAGTTCGAGCGCCCAAGAGCCCACGGCCGGATTTGATTCTCGCACCAGTTATTATCTATGGGCACAGCACCGTCATCGAGATAGCGCATCAGCGCTATCCAGCGCTTGAGGCTGTAATCCAGCGCCTTGGCGATGGCCGAACCCTCAGGCACAAGCTGTCTTTGGGCGGTCATCCAGGTATGAAGTGCGTCGGCGATTGGCGCTGCTTTTTCCTGCCGTATTCGCTGCCGATCACCCGGTTCCAGCTCTCGGACTTCTCGTTCAACTTCGTACAAGGCCTCGATGTAGTGCAGCGCTTTTTCGGCGACCTGGCTCTTGTTGGTCGCGTGCAAGTCGAAGAACTTCCGGCGGGCATGGGCCATGCAGCCGATCTCCGTAACGCCCAGTTCAAAGCCTGCCTTGTAGCCGGCAAAGTCATCGCAGACCAGCTTGCCGTTCCAACTGCCCAAGAAGGCTCGGGCATGTTCGCCAGCGCGGCTCGGGCTGAAGTCGTAAACGACCGCCGCCAGGCCGGAGAACTGACTGGTGGCATAGGCCCAGACGTAAGCGCGATGAGTTTTTTTCGCGCCAGGCGTCAGCATTTGTACCGGCGTCTCGTCGGCGTGAACGACGCCGTGCGTCAGCACGGCTTCGCGCAGCACATCAACCAGCGGCTGTAATTGCACGCCGCAGTTGCCCACCCACTGCGCCAAGGTCGAACGGGCGATGGGCAGCCCGGCGCGGCCAAAGATTTTCTCTTGGCGATACAGCGGCAGATGGTCAGCGAACTTGGCCACCATGATGTGGGCCAGCAGGCCAGCTGTCGGGATGCCTTTGTCGATGACCTGTGCCGGTACCGGCGCCTGGATCAGCGTTTCGCACTGTTCGCAGGCCCACTTTCCACGGATGTGACGCTCGACGGTGAATACGCCGGGCGTGTAGTCGAGCTTTTCGCTGGCGTCTTCGCCGATGCGCTTGAGGGCGCAGCCGCACTGGCAGTGGCTGTTGTCCGGTTCGTGATGGATCAGTGTGCGAGGAAACTGCGGTGGCAGCGGCGCGCGCTTGGGTTGCTGGCGCACTTTGGCTTCGACAGGTGCCGGTTGTAGCGCCTCAAGTTCGGCTTCGATAGCGGCGATATCCGTATCGATCAAGTCGTCGAGCAGGCTGGATTGATCCGGGCTCAACTGCTCGCTGCGCTTGGCAAACTTGAAGCGCTTGAGCAGTGCGATCTCGTGGGCCAGCTTCTCGTTGACCGACTTGTGATGAGTGATTTGCTTGTCCATCGTCTCGACGCGCTGGATCAACTGCGCCGCCAAGGCACGCAGTTCTTCAGGGTTTAATTGATCGAGATTCGGATGCGAAGTCATGCCGCCGATTTTGCCAGAGAGGGCTAGTGGCGGCGATAGACTGATGGGCCAATTGCGCTGGCAAGCAGGCCATGGCAGGCGAGCTAGAGCATCGTGATGGCTCCTCCGGAACCGACGCTTTGCCAAGGTAAGCCGAGCACCAAGGCTTGAAGTTGCTCTGCATCCAACTCGACTTCAGAGCCGTGCCGCACGCCCGGCCAAAAGAAACGTCCTTGATTCAAGCGCCGGGCTGCAAGCCAAATCCCCAAGCCATCATGCACCAACACCTTCATGCGATTGGCACGACGGTTGGCAAACAGATAAGCACAGTGCGGCTTCGCCGCACCGAACACCGCCACGACCCGCGCCAGCGCAGTTTCAGTGCCGGCGCGCATGTCCATGGGCTCGGTGGCGAGCCAGATGGAGTCGATGCGGATCATCGCAGCAGGTCTCGCAGGAAAGCAGAACACGCCGCTGCATTTTCTGCCGGCCAACTCACCACGACTACGCCTTTTGAATGCGGCACTTCGATTCGGATCGTGGCAGGAAGGGCCTGATGCATCGGCACCGGCGGCGATGTCTTGATCGGGATGAAGGCGGTTTGAAGTGTCAGGTTTTTCTGCGCATGCACGCGTATCCATTTATGGACGAGGTTGGCGTTGAGATTGTGGGTCAAGGCGACATTGGCAATCGAGGTGTCAGCCTGCGCACACTCGGCGATGACCTGGGCCTTAAAGGACTTGGAATAGGAACGGCGTTCTTGTGGCATGGGCGTCCGCTTAAAAAGGCTAGAAATGGTGTCCACTTAAATTTAGGTGGACACCATCGCCTCAAGCGACGGTGTCAGGAAGGTGTGTTGCCCGGACGGTTACAGCGAAGCCCATGCGAATGGAGTCCTAAAATCGTCCGGGGAAAGGTTAGACCAGTCATCGATTAGACCTGAGCTAGGGAAGATCTCTAATCGAATTCAAGCTCAGGAT
>NZ_RCNY01000017.1:0-58315 GCF_004307635.1 Pseudomonas sp. Sample_22
TCTCTCTTTGGACTCAGGGTCAACATACAAGGAGCGAGGCTTGCCCGCGAAGGCGACTGTCAGCCGACAAACGATATTGAAGGCGAAGTCCTCTTCGCGGGCAAGCCTCGCTCCTACAGGTCTGGATTATCCACAATCGATTTTCAAGGGCGCAAAAAGATGTCCGAGCAGCGCAAATCATTTCGCATCAAGATCACCCACGAAAGCTTCGGCGAATGCCTGGGCCAGACGCGCAATCTTTCGCACACGGGTGTCTACGTCAAGCACCCGGCACTGGCGGCCTTGCCTAAAGGTGCGGTGGTCTACGGCCAGGTGCAGGACTTGCCCACAGGCGCGCCGCGAGTGCGCATGGAAGTGGTGCAGGTGGATGTCGAAGGGATTGGCTTGCGCTATCTCTGATCGGCTCGGTCCAGTTTTTTCATAAACACAGTCATTTCCTTCTCGGCCTGCTTGTCGCCATGGTTGCGAGCGGCTTCCACGCCCTTCTCCCAAGCCTGACGCGCAGCCGCGTGATCCCCAAGTGCCAGATGCGCCTTGCCCAGCAGCTTCCACGCCGCCGAATACTTCGGGTCGAAATCGACGCAGCGTTGAAAATGCTCCGCCGCCTTGGCGTTCTCCCCCAGATCCAGATAACCCTTGCCCAGGCCGAAGCGCAGTAAAGAGTTATCCACACCCTTGGCGAGCATTTTTTCCAGGGATTCGATCATGGACACTTTTCCTTTGAGAGTAGACAGCTCTGTGGCGAGGGAGCTTGCTCCCGCTCGAGCGCGAAGCGGTCGCTTATGAGCTATCTGGCTATGTCTGATAAATCGCGATCAGAGGTTTTGCGACTGCTGCGCAGCCGAGCGGGAGCAAGCTCCCTCGCCACAAAAAAGCAGGGTCAGAAGAAACTCAACCCTACATGGAACAGCTTTTCCACATCGCGAATATGCTTTTTATCCACAAGGAACAGGATTACATGGTCACCGGTTTTGATCACGGTATCGTCGTGGGCAATGATCACTTCTTCGTCGCGGATGATCGCGCCGATCGTTGTACCCGGTGGCAGCCCGATGTTCTCGATGGCCTTGCCGATCACCTTGCTCGATTTTGCATCGCCATGGGCAATGGCTTCGATGGCCTCGGCCGCACCGCGGCGCAGTGAGTGCACACTGACGATATCGCCCCGGCGCACGTGGGCCAGCAAGGTGCCGATGGTCGCCAGTTGCGGGCTGATGGCGATGTCGATGTCACCGCCCTGGATCAGGTCGACGTAGGCCGGGTTGTTGATGATGGTCATCACCTTCTTGGCGCCCAGACGCTTGGCCAGCAGCGACGACATGATGTTGGCCTCGTCGTCGTTGGTCAGCGCCAGGAACAGATCGGCGTCGGCGATGTTTTCTTCCATCAGCAGGTCGCGGTCCGAGGCGCTACCTTGCAAGACCACAGTACTGTCGAGGTGGTCCGAGAGATGACGGCAACGTGCCGGGTTCATCTCGATGATCTTCACTTGATAGCGGCTTTCGATGGCTTCGGCCAAGCGCTCGCCGATCTGACCGCCACCGGCGATGACGATGCGTTTGTAGGTCTCGTCGAGACGGCGCATTTCGCTCATCACGGCGCGAATGTTCGCCTTGGCGGCGATGAAAAACACCTCGTCGTCGGCCTCGATCACGGTGTCGCCCTGGGGCAGGATCGGCCGGTCGCGGCGGAAAATCGCGGCCACGCGGGTTTCGACGTTCGGCATGTGCTCACGCAACTGCCGCAATTGCTGGCCCACCAGCGGCCCACCGTAGTAAGCGCGCACGGCCACCAGTTGCGCCTTGCCTTCGGCGAAGTCGATCACCTGCAGGGCTCCGGGGTGCTGGATTAGACGCTTGATGTAGTTGGTGACCACTTGTTCCGGGCTGATCAGCACATCCACCGGAATCGCTTCATTCTGGAACAGCTGCTCTTCGCGGGTCAGGTAGGCAGCCTCGCGCACCCGGGCGATCTTGGTCGGGGTGTGGAACAGCGTGTGGGCGACCTGGCAGGCGACCATGTTGGTTTCATCGCTGTTGGTCACGGCGACCAGCATGTCCGCATCATCGGCCCCGGCCTGGCGCAGCACGGTCGGGAATGAGCCGCGGCCCTGGACGGTGCGGATGTCCAGCCGGTCGCCGAGGTCGCGCAGGCGCTCACCGTCGGTATCGACCACCGTGATGTCGTTGGCCTCGCTGGCCAAGTGTTCCGCCAGCGAACCGCCGACCTGCCCTGCGCCGAGGATGATGATTTTCATCCAGTCACTCCCTTAAACCGGTTAACCGCGTGCGGCGGCGATCTTGATCAGCTTGGCGTAGTAGAAACCGTCGTGTCCGCCCTCTTGCGCCAGCAATTGGCGACCGTGGGGCTGCTTGATGCCGGCCGTGGTGGCCAGGTCCAGCTCACGGGCGCCCGGGGTGCGAGCGAGGAAGGCTTCGATGACTTCGGTGTTCTCGGTCGGCAATGTCGAGCACGTGGCGTAGAGCAGAATGCCGCCCACTTCCAACGTTATCCACATCGCGTCCAGCAGCTCGCCTTGCAGCACCGCGAGTGCGGCGATGTCGTCGGGTTGACGGGTCAACTTGATGTCCGGGTGACGACGAATCACTCCCGTGGCCGAGCAGGGGGCATCGAGCAGGATGCGCTGGAACGGCTTGCCATCCCACCACGCCTGGGTATCACGGCCATCGGCGGCAATCAGTTCGGCGCTGAGTTTCAGGCGTTCGAGGTTTTCACGCACGCGCACCAGCCGCTTGGCTTCAAGGTCGACCGCTACGACGCCGGCCAGCTTTGGCTCGGCCTCAAGGATGTGGCAAGTCTTGCCACCCGGTGCACAGCAGGCGTCGAGTACCCGTTGGCCCGGCGCCAGATCCAGCAGGTCGGCGGCCAGTTGCGCGGCTTCATCCTGCACGCTGATCCAGCCGTCGGCGAAACCCGGCAGGCTGCGCACGTCCGTGGCCGCTTCGAGCACGATGCCATCACGGCTGTAGACACACGGGGCGGCGGCGATACCCGCGTTGGTCAGCAAGCCGAGATACGCGTCGCGGCTGTGATGGCGACGATTGACCCGCAGAATCATTGGCGGATGCGCATTGTTCGCCGCGCAGATGGCTTCCCATTGTTCCGGCCAGAAGGCCTTCAGGGATTTTTGCAGCCAGCGCGGGTGAGCGGTGCGCACCACCGGGTCACGTTCCAGCTCGGCAAAAATCGTTTCGCTTTCGCGCTGGGCATTGCGCAGCACGGCGTTGAGCAAGGCCTTGGCCCAGGGTTTTTTCAGCTTGTCGGCGCAGCCAACGGTTTCGCCAATGGCGGCGTGGGCCGGGACGCGGGTGTAGAGCAGTTGATAGAGGCCAACCAGCAGCAGAGCTTCAACATCGGCGTCGGCAGCCTTGAACGGTTTCTGCAACAGCTTGGCCGCCAGTGCCGACAAGCGCGGTTGCCAGCGCGCGGTGCCAAAGGCCAGATCCTGAGTGAAGCCGCGATCACGGTCCTCGACCTTGTCCAGTTGCGTGGGTAGCGAGCTGTTGAGCGATGCTTTTCCGTTCAGGACAGCGGCAAGTGCCTTGGCGGCGGCCAGACGCGGATTCATTGAGCGTCCGCCGCTTGACCGAGAATTGTGCCAATGGCGAATTTCTCCCGACGGCTGTTGAACAAGTCGCTGAAATTCAGTGCCTTGCCACCGGGCAATTGCAGGCGCGTCAGGCACAGGGCCTGCTCACCACAAGCGACGACCAGGCCGTCCTTGCTGGCGCCAAGAATCTCCCCCGGCGTGCCCTTGCCTTCGGCCAGGTGCGCGGCCAGCACTTTCAAGGCTTCGCCATTCAAGGTGCTGTGGGTGATCGGCCAAGGGTTGAAGGCGCGGACCAGGCGTTCCAGTTCAATCGCCGGGCGAGCCCAGTCGATGCGCGCTTCGTCTTTGTTCAATTTGTGTGCATAAGTGGCGAGGCTATCGTCCTGCACTTCGCCTTCCAGAGTACCGGCGGCAAGGCCGGCAATCGCCTGGGCCACGGCCGGTGGACCCATTTCGGCCAGACGATCGTGGAGGCTGCCACCGGTGTCTTCGGCACTGATCGGCGTGGCGACCTTGAGCAGCATCGGCCCGGTATCGAGCCCGGCTTCCATGCGCATCACGGTCACGCCGCTTTCGGCATCACCGGCTTCGACGGCACGCTGGATCGGCGCTGCACCGCGCCAGCGCGGCAACAGCGAGGCATGGCTGTTGATGCAGCCCAGGCGCGGAATATCCAGCACCACTTGCGGCAGGATCAGGCCGTAGGCGACCACCACCATCAGGTCTGGCTTCAACGCGGCCAGTTCAGCCTGGGCTTCTTCGTTGCGCAGGGTTGGCGGTTGCAACACCGGGATGTGGTTTTCCAGTGCCAACTGCTTGACCGGGCTTGGCATCATTTTTTGCCCACGGCCTGCCGGGCGATCCGGCTGGGTGTAGACCGCGACGATCTCGTAAGGGCTGCTCAGCAGGGCCTTGAGGTGTTCGGCGGCGAATTCCGGGGTGCCGGCAAAGACAATGCGCAGTGGCTCAGTCATGAAAGCTCTCGATTACAAAGCAGCTTGAAAAGAAAAAGGCTTGCCGCAGCAAGCCTTTGAAGAGGGGCATCAGGCGTTCTGGCGATGGAGCTTTTCCAGCTTCTTCTTGATGCGGTCGCGTTTGAGCGTGGACAGGTAGTCGACGAACAATTTGCCGTTGAGGTGGTCGCATTCATGCTGGATGCACACAGCGAGCAAATCTTCGGCGATCAGTTCGTAAGGCTGACCGTCGCGGTCCAGCGCCTTGACCTTGACCCGTTGCGGGCGATCGACGTTTTCGTAGAAGCCCGGCACCGACAGACAGCCTTCCTGATACTGGCCCATGTCTTCGGTTAGCGGTTCGAGCTCGGGGTTGATGAACACTCGAGGCTCGGTGCGGTCTTCGGAAAGGTCCATCACGACGATACGTTTGTGCACGTTGACCTGGGTCGCGGCGAGGCCGATGCCTGGCGCTTCATACATTGTTTCAAACATGTCGTCGACCAACTGACGCACTTCGTCGTCCACTACGGCCACAGGTTTGGCGATAGTGCGCAGGCGCGAGTCGGGAAATTCGAGGATGTCTAAAATGGCCATAAGCTTGATTACTGCACGTGTGAAGTAAAGTCGGGTCGATGGCCTGGCAGGTCCGAAGATGCAGGCTACCGTTGTAAAACGTAGCTCCCTTCTGTCGACAAGCAAGTTTTGACAAGCCGGCCGGGAGCGAGCCACTGACGGCTCTGGCGTTTCACGCGAACGCACATAATAAAGGGATTCACCGCATGAGGAAATCACTACTCGCCCTGCTCCTTCTGGCTTCGGCCGGTTTCGCGCACGGGCAAGTGCAACTTCGGGAAGGTTTTCCGCAGCGATACACCGTGGTGACGGGGGACACACTCTGGGACATTTCCGCAAAGTATCTCCGTGAGCCATGGCAGTGGCCGCAGTTGTGGCAAGCCAATCCGCAGATCGAAAACCCCAATCTGATCTACCCCGGCGATTCGCTGTCGCTGGACTACGTCAATGGCCAGCCGCGCCTGACCCTCAGCCGGGGCGAGTCGCGGGGCACCATCAAGCTTTCGCCGCGGGTACGCACCAGCCCGGTAGCCGATGCGATTCCGAGCATCCCGCTGAAATCGATCAACAGTTTTCTCCTGAGCAACCGCATCGTCGACAAGGTCGAGGATTTCGACAAGGCGCCGTACATCGTGGCCGGTGATGCCGAACGCGTGCTCAGCGGCATGGGCGACAGAATCTTCGCCCGCGGTCAGTTCGACCTGGCGCAACCGGTCTACGGCATCTTCCGCCAGGGCAAGGTCTATACCGATCCACAAACCCAGGAGTTTTTGGGGATCAACGCCGATGACATTGGCGGTGGCGAAATCGTCGCCACCGAAGGTGACATCGCTACGCTGGCGCTGCAACGCACAACCCAGGAGGTACGCCTTGGCGACCGCCTGTTCAGTGGCGAGGAGCGCTCCATCAACTCGACGTTCATGCCCAGCGCACCGAGCAGCAAGATCGAAGGCTTGATCATTGATGTGCCGCGCGGCGTGACGCAGATCGGTGCGTTGGATGTGGTCACGCTGAACAAGGGTCAACGCGATGGTCTGGCCGAAGGCAATGTATTGGTGGTGATGAAGACCGGGGAAACCGTGCGTGACCGAATCAGCGGCCAGCCGGTGAAAATTCCCGACGAACGCGCCGGTCTGCTGATGGTTTTCCGCACCTACGACAAGCTCAGCTACGGGCTGGTGCTCACCGCATCGCGTTCGCTGGCGGTGATGGACAAGGTGCGAAATCCATAAGCGTGCTTCACAAGTTACCAACAGAGTTATCCACAGCTTATTCCCGTTTGTACGGGTGCTCATAACGATCAAGGATGATCCATGTCATGGCCTACTGTTACACCGGTTTCCCCTGCGGAGCTGGAAGCTCGTTTGCGTCTGCACCGTTTGCCGGAACTCGGGCCGATGCGGTTCAAAAAGTTGCTCGAGGCGTTCGGTTCGGCATCGAAAGCGATCAGTGCACCGGCCAGTGCCTGGCGCGCGCTGGGTTTGCCATTGGCGTGTGCCGAGGCCAGGCGATGTCCTGAAATCCGCGATGGAGCAAGCCACGCATTGGCCTGGCTGGAGCGTCAGGGCCAGCATTTACTGATGTGGGACCAGGTTGACTACCCGGCGCTGCTGGCGCAAATCAGTGATGCTCCGCCCTTGTTATTCGTCGCGGGCGATCCTGGCATTCTGGAAAAACCGCAGCTGGCGATGGTCGGTAGTCGGCGCGCGTCTCGGCCGGGCATGGATACCGCGGCAGCGTTTTCCCGCAGCCTGGCCAGTGCCGGTTTCGTCATCACCAGCGGGTTGGCGCTGGGTATCGATGCCGCCGCGCATCAGGCTGCTTTGGATGTCGGCGGGCAAACGGTCGGTGTACTTGGCACGGGTCTTGAAAAGTTTTATCCACAGCGCAATCGGCGGCTGGCGGACGCCATGATCGCCTCGGGCAGCGCGGTGCTTTCGGAGTTTCCGCTGGATGCCGGCCCCAGCGCCAGCAACTTCCCGCGACGTAACCGCATCATCAGCGGTTTGTCCCTCGGTGTGCTGGTGGTCGAGGCCAGCGTGGCCAGCGGTTCGTTGATCACCGCACGGCTGGCGGCCGAACAAGGGCGTGAGGTTTACGCGATTCCCGGGTCGATCCATTACCCCGGCGCGCGGGGTTGCCACCAGTTGATCCGCGACGGCGCGGTGCTGGTGGAGACCATTGAACATATTCTCGAAGCCTTGCGAGGTTGGCAGCAACAGCCGTTGTTCCCGGAAACCTGCGAGGTGGCGACGAGTCATCCGCTGTTGAAGCTGCTGCATGCGGCCCCTCACACCAGTGAAGCGCTGGCCCTCGCCAGCGGCTGGGCGCTGCCCAACGTGTTGGCGGCGTTGACGGAACTGGAGATGGGCGGCAGCGCGGTGTGCGAAAACGGGCGCTGGTTTGCGCGGGTGAGCTAGGTTTTATAAACAAGATCGGTAAACTGCGCAGAGCCTTATTCTGGAGAGTTTTTCATGGTCAACAGTTGGCGTGTGCAGCAAGCCGCACGAGCAGTTCGCGCAGGGGCGGTGATTGCCTACCCAACCGAAGCAGTCTGGGGCCTGGGTTGCGACCCGTGGGACGAAGAGGCCGTCGAGCGTTTGTTGCTGATCAAGGGCCGGGCAGTGGATAAAGGCCTGATCCTGGTGGCCGACAACATCCGTCAGTTCGATTTCCTGTTCGAAGACTTCCCTGAACTGTGGATGGACCGCATGGCCAGCACCTGGCCGGGGCCGAACACCTGGCTGGTGCCGCATCAGAACCTGTTGCCGCCATGGATCACCGGCGTGCATGAAACCGTGGCGCTGCGCGTGAGTGATCACCCGCTGGTACGGGATTTGTGTGCGTTGGTCGGGCCGTTGGTGTCGACCTCTGCCAACCCGCAAGGCCGGCCGGCAGCTCGTACGCGGCTTCGCGTCGAGCAGTATTTCCGCGGGCAGGTTGACCTGGTGCTCGGCGGGTTGCTGGGTGGGCGCAAGAACCCGAGCGTGATTCGCGATCTGGCGACGGGGCACGTTGTTCGCCCAGGCTGAGACCGAGGCGCCCCCCATCGCTGGCAAGCCAGCTCCCACGGGATTCTGGTCGTTCACATGATTTGTGACCGACCCTGTACGTGTGGGAGCTGGCTTGCCAGCGATGAGGCCTTGGCAGACGCTGAAAATCTTAAGGCAACAGAACCACCGATCCCGTGGTGCGCCGTGCCGATAATTCAGTCTGCGCTTTCGCCGCATCCGCCAGTGAATACGTCTGGCTGATATCCACCTTCAACTTGCCACTGATGATCATCTCGAACAGTTCATCGGCCATGCGCTGTAGGTTTTCGGCGTTGTTGGCGTAGGTGCCCAGCGTCGGCCGGGTTACGTACAGCGAACCTTTCGCCGCCAGAATCCCCAGGTTGACTCCGTCCACTGCGCCGGATGCGTTGCCGAAACTCACCACCAGGCCCCGAGGCGCGACGCTGTCCAGAGATGTCAGCCAAGTGTCCTTGCCCACGCCGTCGTACACCACCGGGACTTTTTTGCCGTCGGTCAATTCCAGTACCCGTTGTGCGACGTTTTCATGGCTGTAATCGATGGTCGCCCAGGCGCCGTTGGCCTTGGCCAGCGCGGCTTTCTCCGCGGAGCTCACGGTGCCGATCAGCTTGACGCCCAAGGCCTTGGCCCATTGGCAAGCCAACGAGCCGACACCACCCGCTGCCGCGTGGAACAGGATGGTTTCGCCACCCTTGAGTTCGTAGGTCTGGCGCAGCAGATATTGCACGGTCAGGCCTTTGAGCATCACACCTGCCGCCTGCTCGAAGCTGATGGCGTCCGGCAGGTGAACCAGATTGGCCTCGGGCAAGACGTGAACGTCACTGTAGGCCCCCAATGGGCCGCTGCCGTAAGCGACGCGATCGCCGACCTTGAACCGCGTGACGTCACTGCCGACCGCCTCGACCACGCCCGCGCCTTCGGAACCGAGCCCCGATGGCAGAGCCGGCGGTGGGTAGAGACCGCTGCGGTAATAGGTATCGATGAAGTTCAGGCCGATGGCCTTGTTGGTCACACGGACCTCTTTGGGGCCGGGCCCGGCGGGTTGGTAATCCACATACTCAAGCACTTCGGGGCCGCCATGGGCACGGAACTGAATACGCTTTGCCATCTGCTCTCTCCTGAGATCGATGCTGATTGTGTAAATGCGAAGCGTCCTATCGGACTCCTAAGCTTGATCTTCGTCAACTGCGACGAGCACTTCGGCGGTGTTATGCTACGCGCCCATTTGCGCAGGCCCCGGTCCGATGGAGCGCCGCGTAGCTTTGCCCGATCCAAGGTGATGCCATGACTACCCGCACCGAGGCCGTAAAAGCCTATCTGCTCGACCTGCAAGACCGTATTTGTGCTGCCCTGGAAGCCGAAGACGGTGGCACGCACTTCGTCGAAGACGCCTGGACCCGGCCTGCCGGCGGTGGTGGACGTACGCGGGTGATCGAAAACGGCACGGTCATTGAAAAGGGCGGCGTCAACTTTTCCCATGTCTTTGGCAGTGGCCTGCCACCGTCCGCCAGCGCCCATCGTCCGGAACTGGCCGGCCGTGGCTTCGAAGCGCTCGGCGTGTCGCTGGTGATCCATCCGCACAACCCGCATGTGCCGACTTCCCACGCCAACGTACGTTTTTTCATCGCTGAAAAAGAAGGTGAAGAACCGGTCTGGTGGTTCGGCGGCGGTTTCGACCTGACGCCCTACTACGGCAATGAAGAAGACTGCGTGCACTGGCACCGCGTGGCCGAGCAGGCTTGCGCGCCGTTCGGTGCGGACGTCTACCCGCGTTACAAGGCCTGGTGCGACAGCTACTTCCACATCAAGCATCGCCACGAACCACGGGGCATTGGCGGTCTGTTTTTCGATGACTTGAACGAGTGGGACTTCGACACCAGCTTCGCGTTCATGCGAGCTATCGGCGATGCATACATCGATGCCTACCTGCCGATCGTGCAGCGTCGCAAAAACGACACGTTCAGCGCGAAACAACGGGAGTTCCAGGAATACCGTCGTGGCCGTTACGTCGAGTTCAACCTGGTCTATGACCGTGGCACGCTGTTCGGCCTGCAATCGGGCGGTCGCACGGAGTCGATCCTGATGTCCCTGCCGCCGCAAGTGCGTTGGGGTTACGACTGGAAAGCCGAACCGGGCAGCGAAGAAGCGCGCCTGACCGATTATTTCTTGCAGGATCGCGATTGGTTGGCCAAGGCCTGAACGAGGAATGTAGATGGACCGTTATGTTGTATTCGGTAACCCGATTGGCCATAGCAAGTCACCATTGATCCATCGTCTGTTCGCCGAGCAGACCGCGCAGCGCCTCGACTACAGCACATTGCTGGCGCCTTTAGACGATTTTTCCGACTGCGCTCGGGCTTTTTTCCTCGAAGGCCGGGGGGCGAATGTGACGGTCCCGTTCAAGGAAGAAGCCTTTCGCCTTGCCGATAGCCTGACTGCGCGAGCGCAGCGGGCCGGCGCGGTGAATACCTTGAGCAAAATGGCCGATGGCAGTCTGCTGGGAGACAACACCGATGGCGCCGGCCTGGTGCGGGACCTGACCGTCAACGCCGGGTTCAGCCTCAAGGGCAAACGCATCCTGTTACTCGGTGCCGGTGGTGCTGTGCGCGGTGCTCTGGAGCCCTTGCTCGCCGAGCAGCCGGCGTCGGTGATCATCGCCAACCGCACCGTAGACAAGGCCGAACTGCTGGCGGAACTGTTCTGCGATTTGGGGCCGGTCTCGGCGAGCGGTTACGACTGGTTGCAGGAATCTGTGGACCTGATCATCAATGCCACCTCTGCCAGCCTGACAGGGGACGTTCCGCCGATCGCCAGCAGCCTGATCGAACCAGGCAAAACCGTTTGCTACGACATGATGTACGGCAAGGAGCCGACTTCATTCTGCCGTTGGGCCAGCGAACACGGCGCAGCGGTATCGATGGACGGGTTGGGGATGTTGGCTGAGCAAGCGGCAGAAGCGTTCTTCCTTTGGCGCGGTGTCCGCCCGGATACGGCACCGGTGCTGGCCGAGTTGCGCCGACAACTGGCGCTGTAATTCTTTGTGGCGAGGGAGCTTGCTCCCGCTGGATTGCGTAGCGACCCTTAAAATCTGCGGGCGCTTCGCTCCCGAGCGGGAGCAAGCTCCCTCGCCACAGGGATTGGTGTTTTAGCCAAGAATTTGTTCAATCTTCAAATCGGATCGGGCATTTCTCCGGTCCCTCAAGCTTCCTCAACTCTTCCACCACCTGCGGCCGCGCCTGGCGCAAGGTCAGGCTGCGATCCTGGCGCAGCAAGCGCCGGGCTTCCTGATGCAGCATTTCCACCCCTGAATAGTCGATGAAATTGATCTGCTGCGCCTCGATCACCACGCGCGCACCGTGCATGCGTTGCAGGCGCACCTGCAGGTAATGGCTGGCGCCGAAGAAGATCGAGCCGCCGACCCGCAGAATGTCTTCATCGCCGTCGCGTACATGTTGTACCCGCGGTTGCGACGTTCGCTTGAGGTAAAAAAACAGTGACGCCAGCACGCCAGCGTAAATTGCTGTCTGCAACTCCAGCAGCAGCGTGGCGACACAGGTCAGGGCCATGACCACGAACTCGGCGCGACTCACCCGCAACAACGCGCGAATGCCGCGATGGTCCACCAGGCCCCAGGCGATCAACAGAATACTACCGGCCATGGCCGGGATCGGGATGTGCGCAATCAAACCTGCGCCAAAAATCGCAAACAACGCCACCCACATCGCCGAAAAAACCCCGGCCAACGGCGAGCAGGCCCCGGCTTCGTAACTCAACCCGGAGCGGGTGAACGAGCCGGCTGACAGCGATCCGGAAAAAAACGCACCGACAATATTCGACAGGCCTTGGGCGCGAACTTCCTGGTTAGCGTCGAGTAGTTGCTGCGAACGTGCAGAGATCGAGCGGGCAATCGACAGGCTTGTCACCAGCCCGAGCATGCCAACGGCCACGGCGCTGGGCAGCAGGCGCAGGATCAAATCGAGATCCAGTGGCAACGGACTGAAGGGCGGTAACTTACCGGTGAACGCGCTGACCAGTTGCACATGACCAAACATGGTTGGCCACAGCCAGACCAGCAATGCGCCCAGCACCAGTGTGATCAACAGCGTTGGCCAACGTGGCAACCACAGCTTGAGGAACACCCCCACCACCACCGTCGCCAGACCCAACGCCAGCGAGGCCTTGTCCACTTCGCCGAGATGGCGCAATAAAGTGATGAAACTGTCCAGGGCGGTGGCCTGACTTGGCAAGTCCAACCCCAACAGATTGGGCAGTTGACCGACGGCAATCACTACCGCCGCACCGAGGGTAAAGCCGAGCACCACCGAATGGGAGACGAAATTCACCAGCGCGCCAAAGCGCAGCAATCCCAGCAGCCACTGGAAAACCCCCGCCAGGAAAGTCAGCAGCAGGATCACCGTGACGTAGTCCTGTGTCGCCGGCACGGCCAGAGGACTGACGCTGGCATACAAGACAATCGAGATCGCGGCCGTAGGACCGCAGATCAAATGCCACGACGAACCCCAAAGACAAGCGATCAACACCGGGATGATAGCCGCGTACAGCCCGTATTCCGGTGGCAGACCCGCGATCAGTGCGTAGGCAATGGATTGCGGCAACGCAAGAATCGCACCGCTGAGGCCGACGATCAGGTCGCGGCCGACGCTGGCTCGGGTTTGCCGGGGCAGCCAGGTGAGGAAGGGAAAAAGTGAATGGCGGCTTGGCAGGGCCATGGGGCCTCTCGGTCGGGGGTTTGCGCAAGGGTAGCAGGACGCACAATCATTTGTGGCGAGGGAGCTTGCTCGCGCTCGGGTGCGAAGCGCCCGCAGGTTTCAGGGCCGCTGCGCAGCCCAGCGGGAGCAAGCTCCCTCGCCACAGAGGATGATCGTTCCCACGCTCCGCGTGGGAACGATCATCAACAGAGGATCTCTACAACTTGGCTTTGACTGCCGGCAATGCATCCTTGCCGTCCACGGTTTTCACGCCATCCAGCCATTTATCCAGCACCGCCGGGTTGGCCTTGATCCACGCTCTGGCGGCGTCGGCATTGCTGATCTTCTTGTTCACCACCTCGGCCATGATGCTGTTTTCCATGTCCTGAGTGAACGTCAGGTTGGTCAGCAATTTCCCAACGTTAGGGCAGGCCTGTGCATAACCTTTGCGGGTCAGGGTGTGGACGCTGCCAGTGTCGCCGAAATACTTCTCGCCGCCCTTCAGGTAATGCATTTTCAGCTGCACGTTCATCGGGTGCGGCGTCCAGCCGAGGAAGGTCACGAACTTCTGTTTCTTCACTGCGCGCGACACTTCGGCCAACATCGCTTGCTCGCTGGACTCGACCAATTTCCACTGGCCCATGTCGAAATCGTTTTTCTTGATGATCTCTTGCAGCGAGATGTTTGCCGGTGCACCGGAACCGATGCCGTAGATTTTGCGATCAAACTTGTCGGCGTGTTTGTTCAGGTCGGCAAAGTTATGCACACCCGCGTCCCAGACGTAGTCCGGAACGGCGAGGGTGAACTCGGTGCCATCGAGATTCTTCGCCAGTTGCGTGACATCGCCCGTGGCGACGAATTTGTCGTAGAAGCCCTGCTGCGCCGGCATCCAGTTACCCAGAAACACATCGACCTGGCCGTCCTTGAGCCCGCCGAAGGTAATCGGCACCGCGAGGGTGTCGACTTTGGCCTTGTAGCCCATGCCGTCCAGGAGAAACCCGGTGATGGCGTTGGTCGCGGCGATGTCGCTCCAGCCCGGGTCGGCCATTTTCACCGTCTCGCATTGATCGGCGAACGCCGATGCACTGCCCAGAGCCAGGAGCCCGACCGTCAGTACTGTGGATAACCTTTGCATGGACTTCCCCTTAACATTATTGGTTTTGGCAGGGTTGTGGATAACGTGCTTTACGCTCCAGATCGTCGAGGTCGATATGGTTACGCATGTACTGCTGACTGGCGTCTACCAGCGGCTGGTGATCCCAGCTCTTCAGCTTGCCGATGGTCAGGGCATCGGCGACGAAACGCCGGCGCCGTTGGCTTGCGAGCACCTGTTGATGGATCGCCGGAATATCCCATTTGGCCCGCGCTTCGGCGAGAAAGTCGTCAAACAGCTGGCGATGCTGCGGCGACTGGCTCAGTTCTTCCAGTTCGCGCGGATCATTGTGTACGTCGAAGAGTAGGCAAGGGTCGTCTTCGCTGTAGATGAATTTGTAAGCGCCGCGGCGAATCATCATCAGCGGGCTGATGGTGCCTTCTGCCATGTATTCGCCGAACACTTCGTCGTGACCGCCCTGCCCTTTCAGATGTGGGACCAACGAGCGGCCATCGAGCGGCAGGCCTGGCTCCAGCGAGCCGCCCGCCAGTTCGACGAAGGTCGGCAGCAAGTCGGCGGTCGAGACCGAGGCACTGACACGGCTCGCGCCGAATTGCCCGGGAGCACTTATCAACAGGGGCACGCGAGCGGCCATTTCATACCAGTGCATTTTGTACCAGAGCCCGCGCTCGCCGAGCATGTCGCCATGGTCGCCGGAGAAGACAATGATGGTATCGTCGATCAGGCCGGTATCTTCGAGTGTTTGCAGGAGTTTGCCGACGTTACTGTCGATATAGCTGCAAGCACCGAAATAGGCACGGCGTGCATCGCGGATCTTATCCACAGGCAAGGGTTTATCCCACAGGTCGTAAACCTTGAGCAAACGCCGGGCGTGCGGGTCGAGTTCGTGCTGGTCCGGTGTTATTGGCAAAGGAATGTCGGCATCGTCGTACAGATCCCAGAAAGCTTTGGGAATGGTGTACGGATCGTGTGGGTGGGTCATTGAAACAGTCAGGCAGAACGGCTGGTCGCCATCCTCGCGAATGTGATCGAACAGGTATTGCTGGGCCTTGAACACCACCTCTTCGTCGAAATCCAGTTGATTGGTGCGCACGCACGGCCCCGCCTGCAGTACCGACGACATGTTGTGATACCAGGTCGGACGCACGTCCGGCTCGTCCCAATTCACTGCCCAGCCGTAGTCGGCCGGATAGATATCGCTGGTCAGACGTTCTTCGTAACCGTGCAGTTGATCCGGACCGCAGAAGTGCATCTTGCCTGACAGTGCGGTGCGATAGCCAAGTCGACGCAGGTAGTGGGCATAGGTCGGTACATCGGCCGGAAAATCCGCCGCGTTGTCGTAGGCGCCGATCTTGCTCGGCAATTGGCCGCTGACCAGGGTAAAACGCGACGGTGCGCACAACGGGCTGTTGCAGTAGGCGGCGTCGAACACCACGCCTTGTGCGGCGAGGCGGCTCAAATTCGGCAACTTGATGGGCGATGGGCCGTAGAACGGCAACATTGGCGCGGCCATTTGATCGGCCATGATGAAAAGAATGTTCTTGCGCTTCATGTGATCGCGGCATTCCATAGTGGATGTTTATGCGAGAGTGCTGGGATCGAGGATGTAACCCATGCACTTTGCGGTAAAGCCCACGCGCAGCAATGACTAGGATAAGCACAGCTTATGTATGACGCTCTTGGTGACCTGTCTCTGGATTTACTTCGCGCGTTCGAAGCCGCGGCCCGTCAACGCAGCTTCACGGCTGCCGCCAATGAACTGGGCACTACCCAACCCGCCATCAGCCAGCAAATCAAGCGGCTGGAAGAACAGTTGGCCACACGTCTGTTCGACCGCATTTACCGCGGTATCGAACTGACCGAGGCCGGAATGATCCTTTTCGAGCAAGTTCAGCTTGGATTGCAGAATATCGATGCTGGTTTGAGTGCGATCAGCGCACAGCAGCAACACGAAGTGTTGCAAGTGGCGACCGATTTCGCTTTTGCTGCCTACTGGCTGATGCCGCGCCTGCACCGTTTTCACGCGGCCAATCCGCACGTGGATGTCAGCCTGGTCACCAGCGAGCGCAGCCACAACATGCTGCGTACGGATATCGATGTGGCGGTGTTATTCGGCGATGGCCGCTTCAAGCAGGGTGAAAGCCATTGGTTGTTCAGCGAAGAAGTATTCCCCGTGTGCAGCCCTCAGCTTCTGAATGAGCGTGCCCTGCCCTTGCCTGCCCAGTGTTTGTTGGAGTTCCCACTGTTGCACCTGCGCGGCGAGAACAGCAGTAACTGGTTTGACTGGAGCGGAGTGTTTCGAGAATTGGGCATCACTTCGCCCCCGGCCCCCGGCCAGTTGCGCTTCGACAACTACACCCTGTTGATACAAGCCGCGATTGGTGGTCAGGGCGTCGCCATTGGCTGGCGACACCTTGTGGATAACTTGCTGACGCAAGGCTTGTTGTGTCGCCCGATTGCACAAACAGTGATTTCACGCTTGGGCTATTACGTGGTTCTGCCGCAACGCAAACGGCGTGGCGCGTTGATTCAACAGTTCGTCGACTGGTTGATGGAAGAACAGGCCAGCAGCGCGCAATCGCTGAACGGGATGGCGCTGCCCTCCATAGCGGTCTAGCTGTCTGCGGCAATGAAATTGACGTGCTCACCAATGTGCAAATTCAGCTGCAGCTCATCGGCAATCCCCGTGGCAGTGCGTGCCAGGCGTGCGAGCGGTTCGGCCAGGCCCGGTTCAAGGTTGCCGCCAGTCTGGCTGAAATGCTCGATGGTCAGGCCGGCCACTCCCCGTGGCGCGTTCACCAAAGTCCAATGCAACGTGCTGCTTTGCAGTGCTTCACGGATCTCTTCGGCGGCATGACGTTCCAGGTCGTCTTCTAATTCGGGATCATCGAGAACTTCGAAATCCCCCACCACGAACAAACGGGCAATGCCCGCCGCCTGCATGCCCTCGATCAATGCATCCACTGCCAGCACTTGCTCGACCGGACCCGGCACGATGGATTTTTCCACATGCTCACTGTTGAACGGCAGGCCAGGCGCATCTAACAAGCAGATGACCGCCGAACTGCCTGCCACACTTTGTTTCACCCGTTGAGCTGCGAAAAGATCGCCGGTTTTGGTGCGCAATCCCGGACGCGGCGCCAGCGCCGTCAGGTCGTCGAGAATGGCGATGACTTCGTGTTGGCGCCGCAGCATTTCAGCCATCAGCGCACTGCCCAGGCTACTCATGGCACCATAAAGCACCACTTTCACCACCGGGGTCTCGGCATTCTTCATGGCTGAACTCCCTTGTTTTCCCGCGTATATGGCGTACGACCTGCGGGAAACGGTGAGGGTTCTACCGGGTTTTAGAGGGATTACCCATGCAACGGATCAAGGGCTATCACGCCCACGTGTATTTCGATGCCAGTTCCATCGATCAGGCACGGGCCTTGTGCGAGCAAGCTGCGCAATTGTTCCCGCTGAAAATGGGGCGCGTGCACGAACGCCCGGTCGGCCCGCATCCGGACTGGAGTTGCCAACTGGCGTTCGGACCGCAGCTGATCGGCGAAGTGCTGCCGTGGCTGGCGCTCAACCGCAAGGGCTTGGTGGTGTTCCTGCACCCGGACACCGGCGACGATCTGCTTGACCACAGCGAGCATGCGATCTGGATGGGGGCCATTCGTCCGCTCAATCTGTCTGTTTTTTGATCAGGGCGTTTCTTCGCCTTCGCCTTCACCTCGCAAGTGCTTGCGCAGAGTGCTGTTCTGCCGGGGGCTCGCGAAGGCTGCCCTTTGGTCCTGGCCCCGTCCGACGACCGGTTACACATCCGGTCAATGCTTTCATTGCCGAAAGCTGGCTGAAAGCTTCCCCGATTAGGATCGCCCCACTACCGGCAACAGACCGGTCGGCCAATGCCAGCGTTTTATCGCTCGCACAGCCCATTTAACAACAACAATGGTGACCCTGATGTCCTTTGAAACCCGCCGCTTCGCCGCCACTCCGCCCGTACGTCTCGTGCTTCCCGTTCTGCGCTGACCCACCCGGTTCGCCCATTCCCTAGCCGCGCTACGCCTGGAGTATTCCCATGCTGACTTTCCTTGGCTTCGCCATGGTCATCACGTTCATGTTCCTGATCATGACCAAGCGCCTGTCTGCGCTGATTGCCCTGATCATCATTCCAATCGTCTTCGCCTTGTTTGGCGGTTTCGGCCCGAAAATCGGCCCAATGATGCTCGAAGGCATCACCAAGCTTGCGCCGACCGGCGTGATGTTGATGTTCGCGATTCTGTACTTCGCCCTGATGATCGACTCCGGCCTGTTCGACCCGGCCGTGCGCAAGATCCTGAAAATGGTCAAGGGCGACCCGCTGAAAGTTTCGGTCGGTACCGCCGTACTGGCGCTGGTCGTTTCCCTCGATGGTGACGGTGCGACCACCTACATGATCTGCGTGGCCGCCATGTTGCCGCTCTACAGCCGCATCGGCATGAGCCCGCGGATCATGGCCGGCCTGATCATCCTCGCCGGTGGCGTGATGAACATGACCCCATGGGGCGGCCCGACCGCCCGTGCCGCGAGTGCGCTGCACGTGGACCCGTCGGCGATCTTCGTGCCGATGATTCCGGCGATGGCAGCCGGTGTGGTGGCGATCCTGGCGATTGCTTACTTCTACGGCAAGCGTGAACGTGCGCGTCTGGGTGAGTTGCACCTGGTGGGCGATGAGATCGATCACAGCGAAATCAGCGTCTCGCAATTCCCCGATGCCCGTCGTCCGAAGCTGATCTGGTTCAACGGTGCCCTGACCCTGGGCTTAATGTGCACCCTGATCGCTGGCCTGTTGCCGTTGCCGGTATTGTTCATGGTGGCCTTCAGTATCGCGATGATCGTTAACTACCCATGCCTGCAACAACAGAAGGATCGTGTGGCTGCCCATGCTGGCAGTGTGCTGGCGGTGGTCGGGCTGATCTTTGCTGCCGGTATCTTCACCGGTATCCTGTCGGGCACCGGTATGGTCGATGCGATGTCGAAAAGCCTGCTGTCGGTGATTCCGGATTTCCTCGGCCCGTACCTGGCAGTCATAACGGCGCTGGTGAGCATGCCGTTCACGTTCTTCATGTCGAACGATGCATTTTATTACGGCGTGTTACCGGTACTTGCCGAAGCCGCCAGCCATTACGGTATAACCGCGGTGGAAATGGCACGTGCCTCGATCGTCGGTCAGCCCGTCCACTTGTTGAGCCCGCTGGTACCATCGACTTATTTGTTGGTGGCCCTGGCCGGGATCGATTTTGGTGATCACCAGCGCTTCACCCTCAAGTGGGCAGTGCTGGTGTGTATGTGCATACTGGTTGCTGCATTGCTGATGGGGATTTTTCCGCTGTTCAGCACTCTATAAGCCCAAGACTCACCACACCGGGTCCAGGCTTCGTTTTTGAAGCCCGGGCCCGTTTTGGTTTAACAATCGCTCAAAGGAATACACATGGAATGGCTGACCAACCCTGAAATCTGGGTTGCCTTCTTCACCCTGACTGCTCTGGAAATCGTCCTGGGCATCGATAACATCATCATGATTTCGATCCTGGTCAGCCGCATGCCCAAGCACATGCAACAGCGCACGCGGATTTTCGGCCTGGCGCTGGCCATGATCACGCGGATTCTGTTGCTGCTGTCGATCACCTGGGTCATGCGCCTCACCGCCGACTTGTTCGAAGTATTCGGCCAGGGCATTTCCGGACGTGACCTGATCCTGTTCTTTGGTGGCCTGTTCCTGCTGTGGAAGAGCTCGCAAGAGATGTACCACGCACTGGAAGGTGAAGACGAAAGCAACGAAGAACCTTCGGGCAAGGGTGGCAACTTCCTCTACACCATCATCCAGATCGCGATCATCGACATCGTGTTCTCGCTGGACTCGGTGATCACCGCGGTCGGCATGGTGTCCCATGTACCGGTCATGGTGGCGGCGATCGTTGTCGCGGTTCTGGTGATGATGCTGGCCTCGGGCACCATCAGCACGTTCATCGACAAGCACCCATCCCTGAAAATGCTGGCGCTGTCGTTCCTGTTGGTAGTCGGTACCGTTCTGATTGCCGAATCCCTGGATGTGCACGTGCCAAAAGGCTACGTCTACTTTGCCATGGCGTTCTCGCTGGCGGTGGAAGCGATCAACATCAAGATGCGCACCGCGATGGCGAGAAAGCGCAAGCAGCAGGATCCGGTGAAACTGCGCAAGGACATTCCGGGACAGTAACCCGGAGGGCAAAGCTCTGTGGGATAAGAGCTTTTGTGGCGAGGGAGCTTGCTCCCGCTCGACTGCGCAGCAGGCGTAAACGTATCGGACTTGCCGGTATTGGGGCCGCTACGCGACCCAGCGGGAGCAAGCTCCTTCGCCACAGTCACGCTGTGAACAAGGGGACCTTCGGGTCCCTTTTTCATTTTCCGCACGGAGCTGTTTTCATGACAGTTTTGTTTCAATCACGTCTTTAGCTATGCGATGCTGGCGTCCAGACCGTTAGCCAACTACAGCTTAAGTACAGAAGAAGTAGATCGTCGCGCGGCACCGTCAACTTGCTCCCTTTGGAGCGCTACACCACAGGGGGTCTGTATGCTCACCCTGCTCAATCTACTCTCCGCCGTGGCCTTGTTGATCTGGGGCACGCACATCGTCCGAACCGGCATTCTGCGGGTGTTCGGCTCCAACTTGCGCCATGTCATCGGACAGAACATGTCCAGACGCTGGCTGGCGTTCATTTCCGGAATCGTCGTCACCGCGATGGTGCAGAGCAGCAACGCCACCGCGATGCTGGTCACTTCATTTGTCGGCCAGGGCCTGATGGCGCTGACGCCGGCGCTGGCCACCATGCTTGGCGCGGATGTCGGTACGGCGCTGATGGCGCGGGTGCTGACTCTTGACCTGTCATGGCTGTCGCCGCTGCTGATTTTCCTCGGGGTGATTTTCTTTCTCTCGCGCAAACAGACCCGCCTGGGCCAGATGGGCCGTGTCGCGATCGGCTTGGGCTTGATCATCCTGGCGTTGCAGCTGATCGTCGAAGCGGCCACGCCGATCACTCATGCCCAAGGGGTGAAGGTAATCTTCGCCTCGCTGACCGGCGACATTTTGCTCGACGCCCTGGTGGGTGCGCTGTTCGCGATGATTTCCTATTCAAGTCTCGCGGCGGTGCTGCTGACCGCGACCCTGGCCGGCGCGAACGTGATCAGTCTGCCGGTGGCCATCGGCCTGGTGATCGGTGCCAACATCGGCAGCGGCATTCTGGCGTTCCTCAGCACCAGCATGCAGAACGCCGCCGGGCGCCAGGTGGCATTGGGCAGCCTGCTGTACAAACTGATCGGCCTGGTGCTGATCATTCCGGTGCTCGACCCCGTGGTGCATTGGCTCGACAGCCTCGACTTCAGCCCTCAGGAAATGGTCATCGGCTTCCACCTGCTCTACAACACGGCGCGCTGCCTGATCCTGTTGCCCAGTGTCGGGCCAATGGCGAGGTTCTGTGCCTGGGTGTTGCCGGAGCGTCCGCAAGCCAACGGCACCGCCAAACCACGGCATCTCGACCCGACGGCCTTGGCTACCCCGAGCCTGGCGTTGGCCAATGCGGCGCGGGAAACCCTGCGCATGGGCGACCTGATCGACAACATGCTCGAAGCCATGCTCGATGTGTTGCACGGCAAGCAAACCGCGGTGACTCAGGAAGTGCGTCGCCTGGCGGAAGACGTGGAATCGCTCTACAGCGCGATCAAGCTCTATCTGGCGCAAATGCCTCGCGAAGACCTTAGTGACCAGGACAGCCGACGCTGGGCAGAAATCATTGAATTGGCGATAAACCTGAAGCTCGCCAGTGACCTGATCGAGCGCATGCTGCGCAAGGTGCAGCAGCAGAAAACCTCGCAACGCCGGTCGTTTTCCGAGGTGGGCCTGGAGGAGTTGGCGGGGTTGCACAGCCAATTGATTGCCAATTTGCGCCTGGGATTGTCGGTGTTCCTCAGCGCCGACCCGGAAAGCGCTCGCCAATTGGTCCGTGAGAAACGTCGCTTTCGCGCACAGGAGCGGCGCATGGCCCATGCTCATGTCAGCCGTTTGCAACGCAAGATCGTGCAAAGTCTCGAGACCAGTTCGTTGCACCTGGAGTTGATCGCCGACATGAAACGTCTGAATTCGCTGTTTTGCAGCAGCGCCTACGTAGTGCTGGAAACGTCCGACACCGGAGCGCTGGTTGTCGACGATATGACTGACATCACGCATTCTCCCTGAACGTCCACAGTGGCCTGAAGTCTGTTGAACTCACGCTAGCCGTATGGAAGCTCGTTATGCGTTGCCTGTTGTTCGCCTGTTTGTTGCTCGGCTCATTCCCGTCGTTTGCCCTGGATCGCTTCCAGGTCGAGGGTTATACCCTGCGCAACGGTCTGCAAATTCTGCTCAAACCCGGTGCCGAACGCGGGCATGTGGCAATCCGGCTGGTAGTCGGCGTCGGCATTGATGATTTCGGCTGCGCTGACAAAGAGTTGCCACATCTGCTCGAGCATCTGCTGTTCAGCGGTATCGACGCCAGCGGCGAAGGCGGGCTTGAAGAGCGCATGCAAGCGCTGGGCGGTGAGTGGAATGCGTTCACCAGCAACGCCGACACCACGTTCGTGATCGAAGCCCCGGCGAAGAATCAGCGCAAAGTCCTCGACCTGCTGCTGGCATTGCTGACCCAGACTCACTTCGACGACAACGCCATCAACGCGGCCAAACAAGTGGTCGAGCGCGAAGACGGCGGTCACTACTCGCATTTGCAACGCTGGCTGGATCGTCAGGACCTGGGTCACACCGCCAGCAAGCAACTGGCCGTGGAATTGGGCCTGAAATGCTCCGAGCGCGCCGAAGTCGATCAGTTGACCCGCGAGCAGTTGGAGAAAGTCCGCAAGGATTGGTACGCGCCCAACAACATGACGCTGATCGTGGTCGGCGACCTGGATCGCTTGCTGCCGGCCTATCTGGAGCGCACCTACGGCACGTTGGTACCGATCGAGCCGGGCAATCATCCGCCGCTGCCGCAAATCCAGGCCAGCGCGGCCCACGAGCGCGTGCTGACACGCGGCTTCGTCGGGGGTGGGGCCAAGCTGCATTGGCTGGTACCGGAACCGGTGCTGGAGGATCAGCATGACGAAACCTTCGACCTGCTCAAGGACTATCTGGACTGGGCGCTGTATCGCCAACTGCGGCTGGCGCACAGCTTGTCATACGGCCCATGGGCCGAGCGTGAGGTATTCGGCGGGGTTGGTTTCATGAGCCTCAACGCCGACCTTGAGCGTGACGACGTAGCCGAGGCTCTGACGGTGCTGGATGAATTGAAGGCGCAATTACTCAAGGACGGCCTCAACGCTGAGACCTTCAACCGTCTCAAGCAAGCCGCTATCGCCCGTCAATCCTGGGCCGTGCAAGGCAACAGCGCGCTGGCCGATTACTATTGGAGCGCGTTGGGAGACTATCAGGACGGCCGTTTCGCCAACCCCGCCAAGGAACTGCAAGCGGTATCACTGGCTGAAGCGAACAAGGCGATGCGCGAGCTGCTCCTGCAACCGGGGTACGTGCGGATCGAAAAACCGTTGCTCAGTGATGACCAAGTGTTGTGGGTGATTGCCGGGGCGTTGGGATTGTTGGTGCTGGGCCTGGCAGCCTGGCGCTTCCGATCCCGATCCCGATCCCGACCCCTGTAGGAGCACAGCTTGCTCGCGATGGCGGAATGTCAGTCACCGATAATGTTGAATGTGCCGACGTCATCGCGGGCAAGCCATGCTCCTACAGGGTGTGTGTGTCAAAGGAGCGTCTGTTCTCGCCACACCGCCCTGCCGGCGGTAACCTGTTTGAGATTTTTCCTACGACTAATGTGAATCGCCGAATGTCGACTCTGACCCTTTTTGTACAGCGCATACTCGAGCTGATGAAGCGCTACCCTGGGGTCATTGCGCTCGGTGGTTTTGTTTCCGGGGTCGGCAGCTTCATTCTGGTCGACCGTCAGCAGGGCTTGGCCAGCTGGATCACCACCATCATGCTGATCAGCTGGATCTGGCTGATGCTGGAAAACAGCCTGACCAAGCTGTTCACGCGGATCTTCAAGCGGGAAATTCCTCAGCCGTTGCTGCGTTACGCGACGCAGATGATCCATCAGGAAAGCCTTTTTTTCGTTCTGCCGTTCTTTTTCATCACCACCACCTGGAACAGCGGCCAGTTGTTCTTCACCGGGTTGCTGGGCATCGCCGCACTGATCTCCATCGTCGACCCGCTTTACTACAAATGGCTGGCGCCGCGGCGCTGGGCGTTCCTCGCGCTGCATACGCTGACATTGTTCGCCGCCCTCCTCACCGCGTTGCCGGTGATCATGCACCTGACCACCTCGCAAAGTTTCAAATGGGCGCTGGGTATTGCCGTATTGCTGTCGTTCCCGAGCCTGGCGTCGATTTTTCCGATTCGCACCGTGCGCAATGCGCTGGCGATCCTGAGCATCACCATCGGGATCGGCGGTGTCGGTTGGGTGTTGCGCTCATGGGTGCCGCCAGCGACCTTGTGGATGACCGACGTGGCCATCAGCACGCAAATGCAGGATCGCACGCCAGGCGCCAGCCTCGAAGAAGTCAGTGCCGAGCAGATTCGCGGCGGTGGCCTGTATGCCTACACCGCGATCAACGCGCCGCGTGGCCTGGACGAGCGGATTTATCATGTGTGGCAGTTCAACGGCAAAGAGGTCGACCGCATTCCGCTGGACATCCACGGTGGGCGCAAAGAAGGCTATCGGGCCTGGACTCACAAACAGAACTTCCCCGGCAATCCGGCAGGCAAATGGCAGGTCCGGGTACTTACCGAAGACGGCCAGCTGATCGGCGTATTGCGCTTCAAAGTGAAGGACAGCACACCGGCCAAAGAAAAGTGAGGCCGTTCGTGGTATTACGTAAGTCAGCGTAAATAGCCGAAAAAGCACGGAGCTTATGACCAGCAGCACATTGGCCGGCAATGCCCATCTGGACACCTCGCTCGCCCCCGCCCGGATCCGGGTGACCGGGGACTGGACGCTTGCCCATTACGCCGACCTCAAGCGCCTGAGCGAAAAGCTCGAAGGCCAATACGATGCCAGCACCCACATCGACCTCAACGGTCTCGGCGCCCTGGATACCGCCGGCGCTTCATTGCTGGTGGAACTGCTGGGCTCCGAGCGTCTGGGGCGATCCGCCGAACACCCTGATTGCACCCTCTCCTCTGCCGACCGTGCGTTGCTGCAAACCGTCTACCAGTCGCTGACCGATTTCTGTGTGCCGGTCAAGGAGCCGGAAATCAGCGTCGGCATTCAATTGTTGACCCGCATTGGCCGCGCGGTGGACGCAGTCTGGCAGGACACCCTGCAACTGCTGGGTTTCGTCGGGCTGATTCTGGAAACCCTCGTCCGTGGCCTGTTCCGCCCCAAACGCTGGCGCATCACGCCAATGGTCGCGCACATCGAGCAAACCGGTCTCGACGCTGCGCCCATCGTTGCCTTGCTGACGTTTCTGGTGGGCGCCGTCGTTGCGTTTCTCGGGGCGACCGTGCTGACCACGTTCGGTGCCAGCGTCTTCACGGTGGACCTGGTGGCATTCGCCTTCCTGCGGGAATTCGGCGTGCTGCTGACTGCGATTCTCATGGCCGGGCGCACGGCCAGTGCGTTCACTGCGCAGATCGGTTCGATGAAGGCCAACGAGGAAATCGACGCCATTCGCACCCTCGGTCTCGATCCGATGGAATTACTGGTGGTGCCGCGTGTGCTCGCCCTGCTGGTCTCGTTGCCAATGCTGACCTTTCTGGCGATGGTTTCGGGGATTGTCGGTGGCGGCGTGGTGTGTGCGGTGTCGCTGGATATCTCGCCGGCAATGTTCCTTTCGCTACTGCAATCGGACATCGGTGTTCAGCACTTTCTGGTGGGGATGGTCAAAGCGCCAGTGTTCGCGTTCTTGATTGCCGCTATCGGCTGCCTGGAAGGCTTCAAGGTCAGCGGCAGCGCTGAGTCCGTCGGCGCGCATACCACGTCCAGCGTGGTGCAATCGATTTTCGTGGTGATCGTGCTCGACGCCGTGGCCGCGCTGTTCTTCATGGAGATGAGCTGGTGAGTCGTTTACCCCGAGCGCCCGCCGAGGCGGTGATTGAAGTCCGTGGGCTGTGCAATCGCTTCGGCCGCCAGAGCGTGCATGAAAACCTCGATCTGGATTTGTACAAGGGCGAAATCCTCGCCGTCGTCGGTGGCTCCGGCAGCGGCAAGTCAGTGTTGCTGCGCAGCATTGTCGGCTTGCGTCAGCCCAGCGAAGGCGTGGTCAAAGTGTTCGGGCAAAACCTGCCGACGTTGCCGGAACACGAACGCTCGCTGATTGAGCGGCGTTTTGGCGTGCTGTTTCAGAAAGGCGCCCTGTTCTCTTCCCTGACCGTGACCGAAAACGTCGCGCTGCCCCTGATCGAACACGCCGGCCTGAGCCGCGACGATGCCGAACATCTGGCCGCGGTGAAACTGGCCCTGGCCGGGTTGCCACTGTCAGCGGCGGATAAGTACCCCGCCTCCTTGTCCGGCGGGATGATCAAGCGTGCGGCGCTCGCGCGGGCCTTGGCGCTGGACCCGGACATCCTGTTTCTCGACGAACCCACCGCCGGCCTCGATCCAATTGGCGCGGCAGCGTTCGATCAGCTGATCCTGACCTTGCGCGATGCCTTGGGCCTGAGCGTGTTTCTGGTGACTCACGATCTCGACACGCTCTACACCATCACCGACCGCGTGGCGGTGCTGGCGCAGAAGAAAGTGCTGGTGGCGGATGCCATCGACAAGGTATCGGAAACCGACGACGCGTGGATTCACGAATACTTCCATGGCCCTCGCGGCCGCGCGGCACTGACGGCCGCTCAACAGCTCAACGAGGTCTGACATGGAAACCCGAGCTCATCATGTATTGATCGGCCTGTTCACTGTGATTGTGGTGGCAGGCGCCCTGCTCTTTGGTTTGTTTCTGGCCAAGTCCAGTGTCGATACCGCGTTCAAGGACTACGAAGTCGTGTTCAACGAGGCGGTCAGCGGCTTGTCCAAAGGCAGTTCGGTGCAGTACAGCGGTATCAAGGTCGGCGATGTGATATCGCTGCGCCTGGACCCGCAAGACCCGCGCCGGGTGCTGGCGCGGATCCGCCTGGGCGGCGACACGCCGGTCAAGGAAGACACCCAGGCCAAACTGGCGCTGACCGGGGTCACCGGGACATCGATCATCCAGCTCAGCGGCGGCACGCCACAGAGCCCGACGCTAAAGGGCAAGGACGGCAACCTGCCGACAATCGTTGCATCGCCCTCGCCTATCGCCCGTCTGCTCAACGACAGCAACGACCTGATGGCCGGCGTGAACATGCTGATGCACAACGCCAACCTGATGTTTTCCACGGAAAACATCGAGCGCATCAGCAAGACCCTTGAACATCTGGAGCAAACCACCGGGGTCATTGCCGACCAGCGTGGCGATATTCGCCAGGCCATGCAGCAACTGTCCTCGGTGGGCAAGCAGGCCAGCAGCATGATGGAGCAAACCTCAGCGCTGATGCGCAACGCCAATGGACTGCTCAACGATCAGGGCAAGCAGATGTTCGGCAGCGCCGAGCAAGCGATGAAGTCGCTGGAACAGAGCAGTGCAACCATCAACACATTGCTGAGCAGCAATCAGGACTCGATCAACAACGGCATGCAGGGCCTCAATGGTCTGGCTCCGGCGGTGCGTGAGCTGCGCGAAACCCTCACCGCGCTGCGCGCCATCTCTCAACGCCTTGAGGCCAACCCCAGCGGTTACCTGCTGGGCAGTGACAAGAACAAGGAATTCACTCCATGAAGCTGACCCTCATCGCCCTCCTCGCCGGTTTCATGCTGGTCAGCTCCTGCTCGATCCTGCCCAAGCCCGAGCCGTTCGATGTCTATCGTTTGCCTTCAGCTCAGAGCATTCCGGCGAACAGTCATGGTGCGGCGCAACGCTGGTCGTTGCGCCTGACCAAACTGCAGGCCAGCGAAGCGTTGAACAGTCCGAACATAGCGGTCATTCCTCAGGGCGATGTGATCAGCAGCTACAAAGGCTCGCGCTGGAGCGACCCGGCACCGGTGCTCGTGCGCAATCGCCTGCTCGATGGTTTCCAGCGCGATGGTCGGGTCTCGCTGTTGAGCACCGATGACAGCATTTTCCAGACGGATCTGGAGCTGGGCGGTGTCCTGCAAGCCTTCCAGACCGAATACCAGGGCACGAACGCCAGCGTGGTGGTACGCGTGGATGCATTGCTGGTGCGCAGCTACGACCAGCACATCCTCGCCAGCCGCCGCTTTGAGGTTCGTCAGCCGCTCAATGATGTAAAAGTGCCGGCGGTGGTGGCCGGGTTCGGCCAGGCCAGCGATCAATTGACGGCGCAGGTGGTGAATTGGGCGGTTGAGCAAGGCCAGAAAATTGTGCTTCCCGCGAGACCTTGAAGGTTCTGCGGGCCTTATCGCTGGCAAGCCAGCTCCCACAGAAACTGCGCGGTCCTTGTGGGAGCTGGCTTGCCAGCGATAAATGTTGGATTTACCCAAAGAACCAGTAGCAAACCCCGATGGCACCCAGCACGCCGGCCAGCTCCGCCAACAACGCACAGCCCACCGCATGCCGAGCTCGTTGGATACCCACTGCCCCGAAATACACCGCCAGCACATAGAACGTGGTTTCGGTACTGCCCTGAATCGTCGCCGCCACCAGCGCCGGGAAGCTGTCGACGCCGGAGGTCTTCATGGTTTCGATCAGCATCGCCCGGGCGGCGCTGCCTGAGAACGGTTTGACCATGGCAGTGGGCAGTGCATCGACGAAACGCGTGTCCCAGCCGGCCCACTCCACCAGGTGACGAATGCCGTCCAGGCCAAAATCCAAAGCCCCGGACGCTCGCAGCACACCCACCGCGCAGAGCATCGCCACCAGATACGGCAGCAGGTTCTTCGCCACATCAAAGCCTTCCTTGGCGCCTTCGACGAACGCTTCATAGACTTTGACTTTACGCATCGCACCGATGATCAAGAACAGCATGATCAAGCCGAATAGCGTCAGATTGCCGAGGATCGACGACAAACCGGCCAGCGCGGCTGCCGACATGGTTCCCAGCAACGCCATGAACCCGCCAAGGACCAAAGCGCCCGGGATCAGATACGCGAGCACGACCGGGTCCCAGACACGCAGGCGTTGCATGAAGGCCACCGCGAGGAAGCCCACGATGGTCGAGCAACTGGTGGCCAGCAGGATCGGCAGGAACACCAGCGTCGGATCAGGCGCGCCTTGCTGGGCGCGGTACATGAAGATCGTCACCGGCAGCAGGGTCAGGGAAGAAGCATTGAGCACCAGAAACAGGATTTGAGCATTACTGGCGATGGTGTCACTGGGGTTGAGTTCCTGCAGGGCTTTCATCGCTTTGAGGCCGATGGGCGTAGCGGCGTTGTCCAGGCCAAGGCCGTTGGCGGCGAAGTTCAGGGTAATGAGGCCGATGGCGGGGTGGCCGGGCGGGACTTCCGGCATCAAGCGCAGAAACAGCGGGCCGAGGGCTTTGGCCAGCCACTCGACAATCCCGGCTTTTTCGGCAATCCGCAGGAAACCCAGCCAGAGGGTGAGGGTGCCGAACAGCAATACCATCACTTCGACCGACAATTTGGCCATGGCGAAAATGCTTTCCACCATCGCCGCGAAGATTCCGGCATTGCCGCCGATCAGCCACTGCGCCAGCGCCGAAATCGCGGCCACGATGAAAAAGCCAAGCCACAGGCCATTGAGCATCAGTCAAATCCCCCAAAAGATGCGCGAATGATAGCGGGGTGGCCGGAAACGACAAACCCCGGATTTCTCCGGGGTTTGTCTGGTGCTGTCATTGACTTGTGTAGGAGCAAGGCTTGCCCGCGATCGGGACGCCTCGGTGTATCAGATGCACCGCGCTTTCATTCATCGCGGGCAAGCCATGCTCCTACAGGGCGCGTGTCAGTTGCTGGAAACTTCGCCGGCCGGCAGCTTCTCTTTGCTGCGCCAGTGCGGCAGGGAGTTCCAGTAGCGCTGGCCCTTGGCATCGTCGTACATGCCTTCCCAGCGGGAAATAACCAGCACGGCCAGGGCGTTGCCGATCACGTTCAGTGCGGTACGCGCCATGTCCATGATGCGGTCGACACCGGCGATGAAGGCCAGGCCTTCCAGCGGAATGCCGACGCTGCCCAGGGTAGCCAGCAGCACCACGAAGGAGACGCCCGGTACGCCGGCGATGCCTTTGGAGGTGACCATCAGGGTCAGGACAAGCAGCAGTTGCTGGCTGATCGACAGGTCGATGCCGTACAACTGAGCGATGAAGATCGCCGCGATGCTCTGATACAGAGTCGAACCGTCGAGGTTGAATGAGTAACCGGTCGGCACCACGAAGCTGCAGATGGCTTTCGGCGCGCCGTAGGCTTCCATCTTCTCGATCACGCGCGGCAGCACGGTTTCGGAGGAGGCGGTGGAGTAGGCCAGCACCAGCTCATCCTTGAAGATGCGCATCAGCTTGATCACCGAGAAGCCGAACAGGCGGGCGATCAGGCCCAGTACCACGAAGGCGAAGAAGGCGATGGCGACGTAAACCAGGATCACCAGTTTGGCCAGCGGCAGCAGGGACGCGAAGCCGAAGTTGGCAACGGTGACCGCGATCAGTGCGAAAACGCCGATCGGGGCGTAGTTCATGATCATGTGAGTGACCTTGAACATGCTTTCCGACACGCCCTGGAACATCGTTACCAGCGGGTCGCGCAATTCGGGTTTGAGGCTCGACAGACCGAGACCGAACAACACCGAGAAGAAGATGATCGGCAGCATCTCGCCACGGGCCATGGCCGCGAAGATGTTCGACGGAATCAGGTTGAGGATGGTTTCGATGAACGCGTGTTCATGCTGCACCTCGGCCGCGGTCGCCTGGTACTTGGAGATGTCCACAGTACCCAGGGTGCTCATGTCGATGCCGGCACCCGGATGGAACAGGTTGGCCAGCAACAGGCCAACGACGATGGCAATGGTGGTGACGACTTCAAAGTAGATGATGGTTTTCAGGCCGATGCTGCCGAGCTTCTTTGCATCACCCACGCCAGCAATACCAACGATCAGCGAGGAAATCACGATCGGGATCACGATCATTTTGATCAGACGGATAAAGATATCGCCTGCCGGTTGCAGGACGTTGCTGATCCACCAGGCTTTCTCGGCACTGAAATGGTTGAGCAGCGCACCGATTGCAATCCCCAACACCAGACCGATGAGGATCTGCCAGGCGAGGCTAAGCTTTGCCTTCTTCATATCTTTACCCTTACTTCAGTTTGACTCGGGCAATCGCGTGAGCGGGTTCGCTTGTGGCGAAAAAGTCACGCAAATGCCCCCGTATAAGGAGCCCCGGAGCGCTTGTTAGTGGCTCTCTGGCAGGCGAAAAAAGGCGCAACTATTCCGATGCAAGGAAGCGACGTCTAATGCCGTAAACGCCTACCCTATGCCGAATCGGCATGAGGTTTTTTAGCTGAAAGCGACGTCGCAATCGGTTCGAATGTGACATTTCGGCAGTCATAAGTGCCGTGAACCGGTCATCACAGCGCTGATTGATTGTTTTTTGACCAGTGGAATCGACGGCGAATTACCGATAAAACCGACCAATCCGCCCATGGAATTGCGCGCGGACGCAGGCAATATTTCTCGATATACGGTCGCAGTGGGGGTTATGACGGCAGGGAATTTTGCAGAGACTGAGGCAGGGGCTTTTAAAAGGTGCGGGGATAAACGGGAGTACGCTGTCACTTGATTGAGCAAGCTCTCCGCAAGTCCGTCGAGCCATGATCGACCGGCGAACTTGCGTCGCAGCTTTTCCTGACCCGGCCCTTGCGCAGGTACTCCCTGTACCCGTAGGTCACTCCGCCCCTGAAGCAGGCAGAACGTCCCGACCCCTTGGTCATGCGCCAGCCTTCCTCAGGTGGCGCAGGTGGAGAAAAGCGAGGCTTCTCTCACGTGTCTGAAACCTAGTACCAGTTCGGATCTTTCTTGAGTTGCTCCATCAACAAGTCCTGCATGCCCTGGTCCGGCTTACCGATAAATCGGTAGCTGGCATGTCGGGTCGGTGACTTGTCGGCAGGTAATCCCGCAGGCACCTCGACCAGCATGGCGTAGGCATCTTTTTTGTCGAAGCTGACGGCGACAATCAAGCGTTTGTCAGGGCATGTCGCCTTGGATTCGCACAGCGGCCCCACCAGATACTGCTCGCCATCTTCTTCAACGGCATTCATTTGTTCGGCATCGCCGGACAGGTTCATGACCCATTCCGGCAGGCGTTCCTCTTTCTTGACGACGCCTTGCCAGGTTTCCTGGTACTGCGGGTCGGTCTTCAGCAACTCGTTGACCCGCATCTGCCCGTCATTGGCAGCAATCGCCATGGCACTACCGCCCATTAGCAGGGCGGCTGCCAGTGTCTTCAACGAAACGCTCATGTTCAACCTCGGCCGCGACGGCCAAAGAAGAAGGAAGCAATGAACATCACCAGGAACACGACAAAGAGAATCTTGGCGATACCCGTGGCGGTGCCCGCGATACCACCGAAGCCCAGTACGGCAGCGACAATGGCAATGATCAAGAATGTGATTGCCCAGCTCAACATGGTGATTCTCCTTACGCTTCTATTTTAGAGGTGCTTGTCCCGGCGCATCGAACGCGCCAAGTTTGTGTAATCAGAAAACCCAGCGCTCTTGACGAGGCATCTCGTTCAAAGGTTGTGCCTGGTCGACGTCCATCATGCGCATGGCGGCGGTGTCATTCATGCCGCTGCCGGCCGCGCTGAAGTGGGTTTGGATCGGTTGTTGAAACGACACGCGTGGCGCTGCTTGCTGCTGATCCTGCTCCCAGCGCAAAAATTGTTGACCGGCAATCAGAGTGACCAGCAGCGCAAAAACGCAAAACAAGCCTTGCTGGATGTGCAGTGGCGAGAGACGTAATTGGGCGGCACGTTGACGATTCATTCTGAAGCTCCTCCCGCGTGGGGTGATCTGGTTGAGGGCGGTTGTTGTTGCCCTGCATTGCTCAGATCATTGCAGTCGTCATGCCAGCTTTTTTCATCGAAAAAATGCGTTATAAATCAATATGTTAGTGATGATTGAAAAGTCTGTTCGGCGGCATCCTGCACGATGCTGCGTTGCCCGTCCGTGCGTAATGCACGATTTGCCATACGGCATCGCAATCATTTTGAATTGAGAGAAGGACGTGACTGTCAGAAAAAGACGCAACTCATGGTGTTTGCAGATAGCTACCCTGAGACGGCGTTAATAGATCAGAATAAACCATGCAACTTGCCCGATTTTTCCGGGACTAACCTAAGATCATTCATTAAGGAGCGTAGGAAAATGGAATCAGCCACCGAGCATCAAGGCCGTATTCTTCTGGTGGATGATGAGTCCGCCATCCTGCGTACCTTTCGATATTGCCTTGAAGACGAAGGCTACAGCGTGGCAACGGCCAACAGCGCTGCCCAGGCCGAAGCGCTGTTGCAGCGTCAGGTGTTCGACCTGTGCTTCCTCGATTTGCGTTTGGGCGAAGACAATGGCCTGGACGTGCTGGCCCAGATGCGCGTCCAGGCGCCCTGGATGCGGGTAGTGATCGTTACCGCGCACTCGGCCGTGGACACGGCGGTGGATGCAATCCAGGCGGGCGCCGCGGATTATCTGGTCAAGCCGTGCAGCCCCGATCAATTACGTCTGGCTACCGCCAAGCAATTGGAAGTACGGCAATTGTCGGCGCGCCTGGAAGCACTGGAAGGCGAGGTACGCAAACCAAAGGACGGTCTGGACTCTCATAGCCCGGCAATGAAAGTGGTGCTCGAAACCGCACGGCAGGTCGCCAATACCGATGCCAATATCCTCATTCTTGGCGAGTCCGGTACGGGTAAGGGTGAACTGTCCCAAGCCATTCACGGCTGGAGCAAACGCTCCAAGAAGTCGTGCATCACCATCAACTGCCCGTCGCTGACGGCCGAACTGATGGAAAGCGAACTGTTCGGTCACAGCCGTGGTGCGTTTACCGGTGCCAGTGAAAGCACGTTGGGCCGTGTCAACCAAGCCGATGGCGGGACGCTGTTTCTCGACGAGATCGGCGATTTTCCCTTGGTTCTGCAGCCAAAGCTGCTGCGTTTCATCCAGGACAAGGAATACGAACGAGTCGGTGACCCGGTCACGCGCCGCGCCGACGTTCGCATCCTCGCCGCCACAAACCAGAATCTCGAAGACATGGTCCGTGATGGGCGTTTTCGCGAAGACCTGCTCTATCGCCTGAACGTCATCACCCTGCACTTGCCGCCGCTACGCGAGCGCAGGGAAGACATCATCAACCTGGCCGATCGCTTTCTGGCCCGGTTCGTCAAAGAGTACGCGCGTCCGGCGCGGGGGTTCAGTGATGAAGCCATTGAGGCAATGCTCGGTTACCGCTGGCCGGGCAACATCCGCGAGTTGCGCAACGTGGTAGAGCGGGCGAGCATTATCTGCCCGCAGGAGCGTGTCGAGATCACTCACCTGGGGATGGCGGAAACACCGGTCAACAACGCCCCGCGCATTGGTGCCGCGCTGAGTCTGGACGAACTGGAAAAAGCCCACATCGGCGCGGTTCTCGCCACCGCCGGTACACTGGATCAAGCTGCCAAAACCTTGGGAATCGACGCATCGACCCTTTATCGCAAACGCAAACAGTACAACTTGTGAGTCGCCTCCGATGAAGCTGGCGATGAAGTTGCGGACTCGCCTGTTTTTAAGCATTTCCGCGCTGATAACCGTCGCGCTGCTCGGGCTTTTGCTCGGGCTGGTCAGCGTGATGCAGATGGCCGGAAGCCAGGAAGCACTGGTACGCAACAACTTCGTCACCCTGGATATTGGCCTTAAATTGCGCCAGACGCTGGGCGATCAGTTGATCATCATGCTCAGCGAGCGCCCTGATTCCCAAGCCTTCGAAGCCTCCAAACGGCGTTATTTCGAATTGCTGGACCAGGGAATCGCCCAGGAAGCGCAGTCCGAAGGAAACGAGTACGGATTCAAAAAGGCCAAGGCGGATTACCTCAGCTTTATTCGGGCCTATGAAGTTTCGCCCGATCATACTCATGTGCTGTCCGGCAACGATGAACTCACGGAAAGATTCAACGCGCTGCGCAATGGTTTGATCATTGAACACAAGCGCGCCCTGGATAACATCGGCGCGACCGAGCGCAAGGCTCGCGAGCGGGCGCTGTTGGTCGCCGGCCTGCTGGGGTTGGTCGGGTTGGCGGTGTTGATCATCGGCTTCGTGACCGCTCACGCCATCGCCCGGCGTTTTGGCGAACCCATCGAGGCGCTGGCACAAGCGGCGGATAACATCGGGCAGGGGAATTTCGATGTCTTGCTGCCGGTTTCTTCCGCCGTCGAGCTCAATCAGCTGACCCGGCGCTTCGGCATCATGGCCGAGGCACTGCGCGAGCATCAGGCGACCAACGTCGATGAGCTGCTGGCCGGTCAGCAACGTTTGCAGGCGGTGCTCGACAGCATCGACGATGGTTTGCTGATGATCGATCGTCAGGGCCATCTGGAGCATCTCAACCCGGTGGCTCAGCGTCAGTTGGGCTGGGACAGTGATCGACTCGGGCAAGGCCTGGGCACAGCGCTGGAGCGTCCTGAGCTTGATGAGCAGCTGCAATTGGTTCTGCGTGGCGGCACGCTGGAGCGGGCGCCCGAAGATCTGAGCATGGAGGTCGATGGCGAGACGCGGCTGTTGACCTACAGCCTCACGCCAGTGAGCCACACCCAGGGCCATATTCTCGGCGCGGTCATGGTGTTGCATGACGTTACCGAGCAGCGTGCCTTCGAACGGGTGCGCAGCGAATTCGTGCTGCGCGCCTCCCATGAATTGCGCACACCGGTCACCGGCATGCACATGGCGTTCGGCCTGTTTCGCGAACGCGCGCACTTCCCGCAGGATTCCCGTGAAGCCGATCTGCTGGACACGGTGAACGAAGAAATGCAGCGCCTGATGCAGCTGATCAACGACCTGCTGAACTTCTCCCGTTACCAGAACGGTCTGCAGAAGCTGGTGCTGGCGCCTTGCTCCATCGAGGATCTGCTGGAGCAGGCGCAGCTTCGCTTTGCCAGAGGCGCCGAAGAGAAGGGCATTGAGCTGTTGATTGAGGTGCAGGGGCCGTTGCCACGCTTGCAGGCCGATCAACCACAGTTGGACCGGGTGCTCGATAATCTGATCGACAACGCGCTGCGCCATACCGCTGCCGGCGGGCTGATCCGCTTGCAGGCGCGGCGCCATGGCGATCGGGTGATCATCAGTGTCGAGGACAACGGCGAAGGCATTGCCTATGGGCAACAGGGGCGGATCTTCGAGCCTTTCGTCCAGGTGGGCCGCAAAAAAGGCGGAGCCGGGCTCGGCCTGGCGTTGTGCAAGGAAATTGTGCAATTGCACGGCGGACGGATGGGCGTTTATTCGCGGCCGGGGCAGGGCACCCAGTTCTACATGGCACTGTCGGTGTAGGCTTCAGGCCTCGTCATCCAGGCGCCGGTTGGTCAGCCGGCGCCCGCGGGTAATCAGTTCGATGAACTGCACGGCGCTCAGCGCGTGGGCGAACAACCAGCCTTGGCCGAACTTCACACCTTCACTGCTCAGTAACGCTGCCTGGGCTTCATGCTCAATGCCTTCGGCAATCACCTTCAGGTGCAGGGATTGCGCCATGTGGATGATGTGCGGGGCTACGCCACTGCTTGCGGCGTCATGGCCCAGCGCATCGATGAAAGCCTTGTCGATCTTCAGGCAATCCACCGGCAGGGTTTGCAAGTAAGCCAGGCTGCAATAGCCGGTGCCGAAATCATCAATCAGCACTTGATGCCCGACATCGCGCAAGGCTTGCAGGTTCTCCCGGGCGACCACCACATCGATCAAACCCCGTTCGGTCACTTCAAAGGCAATTTGCTTGGCTGCCACTCGATGCAACGTCAGCAGGCGCGCCATCACCTGGCCGATGCGCGGAACCATCACATCGCACGCCGCCAGGTTGACGGAGATGTACAGCTGCGGATTGGCCCGAAGCAGTTGCCCAAGTTGTTCAAGCAGGCGTTGCAGGACGAAGTCGGTCATCTGGCGGATCTGCCCGGTGTTCTCTGCCATCGGGATGAACAGGTCGGGGCTGGTCAGCGTGCCATCGGGTCGTCGCCAGCGCAGCAAGGCTTCGGCGCCAACGCAGTTGCGGCTGTCGAGATCGAAGATCGGTTGATACAACACCTGCAATTCGCCCCGGCGTATGGCCCCGGTCAACTCAGCATCCAGCGATTGGCGTTGGCGCACCAGCAGGAACACCAGGAAACCCACGCAGGCTGACAGCAACAGACACACAGGGAGCAGCCACCACCATACGGGCGGAATGTGCGTGCCGGTGCGCGGGCTGATCAGGACCAATTGGTATTCCGGGTTGTCGGTGGGCATTCGGTAAATCAGGCGGGTGTGCGTGACGAGCAAGGCATCGCGGGTCTTTGGTGGCCAGGATACCGTCGGTGGCCACACCTGGGACACACCGAGCACTGGTATCGCCCGCGTGCCGTGGTCAAGGATCACCAACAGGCTGCTGCCCGGTGACAGGTCGACCATGTCGGTCAAATGGCCGCGAGAAGTGGCCACACGGAAGTTGCCGCGGCCGAGCATCAGCGCGGCGCGGTTTTCATCGGGTTCGGTGGTGGTGTTGAGCCAGTAGCTGTAGGTCGGTCCTTTGATGTCCGGTGCCCGCACCAGCGACAAACCTTCCTGGCGGGGGCGGTTGGAGCAGATACGCGAGGCGTCCATATAGGCCGCTTCGTATACGAACCGATAGTTGAAGCTCACTTGCTGCAACGTCGCGATCATTTCGTCATCGCAACTTCGCAGCGGTTGGGCTTCCAGGTCGTCGAGGCTTTCGCGTAGTTGCCCAAACAATTGTTCCAGGCGAGCGAGAAAACGTTCGCCCTGGGCGTTCATTTCCCGGCTTTCTTCTTGCTCGAGCTGGTGGATGGCGATGAAGTAACTGCCCGCCATCATCATCGTTGCGCTCAGGACAGCAGCCAGCATCGCCAGAAACCACGGGCGATAGAACCAACTACGAAATGTCTCTCGAGCAGCAGGCATTGTGGAATATCCGAAGAATTACCAATGAGTTATAGCTGCTGATGAAAAAAACGCGCTGACCGTCGGGCGGCCGTCATTATTTTGTCTGATTCAATACCTGTAACAGCGCAGCAGTTTGTGCGTCCGGCGTGCCATCGAAACGGGACGGGCGGAAATGCATTTGAAAGGCTGCAATGACATGCCGTGTGGCGACGTCCAGTTCGCCAGTCTGTGGTGTTTCGTACCCCGCGCGTGCCAGCTGCGCCTGATACCAGGAGATGCTCGGTAGCTGCGTCTCGAATTGCGTTTGCTGCCGGGCGACCGCCTGTTCGTTTGGCCAAATGCCGATGCCTTCGGCGGCGAGGCGTTTCCAGGGGAATAGCGGGCCGGGATCGAGTTTACGCAACGGCGCGATATCGCTATGGCCGACAATGCTGCGAGGGCTGATTTTGTAGCGCTGGCTGATGTCTTTGAGCAAGACAATCAACGACTGGACCTGCGCTTCTGTGTAGGGATACCAGAGGCGTCCGGTCGGAGTGTCCTTGAAACCCGGGTTGACGATTTCGATACCAAGGGAACTGGAGTTCATCCAGGTGCGGCCTTGCCATTGGCTTTCCCCGGCATGCCAGGCCCGCAGGTTTTCATCCATCAGTTTATAAATGGTCGCGTTTTTGTCGTCGCCGATCAGGTAGTGGGCGCTGACTTCGCCGTGGGTCAGTAATTGCACCGATCGCTCCATTGATGTGGAGGTGTAGTGCAGCACCACAAACTGAATGCGACTGTCGTGGTTGGCAGATGGATAACGGGTGTCGTAGCGGGGGCCACTGGCGCAGCCAGCCAGCACAACGAGCGATACGATAAGGGCAAGATATTTCATGGCGAAAGCACGCAAGACAGTAATGCAACAGTGTAACGTACTGCCTTGCATGCCGCGGGCAATCGCGATCATTTAAACAAAATGGAACAATTGGTCTTCAGCCCAGCTCCACCCGGTTGCGCCCGGCATTTTTTGCCCGATACAACGCCTGATCGGCTCTTTTGAGCACCAGATCGCTGTGTTCGCCGGGCTTGAAGGCGGCAAGCCCCATGGAAATCGTGATCGTGACCCGCTCGCCCTTGAAGTGGAACGGGCAAGCCTGGATCGATGCTCGCAGGTGTTCCAGCAGTTTCAGGCCGGCCGCCGGGACTGTCGACGGTAATAACAGAACAAACTCTTCTCCGCCAAAGCGGGCAATGAAGTCTGTCCCGCGCAGTCGCTTGCGCAGCACCGTGGCGATGATTTTCAGCACTTTGTCCCCCGCCAGGTGACCGTAGTTATCGTTGATGCGTTTGAAATGATCGAGGTCGAGCATCGCCAGCATCAGCGTATTGCCATGTTGCTGCCATTGGCCGATCTCGTGATCCAGGCGTTCGCTCCAGGCGGCGCGGTTGGGCAGGCCGGTGAGCGGGTCGATCAAGGCTTTCTGGCGCTGCTCTTCGAGGTGTTCGCGAAAACCTGAAGCTTCCTGCTCCATATGTGCCACCCGTTCGGCCAGGCTTTGCAGGCGAGCGGCCACTTCCTGCTCGCGTTCGTCGCGTTGCTTGCGATGCTCGTCCATGGTGCCGAGCAAGCCTTCGAGATGGTTTTCCAGAACGTGCTTCAGACCTTCCAGGTCTGCAGCTTCGTGCATGCTGGTTTGCAGGCCGCCGACCTGTTCGCGAATTTGCGTGTCCAGCGCATGCGCGGCCGTGCGGCTGTCGGCGTGATCGGCGCTGGCAGCTTGCAGGTTGCTCTGGAACGACTCGAGACGCTCGTTGAGGCGTTGCAGATAGGCTTCGAATTCATGCTGGCCGCTGTCCGAAATCGCTAGCATCAAGGTTGCCAGATCGTCGAGGATCGGCAGCAATTCGTACCAGTTCAGACCATTTTTCAAGCGATCACGCATCGACTCTGCTTGAGGCCGATGGCGTTCAGGTAACGTGAGATCGTCAAGCAAGCCGAGCAGGGTTTGCTCAATGTGTTTGGCCACCGAGCTGTAGGACGGCTCGGGAGAGTCCGGCAGCGCGTAAAACATATCGTGCCCGACCTGCCCGGAATCGCCTGTTGCCGCGCTTGGAGGCAACAACGCCGCTTCGGGTAAGGGAGCGGGGGTAAGTTCGTCCGGATTGGTTTGCAGCTCATTCCCGCTAGCGGGCTCGACCATACCAGTAGGGGGTTGTTCAACGTACACGGCGCGATCAGCTTCGGGGGCATCGTGCGGTTCATTGAAGGATGGAACGAGCGGTGCGGCGACGTCGGGCTCTATCGCCACTGCAGGGGTCGGGCGTGGCGGGTGGGCGACGACTGTGGAGGCGTTGGCCGGCGGTTCCACAGGCATTGGTTCGGCCGTGAACAGGATTTCGCTGGTTGTTTCAGCCGTTGTGGCAACCGCAGGTACCGCCACGGTCACGGCCAGAGGCGCACTGGCGTCTGGGTCGGCTGTGGCCGTGACTTGTAGATCATCTGAGTCGCGGTGACCGAACAACCGCTGTAGCAGGCCTGGACGTTCGGGTTCTGGCAGGCTTTCCAGCTGACTCAGGGCCTTGCCTTGCAGACCGCTCAGTTCACTGAGCAGCAGTGGAATTTCGCGAGCCTGACTGACCCGGCTGTCCAGTTGCTTGGCAAAATTCTTGAGTGGGCGACTGACTTCTCGAGGCAGCGGTAATGTTTGCAGTTGAGTGACCAGCGCGTTCAACGCGGCGCTGGTCTGGTTGACCCGGGTTTCCCGGCGCTGTTCGGAGTCGAGTACGGCTTTTTCCAGGCGCGGGAGCAGGGCGGCCAGACCGGCGTCCATGTCGTCGGTGCGCACCACCTCGCGCATTTCCTTCATGCACTGGTCAACGGCGCGATCGGTGCCTTCTGCGGCCAGGGTGCTGCGCACCAGCCCGCGACGCAACAAATCGAGCCGGGCGTCCCAGCGGCGTTCGAGCTTTTCCTGGTGTTCGATGCTTTTGAGGTACTTCTCTTTCCAGCGCTGTGTTTCGTCGCTCATTCAGGGGTTCCGCGAAGGGCAGGACTCAACGCGGGCAATGCATCAGCCGTGAGCGAACCCGGCAGACGAATCTCTACCGCGACCGGCAGGTGATCGGAAATGGGTTGGGCCAGCACCTCGACCTTTTCGAGGGTCAGGGACGGGCTCAGCAGAATATGGTCCAGGCAGCGCTGCGGACGCCAGCTGGGGAATGTCGCTTCGAGTTGAGGGGCGAGCAGGCCAAGGTCGCGCAACGGCGAGTGTTGCAGCAGGTCGCTGGCATGGGTGTTCATGTCACCCATCAGCACCTGATGTTTGTAACCGCCGATCAATTCGCGGATGTAGGCCAGTTGCATGCTTCGGGCGCGTGCACCCAATGCCAGGTGCATCATGACCACCACCAGCGCTTCCGGTCCTTCGCCGAAACGCACCAGAATCGCTCCGCGACCCTTGGGCCCCGGCAGCGGATGATCCTCGATCGCCCACGGGCGCAGGCGGCTGAGCACGCCATTGCTGTGCTGGCCGAGGCGTCCGAGATTGCGATTGAGTTGTTGATACCAGTAGGGGAAGGCGCCGAGCTGGGCCAGGTGTTCGACTTGATTGACGTAGCCTGAGCGCAGGCTGCCACCGTCGGCTTCCTGCAAGGCGACCAGATCGAAGTCGCCCAGCAGATTGCCGATTTTTTGCAGGTTATCGGCCCGCCCGGTATGGGGCAGCAAATGCTGCCAGCCACGGGTCAGGTAATGCCGATAGCGCTCGGTACTGATGCCGACCTGAATATTGAAACTGAGCAAGCGCAGACGACTGTCTGCGGGCAGGCCCGTGGATTCCAGATGATGTTCGTTGACCCGCGGATCATGCAGGCCAACGACGCGTTCAGTACCCCAGCGGCGCATGGCAGGTACTGCCCTTAGTTGGCGGCAGCCTTGGTAGCCGCTCGCTCTTTGTCGATCAGTTTGTCGGCCAGTTGCAGCGCTTGTTCGGCACCGCCGGCGGAGCCCACATCGAAGCGGTACTTGCCGTTCACGACCAGGGTTGGAACGCCGGTGATTTCATACTTCTTGGCCAATTCACGGGCTTGAACAACCTGACCCTTGATCGCGAAGGAGTCGAAGGTGGCCAGGAATTTTTCCTTGTCTACGCCTTGCGTAGCCAGGAAGTCGGCCATGTCATTCTTGTCGGTCAGCTTCATTTTCTTGTTCTGGATTGCGTCGAACACCGCGGCATGGACCTTATGCTCGACACCCATGGATTCGAGGGTCAGGAACATCTGGCCATGAGCGTCCCAAGGACCGCCGAACATCGCTGGAATACGCTTGAAGTTCACGTCCGATGGGAGTTTTTCAGCCCATGGATTGATGGTCGGTTCAAAGTGATAGCAGTGAGGGCAGCCATACCAGAACAGTTCCACCACTTCGATTTTGCCAGGCACGGCTACCGGAACCGGATTGCTCAGTTCTACGTAAGGGGTGGCTGGGGCTTCGGCGGCCTGGGCAGTCATGCCGAACAGGCTGGCAGCGGCAAAAACGGCGCTGATAATCAGATTACGCATGCTTTACTCCTGGACAAATTTTATCGCCTCGCGCGACCTGTTTTTCAGACAGATCCTGGCGGGCCTCAGTTCTGTAGTGTAACGGCAGCGGCCACAAAAAAGGGCGGCCAAAGCCACCCTTTTTATACTTGCTGCGACGGATTAATCGAGCGTTAACGTTGCAAGAGACGTACGCCTTGCGCAACGCTCGATTCGCCGGCCTTAGTGCAGGCCCTGAATGTAGCTGGACACTGCGGCGATGTCTTCGTCGCTCAGCTTTTTGGCAATGCTTTGCATTGGTTTGGTGTCGCCATCGTTGGTGCGTCCACCGTCTTCCTTGCGGAAATCGGTCAATTGCTTGGCGATGTATTGAGCGTGCTGACCACCCAGGTGCGGGAAGCCGGCGGCTGCGTTGCCTGCGCCATTTGGCGAATGGCACCCGGTGCAGGATGGCAGGCCCTTGGCCAGATCGCCGCCGCGGAACAGATTCTCACCGCGCTTGACCAGTTTTTCATCGGCGGCGCCCACGCTGCCTTTCTGGCTGGCGAAGAAGGCGGCCATGTCGGCCAGGTCCTGATCGCTCATGTTGGTCAGCAGGCCGGTCATTTCCAGAACCGTACGCTTGCCCGACTTGATGTCGTGCAACTGCTTGGTCAGGTAGCGCTCACCCTGGCCCGCCAGTTTCGGAAAGTTCGGCGCCATGCTGTTGCCATCCGGGCCATGGCAGGCCCCGCATACGGCGGCTTTTGCCTGGCCGGCTTTTGCATCGCCCGGCTGTACTGCCTCACCTGCAGCATTGGCCATGCCGGAGATGCCCACGGTCAACAGCAGACTCACGATCAATTTCTTCATCAGCTAATCCAACTACGGCTAAGGGTTAAGAGTTATGGACCGGGTTTACTCGCTCATCCACTGGATGATGGCTTGGTAATCCTCGGCACTGCAGTCCATGCACAAACCACGCGGCGGCATCGCCTTGAAACCCTGGGTCACGTGTTGCACCAGCGTCTCCATACCTTTCGCCAACCTCGGCGTCCAAGCTTCCTGATCGCCCTTGCGGGGCGCCATGGGTAGTTGGCCGGAATGACAGGCACCACAAACACGGTTGTACACAGCTTCCGGATCCTGTGTAGCCTGAGCGCTGTAAAGCGGTATCAGGACACCGGCAGCTAGCAGCCATTTCGTCATAAAACGACCTTTTCAGGGTTGAGAGCGTTCTGCGTTCTAATGCGCAATCAAGGTCTATCGCTCCCGTGAACTTCATCCTGCGTTGGGACAAAGCGCACACAAAATCTGCGGCATTATATACTGGCGTCACTGAAACGGAAGCGACACTGCTTGCCGCACCCATTCCTGGCGCCGCCCACATCGGAAATCCCATGCAACTCAAGAATCCCATCCTCGGTCTGTGCCAACAGTCCACCTTCATGCTCAGCGCCGCCAAAGTCGACCAATGTCCGGATGACGAGGGCTTCGAAGTCGCCTTCGCCGGGCGTTCCAACGCCGGCAAGTCGAGTGCTCTCAACACCCTGACCCACGCCAGCCTGGCGCGTACCTCGAAAACTCCGGGGCGCACACAGCTGTTGAACTTCTTCAAGCTAGACGATGAACGCCGTCTGGTCGACCTGCCGGGCTACGGTTATGCAAAAGTACCGATCCCGCTCAAGCAACATTGGCAGCGTCACCTGGAAGCCTATCTGGGCGGTCGCGAGAGTTTGAAAGGTTTGATTCTGATGATGGACATCCGTCATCCAATGACCGATTTCGACCTGCTCATGCTCGACTGGGCCGTAGCCGCTGGCATGCCGATGCACATTTTGCTGACCAAAGCCGACAAGCTGACCTACGGCGCCGCCAAGAACACACTGCTGAAAGTGCAGTCGGAAATCCGCAAGGGCTGGGGTGATCTGGTGACTATCCAGCTCTTTTCGGCGCCAAAACGCCTGGGCCTGGAAGAGGCCTACACGGTATTGGCAGGCTGGATGGAGCTGGCCGACAAGGGTGCCGAGGCCGAGGCCCAGTAAGCGTCGAAAACTGCCTGTGGCGCGCTCAGGCAGTTTTCTACGGGCAAAAAAAACCCCGGACTTCTATGGGGAGGGGGAAGTTCCGGGGTTCAAGTTCTAGACCGCTAGGGCGGGGTCCAGATATCTGCCAACACTTAACACAACATAGGAGCATCGAAGGGCTTCACCAGCCATTCAGTAACTCTGAGTGGCATTTCTCCAGATTAGTTCAGATTTTTTTCAAATGCTTTGGAATAACCCCGAGCATTTTCCGGACTAAGCGCTCTTCGAACCGCCCACCGCGGCACTATGCCGCAGCAGGCGTGGCTCTTTTTTCATTGGCTCAGTGCGCCTCATCCCAGTTATTACCTACGCCGACTTCCACCAGCAGTGGAACATTGAGCTGCGCGGCACCACTCATGTGCTTACGAATGTCAGAGCTGACCTGATCGACCAGGTCTTCACGTACTTCAAGAACCAATTCATCGTGCACTTGCAGAATGACTTTGGCGTCGAGGCCGGACGAAGACAGCCATTCGTCCACGGCCACCATGGCTTTCTTGATGATATCCGCCGCCGTACCTTGCATCGGTGCGTTGATCGCCGTGCGTTCGGCGGCGGCGCGTTCCTGTGGTTTATTGGAGTTGATCTCGGGCAGGTACAAGCGACGTCCGAAGAACGTCTCCACATAACCTTGCTCCGCCGCCTGAGCACGGGTGCGGTCCATGTATTGGCGAACACCCGGGTAACGGGCGAAGTACGTATCGATGTACGCCTTGGCAGTCTTGGTATCGACGCCAATGTCTTTACCGAGTTTCTGCGCACCCATGCCGTAGATCAGGCCAAAGTTGATCGCCTTGGCGCTGCGACGCTGATCGGAAGTCACGTCAGCAAGCTCGACCTTGAAAACTTCGGCGGCAGTGGCGGTGTGCACGTCCAGATTGTGGCGGAAAGCGTTCATCAAGCCTTCGTCGCCCGAGAGGTGGGCCATGATCCGCAATTCGATCTGCGAATAGTCCGCCGCCAGCAATTTGTAGCCGGTCGGCGCCACGAACGCCTGGCGGATGCGCCGTCCTTCAGCGGTGCGCACCGGGATGTTCTGCAGGTTCGGATCGCTGGAAGACAAGCGCCCTGTAGACGCCACCGCCTGATGATACGAGGTGTGAATCCGCCCGGTACGAGGGTTGATCTGCTCCGGCAGGCGGTCGGTGTAGGTGCTTTTCAGCTTGCTCATGGAACGATATTCCATCAGCACTTTAGGCAACCGGTAATCGTCCTCGGCCAGTTTCGCCAGCACTTCTTCAGCGGTGGACGGCTGACCCTTGGCGGTTTTCTTCAGCACCGGCAGTCCGAGTTTTTCGTAGAGAATCACCCCCAGCTGCTTCGGCGAACCCAGGTTGAATTCTTCGCCGGCAATCTCAAAGGCTTCGCGCTCCAGCGCGACCATCTTGTCGCCCAGTTCGATGCTCTGCACGCCAAGCAGCGCAGCGTCGACGAACGCGCCTTGGCGTTCGATGCGCGCCAGCACCGGTACCAGCGGGATTTCGATGTCGGTCAGCACGCTGGCCAGGCTCGGGATCGCCGTGAGCTTCTCGAACAGCGCCTGATGCAGACGCAACGTGATGTCGGCGTCTTCGGCTGCATACGGGCCGGCCTGTTCCAGAGCGATCTGGTCGAACGTCAGTTGTTTCGCGCCTTTGCCGGCAATGTCCTGGAAGCTCACGGTGGTGTGATCCAGGTACTTCAGGGCCAGGCTGTCCATGTCATGGCGGGTGGCCGTGGAATTGAGCACGTAGGACTCGAGCATGGTATCGAAGGCAATGCCGCGCACGGTGATGCCATTGGCCTGATCGCCGCCGATGGCGCAATTGGCCAGGATATTCATGTCGAACTTGGCGTGCTGGCCGACCTTGAGTTTGTTCGGGTCTTCCAGAATCGGCTTGAGCGCACGCAGGACGGTATCGCGATCCAGTTGCTCGGGCACGCCGATGTAGGAGTGGGTCAGCGGGATGTAAGCCGCTTCGTTAGGCTGTACCGCGAACGACAGGCCAACCAGTTGCGCCTGTTGCGCATCGATACCGGTGGTTTCGGTGTCGAACGCGAACAATTTGGCATTGTTCAGTTTCTCCAGCCAGACATCGAAACGCGCCTGATCAAGGATGGTTTCATAAGCGGCTTCGGCGACGGGGGCCGGTGCTTCGACTTCGGGTGCGCTGAACAGATCAGCGACTGGCGCAGGTTCGGCGGCACTACTCAGTTCGAGTCGTTTGGCGTCGCGATCGAGGTCATTCAACCAGCTTTTGAATTCCAGCAGGGTATACAGCTCGTAGAGTTTGTCTGGATCTTCCGCGCCCATTTTCAGGTCATCAAGGCCGATGTCCAGCGGCACGTCGACCTTGATGGTCGCCAGTTGATAGGACAGGAATGCCATCTCCTTGTGCTCTTCGAGCTTGGCCGGCAGGGTCTTGGCACCGCGAATCGGCAGGGTCGGCACGATGTCGAGCTGCGCGTAGAGCTCGGTCAGGCCACCGTTGACGCCGACCAGCAGGCCGGAAGCGGTCTTCGGACCGATGCCCGGAACGCCCGGAATGTTGTCGGACGAATCGCCCATGAGCGCCAGGTAATCGATGATCTGCTCGGGAGCGACGCCGAATTTCTCCTTCACGCCCTCCACGTCCATGCTGCTACCGGTCATGGTATTGACCAAGGTAATGTGGCCGTCGACCAGTTGCGCCATGTCCTTGTCGCCGGTGGAAATGATCACCGGGCGATCTGCCGCGGCGCTGCTGCGGGCCAGCGTGCCGATCACGTCATCGGCCTCGACGCCTTCGACGCACAACAGCGGGAAGCCCAGGGCGATCACGCTCTGGTGTAGCGGCTCGATCTGTACGCGCATGTCATCGGGCATGCTCGGGCGGTTGGCCTTGTACTCGGCGTACATGTCATCGCGAAAAGTCCCACCCTTGGCGTCGAACACCACGGCGAAAGGACTGTCCGGGTACTGCTTGCGCAGGCTCTTGAGCATGTTCAACACGCCCTTGACCGCACCGGTCGGCAGGCCTTTGGACGTGGTCAGCGGTGGCAGCGCGTGAAAGGCGCGGTACAGGTAAGAAGAACCGTCCACCAGGACGAGGGGGGCTTGGCTCATGAGCAGGATCAACCTTTTCGGCGGGTCCGGCGCTAGAATAGCGGGACCGTTGACGACAAAGGGACAAGGTTATCATGCGCACACTAAATCGCCTGTTGCTGGCTGGCTTGTTTGCAATCACTCCATTGGCTGTTATGGCGGCGGACGATGCGCCATCGCCGGAACCGGATGTAACCATCCGCACGGAAGGCGACAACACGATCAAGGAATACCGCCAGAATGGCTTCCTGTATGCCATTCAGGTCACGCCGAAGGGCGGAAAACCGTACTTTCTGGTGCGCGCCGATGGATCGGACGGTAACTTTATCCGCTCGGATCAGCCCGATATGCTGATTCCGTCGTGGAAGATCTTCGAGTGGAAGTAGTTTCTTAATTTCAATTGGCGCCCACCAGCGCCCGTACTGGCAGCTTAAACATGTCTGTGTTCACCCCCCTGGCTCGGCCTGAGCTGGAAGCTTTTCTCGCCCCTTATGGCCTCGGCCGCCTGCTTGATTTCCAGGGGATTGCCGCCGGTAGCGAAAACACCAATTTTTTTATCAGCCTGGAGCAGGGCGAGTTTGTCCTGACCCTGGTCGAGCGTGGCCCGGTGCAAGAAATGCCGTTCTTCATCGAGCTGCTCGACGTGTTGCACCAAGCCGATCTGCCGGTGCCATACGCCATCCGCACCACGGACGGCGTGGCGTTGCGTGAGCTGGCTGGCAAGCCTGCATTGTTGCAACCGCGCCTGGCCGGCAAGCACATCAAGCAGGCCAACGCGCAACATTGCGCGCAAGTGGGCGAGTTACTGGCGCATCTGCACCTGGCCACCCAAGCTGCAAACATGATCAAGCGCAAGACCGATCGTGGCCTGGACTGGATGCTGGAGGAGGGCACGCAATTCCTTTCGCACGTGAATGCCGAGCAAAAGGAACTGTTGCAGCGGGCGCTGGAAGAAATCACCCGGCAGAAAGAGAAAATTCTGGCGCTGCCTCGCGCCAACATCCACGCCGACCTGTTCCGCGACAACGCGATGTTCGAGGGCACGCACCTGACCGGGCTGATCGACTTCTACAACGCGTGTTCGGGGCCGATGCTCTACGACGTGGCGATTGCCTTGAACGACTGGTGTTCCGATGACGATGGTCTGATCGACGGAGCGCGAGCGCGAGCGCTGTTGGGCGCTTACGCCGCACTGCGTCCGTTCACGGCGGCCGAAGCCGAGTTGTGGCCGACCCTGTTGCGGGTGGCGTGCGTGCGGTTCTGGTTGTCGCGCCTGATCGCGGCCGAATCGTTCGCCGGGCAGGACGTGTTGATTCACGACCCGATGGAGTTTCAATTGCGCCTGGCACAGCGGCAGACGGTCAATACACCGTTGCCTTTCGCTCTTTAAATTGTGGCGAGGGAGCTTGCTCCCGCTGGGTTGCGAAGCGACCCCTTCTTGGGGCCTGCCGCGCAGTCCAGCGGGAGCAAGCTCCCTCGCCACAGGGTTATTGCATTAATTAAAGCGACTCCAGGCACCCCGCCAAATCATTCCCCAACTTCTCCAGCACTTGCTCATAACCTTGAGCCGTCGCGGGTGTGTAACCGCCCAACGCATCCAGCTCCGCCAATTTCACCGGCAGGCCCGCTACCAGGGTTTCGGCCAGGCGCGGGCGCAGCGGCGGCTCGCTGAAGACGCAGGTCTTGCCGACTTCCTGCAACCGCGCACGCATCGCCGCTACGTGCTGGGCGCCGGGCTGTACTTCCGCGGCAACGCTGAATACGCCCGCGTGCTTAAGGCCGTAGGCGTCTTCGAAGTAGTCAAAAGCCTCGTGAAACACGAAGTAAGGTTTGCCTTCAATGCCTGCCAGGCGTTTCTTCAGCCGCACGTCGAGCGCATCCAGACGCTCATCGAACGCCTTGAGGTTGCTCTGATAGCGCGCTGCATTGGCAGGGTCGGCGGCACTCAGGTCAGCCGCCATTTTGGTGGCGATGACTCGGGCATTGATCGGCGACAGCCACAAGTGCGCGTCGAGGCTGCCCGGGCGATGATCATGATCATGTTCGTCGGCTTCTTCGGCGTGTGAGTGGTTATCTTCGGCGAAATGGCGGAGCTTCATCCCTGGCAAAACCTGAACGGAAACGCTAGGCAAAGTACGACCATTGAGTACTCGCGGCAGGAAACTTTCCATGTCCGGACCGATCCAGTACAGCAGATCGACCGACTGCACCTTCCGTACGTCGGAAGGTCGCAAGGCATAGTTATGCGGCGAGGCGCCTGGCGGCAGCAGCACTTCCGGAATCGCCACGCCGTCCTGCACGGCAGCGGCGATCAGTTGCAGCGGCTTGATGCTGGTGAGGACTTTGACCTCGGCTTGTGCTGAACCCATCAGCAGAAAACTGGCGATAAATGCGACAAAGATAGAAAAAATTCGGGACACGATGACCACTCAAAGAGGCGAGAACGGGTAACATAATAACGTCTCTCACAAACCTCGTCGCCGCTCATGCCTAAAACACCGATTGCCAGCCGTCCCCACGACCACTCTCATTGCGTGCATAGCGCTCTGTCTGAGGCCGATGCTTTGTGCGCACGTCAGGGCCTGCGCCTGACGGCGTTGCGGCGGCGGGTGCTGGAGCTGGTTTGGCAAAGCCACAAGCCATTGGGTGCCTATGACATCCTCGCGGTGCTCAGCGAACAAGATGGCCGCCGTGCCGCGCCGCCAACCGTGTACCGCGCACTGGATTTCCTGCTGGAAAACGGCCTCGTTCACCGCATCTCATCCCTCAACGCCTTCATCGGCTGCAATCATCCGGAGCACGCGCATCAGGGTCAGTTCCTGATCTGCCGTGAATGCCACGCCGCCATTGAGCTCGAACAGAAATCCATCAGCGACGCGATTATCGCCAGCGCCGAGGATGTCGGGTTCGTCGTTGAGGGCCAGACTGTCGAAGTGATCGGTCTCTGTTCGGGTTGCCAGGGGGCTTGATGAGCAACGCGCTGATCCGACTCGAACAGGTTGCCGTTACGTTTGCCGGGCAATCGGTGCTGGACAATATCGAGCTGAGCGTCGAGCCAGGCCAGATCGTCACCCTGATCGGTCCCAACGGCGCGGGCAAGACCACGCTGGTGCGTGCCGTGCTTGGCTTGTTGAAACCCGACAGCGGCAGCGTCTGGCGCAAGCCGAAACTGCGGGTGGGCTACATGCCGCAAAAACTCCATGTCGATCCGACCCTGCCGCTTTCCGTGCTGCGCTTCTTGCGCCTGGTGCCGGGTGTGGACCGCGCGATGGCCCTGGCCGCGCTCAAGGAAGTCGGCGCCGAACAAGTGATCGACAGCCCGGTGCAAAGTGTTTCCGGCGGTGAGATGCAGCGTGTCTTGCTGGCTCGCGCGCTGTTGCGTGAGCCGCAACTGCTGGTGCTCGACGAGCCGGTGCAAGGGGTCGACGTCGCTGGCCAGGCCGAGCTCTACAGCCTGATTACCCGTCTGCGTGACCGTCACGGCTGCGGTGTGTTGATGGTGTCTCACGATCTGCATCTGGTCATGAGCACTACCGATCAGGTGGTGTGCCTCAATCGCCACGTCTGCTGCTCCGGCCACCCTGAACAGGTCAGTGGCGATCCGGCATTCGTCGAGCTTTTCGGCAAAAACGCACAGAGTCTGGCGATTTATCACCACCATCATGACCACGCCCACGATCTGCACGGCTCGGTCGTCAAGGCGCCCGGGTCGGGCCATAACCATGTTCACGGAGATAGCTGCAAGCATGGCTGATTTTCTGCTCTACGCCCTGCTTGCAGGTTTGGCTCTGGCTGTAGTCGCGGGTCCGTTGGGCTCCTTTGTAGTCTGGCGGCGCATGGCCTATTTCGGTGACACCTTGTCACACGCGGCGTTGCTGGGCGTTGCGCTGGGTTTCCTGCTGGATGTCAGCCCGACTGTCGCCGTGACCGTAGGCTGCTTGCTGTTGGCGGTGTTACTGGTGACCTTGCAACAGCGCCAGCCGCTGGCGTCCGACACACTTTTGGGAATTCTCGCACCGAGCACCCTCTCTTTGGGATTGGTGGTACTAAGCTTCATGCACGAAGTGCGGATCGACCTGATGGCCTATCTGTTCGGCGACTTGCTGGCGATCAGCCCGACCGATCTGGCCTGGATTCTCGGCGGCAGCGCGGCCGTGCTGGCCTTGCTGGTTACCTTGTGGCGGCCATTGCTGGCGATTACGGTGCATGAGGAGCTGGCAAGGGTCGAAGGTTTGCCCGTGGCGGGTTTACGCATGGCGCTGATGTTGCTGATCGCCGTGGTGATTGCCGTGGCGATGAAAATCGTCGGCGTATTGCTGATTACTTCGTTGCTGATCATTCCGGCGGCTGCGGCACAACGTCACGCCCGCTCTCCGGAACAGATGGCACTGGGCGCGAGCCTGTTGGGCATACTCGCCGTGTGTGGCGGGCTGGCGCTGTCCTGGTTCAAGGACACCCCGGCCGGTCCGTCGATTGTTGTGACGGCCGCCGCACTGTTTCTGCTGAGTTTTGTTCTGCCCCGTCGAGGGGTGTAGACTTGCTCGTTTTTTGCGCAAATAGAGAGTCGCAGGAATGAAGTCGTTCGCCGCCCGTTATCTGCTCCTTGTCGCATTTTCCTTGCTGCTGGGCGCCTGCCAAAGCACGCCACCGACGGCCACCGAGGTCCCGGATGCGCGGGCCACGGCCATTGCACAGCTTGAGCAAAGCCTGGCCAGCAGTGAGCTGGCCACGGCCGAAGGTCAATTGGCAGCCTTGCAGGCCGAGTCGCCCAATGATCAATCCCTTGAGCAATACCAACGGCAACTGGCCGAAGCCTACTTGCTACGTAGCCAGATCGTGCTGCAAAAAGGTGACGTAAATGCGGCCGCTACGGCCCTGGCCCGTGCCCGTGCGTTGATGCCCAAGGCACCAGCGTTGACCGGTGGCGTCAACGGCCCTATCGCTGAGGCCCGCAAAGCGGAACTGGAAAAAGCCGAAGCAGCACTCAAAGCCGCGGAAGCCATGCCCAAAGCCAAAGTCATCGACCCAACGGCCGAAAGCACCACGGTAGCGCTAAATATCAACGATATGGGCAAACTGCGTCGTCAACTGGACGCCATCGCCGCCGATGTTGTGAATTACCAGTGCGATGTGAGCATTCAGGCGCCGCGTACCGATGATTACCCGTGGTTGGCAAACCTGCTGACCAAACGCGTGAAAAAGCTCGACCCGCAATTCGACCTGAAGCTGGAGCGGCAGATTTTGCGCAGCGTACCGGCGCAAATGGTACTTAGCCCTCGTAAATCTTGAAAAGCTCGCGGGCAAGCCTAGCTCCTACAATGTTTCAATGAACCCTGTAGGAGCGTAATGCTGTTCACTTGAGAGAACATTACATCCTGTGGCGAGGGAGCTTGTCGGATCGCCGCACCGTCCCGCTGGGGCGCGAAGCGGCCCAAAAAGGGTCTGCTGCGCAGCCCAGCGGGACGGTGCGGCGATCCGACAAGCTCCCTCGCCACGGGAATAGGTTCGTCCTTAAGTGAACAGCATTACCGTATGTACCCGCGAAGGCGCGCGCTCAAACGAAACAGAACCTCAGGCCGGAATCGCCTTGGCCTTGGGCTCCCTGCCCCACACCCGATGCTGACCGATCGCAGCAAAAAACGCCTTGAACAGTTTGGCATCCGCCCCGACGATCAAACCCGCATCAGCCTCCAGCTTCAACACATCCAACAACTGCTTCGCCTCACCGTGCAGCGCAATCGCCTTCAGGTGCTTATAAGCCTCCAGCACGTAATGCAGCGCCACGCCATCGGCACTCAGCGCCTTGATCGACGCCGCGCCACCGGGCACAAACACCGCGTCGAATGCCACTGAAGGCAAACCTTCCATGGATGCATCCACTGGCAACGCCTTGCCGTCAGCGGTTTTTACCGGCGCCGAGGTCGGCCCCAGCAGCTTGGCGTGAGCGCCTTCAGCTTCCAGCGCTTTCTTCATGGCATCAATCGCGGCGCCGTCCACGCCATCGGCTGCAAGGATCGCCACTTTGCGGGTTTTGATATCCCCGGGCAGCAAGTTGGCCTGGCTCAACGCAGGCGAGCGCTCCAGAGAGGTTTTCGGCACCTCCACCGTTCCAGCCGTCGGGGCCGGCAAGCCAAGGTTTTGCGCCACGCGCTTGGCCAGTTCCAGATCGATATTGGCCAGAATCTCGTTCACCTCACGGGCACGGATGAATTCCCGTTCGACCTTGCCCAGCTCAAAGCTGTACGCCGCAATGATGTGTTCCTGTTCGTGCTTGCTCATGCTGTGGAAAAACAGGCGTGCCTGGGAAAAATGGTCACTGAATGATTCGCTGCGCTGGCGAATCTTGTTGGCGTCGATGCGTTCCTGATAGCTCTCGAAGCCGCCATCCTGCGCGGCAGGCGGGGTTTCCTTCGGCCAGCCGCCGTCGATGGAATTCGGTTCGTAAGCCGCACGCCCCTTATCGATGGTGGTTCGATGCAGCGCATCCCGCTGACCGTTGTGGAACGGTGCTACCGGACGGTTGATCGGGATCTCATGAAAGTTCGGTCCGCCGAGTCGGCTGATCTGCGTGTCGGTGTAGGAAAACAACCGACCTTGCAGCAGTGGGTCGTTGGAAAAGTCGATGCCCGGCACGATATGCCCCGGGCAGAACGCAACCTGTTCGACTTCGGCGAAGAAATTGTCCGGGTTGCGGTTAAGCACCATCTTGCCCAGCGGCGTGATCGGCACGATTTCTTCGGGAATGATCTTGGTCGGGTCGAGAATGTCGAAGTCGAAGTCGTGCTCGTTTTCTTCTTCTACCACTTGTACCCCCAGTTCCCATTCCGGGTAGTCGCCCATCTCGATGGCTTCCCAGAGATCCCGACGGTGGTAGTCGGTATCTTTACCGGCAAGTTTCTGCGCTTCATCCCATACCAGCGAGCAGGTACCGGCGGTGGGGCGCCAGTGGAATTTGACGAAGCGCGATTTTCCTTCGGCATTGATGAAACGGAAGGTATGGACACCGAAGCCCTGCATGCTGCGCAGACTTTTCGGAATCGCCCGATCGGACATCGCCCACATCACCATGTGCGCCGATTCCGGTTGCAACGAAACGAAGTCCCAAAACGTGTCATGGGCCGAGCCGCCGGTTGGGATTTCATTGTGCGGCTCGGGTTTCACCGCGTGTACGAAATCGGGAAACTTGATGGCGTCCTGGATGAAAAACACCGGCATGTTATTGCCCACCAGGTCGTAGTTGCCTTCGTCGGTGAAGAACTTCACCGCGAAACCTCGTACGTCGCGAACCGTATCGCCTGACCCGCGTGGGCCTTGTACCGTGGAAAAACGCACGAATACCGGGGTCTGCTTGCCGGGATCCTGCAAAAATCCGGCTTTGGTCAGTACGCTATGGTTTTCGTAGGACTGAAAGTAGCCATGGGCGCCGGTGCCGCGAGCGTGAACGATGCGCTCGGGTATGCGCTCATGGTCAAAGTGCGTGATTTTCTCACGCATGATGAAGTCTTCCAGCAGGGAAGGTCCGCGGGCGCCGACCTTCAGGGTGTTCTGATTGTCCGCGACTTTCACGCCTTGATTGGTGCGCAAGGCCTGGCCGGTGGCGTCAGAGCGGAAGTTTTCCAGGCTGTCGAGTTTGGCATTGCTGTTGTTGCGGTCCAGGGTATCAGTCCCGGCCATCGCGCTCTTGGTCGCGGCAGGCTTCTTGGTACTCATCAGGCATATCTCCTCGGGGTATTTTCGAGTTGCCTAAGTAGTGACTGACGGGGTTTTTAGCCGTTCCTTTTATCTGACCTTTGATCGCGTTATTGCCAAATGGCTGGATGAATGCGAAATAAATGCTAAGAACCTCTATACGGACAGGCTAAAATGCGCGCCCGGCTAACCGCTGACCCTTTTCCAACGCGCCCCACAAGGTTCGCTACGTGATCGAGTTTCAAAACGTCCATAAAACCTACCGCGTCGCCGGTAAGGATATCCCCGCCCTGCATCCGACCAGTCTGACGATTGAGAACGGTCAGGTTTTCGGCCTGATTGGCCATTCCGGTGCGGGAAAAAGTACCCTGCTGCGTCTGATCAATCGCCTGGAAAGCGCCAGTGGCGGCAAGATATTTGTCGACGGCGAAGAAGTCACCGCGCTGGACGCCAATGGCCTGCGCCGTTTCCGACAGCAAGTCGGGATGATTTTCCAGCACTTCAACCTGCTGGCATCCAAGACCGTGGCCGACAACGTCGCCATGCCGCTGACGCTGGCCGGTGAACTGTCGCGTAGCGAAATCGACCGGCGAGTGGCTGAGTTGCTGGCGCGGGTTGGTCTGTCCGACCACGCCAAAAAGTACCCGGCGCAATTGTCTGGCGGCCAGAAGCAGCGTGTCGGCATTGCCCGCGCCCTGGCGACCAAGCCCAAAATCCTGCTGTGCGATGAAGCCACCAGCGCCCTCGACCCGCAGACCACGGCGTCGGTCCTGCAATTGCTGGCCGAGATCAATCGCGAACTGAAACTGACCATCGTCCTGATCACCCATGAGATGGACGTGATCCGGCGGGTCTGCGACCAGGTCGGCGTGATGGACGCAGGCGTGATCGTCGAGCAAGGCTCGGTGGCCGATGTGTTCCTGCATCCCAAGCATCCGACCACCAAGCGCTTCGTACAGGAAGACGAGCACATCGATGAAAGCGAGCAACGTGACGACTTCGCTCACGTGCCGGGCCGCATCGTGCGTCTGACCTTCCAGGGCGAAGCGACCTACGCGCCGCTGCTGGGTACCGTCGCCCGCGAAACGGGTGTGGACTACAGCATCCTCGCCGGTCGCATCGACCGCATCAAAGATATCCCTTACGGGCAACTGACCCTGGCCGTGACCGGTGGTGACATGGAAGCGGCCTTCGCCCGCTTCACCGCCGCCGACGTCCACATGGAGGTGCTGCGCTAATGGAAGCCCTGACAAGTTTCTTCGCCAATATCGACTGGTTCGAAATCTGGCTGGCCACCGGTGACACCCTGCTGATGCTCGGCGGTTCGCTGTTGTTCACCGTACTGCTCGGCCTGCCACTGGGCGTGTTGCTGTTCCTCTGCAGCCCGCGCCAGTTGCTCGAAGCCAAAGGCGTGTACGCCATGCTGTCGCTGGTGGTGAACATCCTGCGTTCGCTGCCGTTCATTATTCTGTTGATCGTCATGATCCCGTTCACGGTGCTGATCACCGGCACCTCGCTCGGGGTTGCCGGCGCGATTCCGCCGCTGGTGGTGGGCGCCACGCCGTTCTTCGCGCGACTGGTGGAAACCGCCCTGCGTGAAGTGGATCGCGGCATCATCGAAGCAACACAGGCCATGGGCGCGACCACGCGGCAGATCATCACCAACGCCTTGCTGCCGGAAGCCCGCCCGGGCATCTACGCCGCGATTACGGTGACAGCCATTACACTGGTGTCCTACACGGCCATGGCCGGTGTGGTCGGTGCCGGTGGTTTGGGCGACCTGGCGATCCGCTTCGGTTACCAGCGTTTCCAGACTGACGTGATGGTCGTCACCGTGGTGTTGCTGCTGGTACTGGTGCAAATACTGCAAACCGTCGGCGACAAACTGGTCGTCCACTTTTCCCGTAAGTAAGACATGAGCCGGCCATTCGCTGGCAGGCGCCAAACGGGCGCCTCACATGGAGTTAGCTGAATGAAAAAACTACTCGTCGCCTTCGCTGCCGTTGCCGCGTTTTCCGCCCACGCTGCTGACACCCTGACGGTCGCCGCAACGCCAGTCCCGCACGCGGAAATCCTCGAATTCGTTAAACCGGCTCTGGCCAAAGAAGGCGTCGACCTCAAGGTCAAAGTCTTCACCGACTACATCCAGCCAAACGTACAGGTTGCGGAAAAACGCCTGGACGCCAACTTCTTCCAGCACCAGCCGTACCTCGATGAATTCAACAAGGCCAAGGGCACCCACCTGGTGTCGGTAGCCGGCGTGCACCTGGAGCCGCTGGGCGTTTACTCCAGCAAGTACAAAACACTGGAAGAGCTGCCAAGCACCGCCACCGTCGTTATCCCGAACGACGCCACCAACGGCGGCCGTGCGCTGTTGCTGCTGGCCAAGGCTGGCGTGATCCAGTTGAAGGATGCGAACAACATCCTGTCGACCGTCAAGGACATCACCGCCAACCCGAAGAACCTCAAGTTCCGTGAACTGGAAGCCGCCACCATCCCGCGCGTGCTGACCCAGGTCGACCTGGCCCTGATCAACACCAACTACGCGCTGGAAGCCAAACTCGACCCGTCCAAAGACGCACTGGTCATCGAAGGCAGCGACTCGCCTTACGTGAACATCCTCGTTGCCCGCCCGGACGACAAGGACAGCGAAGCGATGAAGAAACTGGCGGCTGCACTGCACAGCCCGGAAGTGAAAGCGTTCATCGTCGAGAAGTACAAAGGCGCGGTAGTGCCAGCGTTCTGATCTGCGAACGCAACGAAAAAAGGGGACGCCAGCGGCGTCCCCTTTTTTTGCGCTGTGAATGTGCACGCCCGATCGTTCCGATGCTCTGCGTGGGAATGAATCCCGTGACGCTCCGCGTCACAGGTGGACGCAGAGC